>NZ_JCAKRV010000002.1:0-336903 GCF_059515165.1 Chryseobacterium sp. CS3K3.1 | reverse complement strand
ACCGTCTGCTTAGAAGGCAGATGCTCTATCCAGCTGAGCTACGCACCCTTAGAAGTTGATTCTCGCTTAGTAATAAGCACATTAAAAAGTCGGGGCGGCAGGATTCGAACCTGCGACCTCCTGGTCCCAAACCAGGCGCGATGACCGGACTACGCTACGCCCCGAATATATAGAAGAGCGGAGGGTAAGGGATTCGAACCCTTGCGACACTTTCGCGTCGACAGTTTAGCAAACTGCTCCGTTAACCACTCCGGCAACCCTCCTTTTTGTTTATTTTTTAATGATCGTTGTTCCGTTATTGCGAGTGCAAATATAGAACAGATTTCTTTATTTACCAAATAAAATTCAAGAAAATTTTGTGTATTTTTGAACTAATAAATCATCCAAAAACCAAACTGATGCGTAAAACATTATATATCATCGGATTAAGCACATTTGTTTTTTCATGTACTTCTCAGCAAAATGTGAAAAAAAATACTTACAAACCGAAAACCCCAATAACACAGGCGAAACCAACGGTTCAGACAAAACCTCCGGTTGCTCCAAAACCAAAAGTTATATCTGATCATGGAGTAGAATTTTTTACGACCAATATAGCAGACCCAACAAAAAATGATAATACGGCAAGTTACGGTTCTATTGTATCTGCAAAACCGGGCGGATATAAAGTGGTAAAAACTTATTTTCCTGCAGTGGGGCAGAATTTCAGACAGCGTTATCTGATATTACATTATACCGCTCTTGCAGATGATAAATCAATCAGTGTTCTTACCCAACAGTCGGTAAGTGCCCATTATCTGGTAAATAATACAGGAGATAACGAGATCTATCAATTGGTAGATGAAAATAAAAGAGCATACCATGCAGGGATAAGTGCATGGAGAAATGACAAAAATCTTAATGATAATTCTATCGGTATTGAAATTGTAAATACAGGATATACTACAGATAGTACCGGTAAAAGAACTTTTGCCCCTTTTAGTGATGAGCAGGTGAAAAAAGTGGCTGCTCTGGTTAAAGATATTGTAACAAGATATCAGATCCAGCCAACAAACGTATTGGGGCATTCAGATATTGCTCCTACAAGAAAACAGGATCCGGGACCGATGTTCCCATGGAAAAAGCTCTATGACGAATATCAGGTTGGAATGTGGTATGATGAAGCTGCTAAACAGACTTATCTTGAACCTGCACAAGCCGACCTGGCAGCAAGATATAATGAGTCCAGTTTTATTTTCCTTATTCAGACTTCATTGCAGAAATTCGGATATGCAATTGATCCTAGCGGACAATGGGATGATGCTACCAAGAAAACAATTGAGGCATTCCAGTACCACTTCCGTCCACAGAATTATGACGGAATCATGGATGCTGAAACATGGGCAATACTCCAGGCTTTAAATCAAAAATATCCAGTAAAATAATTCAAATTAAAACGCATCGGTTAGATGCGTTTTTGCTATCTTTAAACGATCAAAAACAGTAAAATATCTGTAATGGAAAATTTCAGAAAAGAAAGTGATCTATTAGGCGAACTGAATGTGCCTTTAGATGCTTATTATGGGGTTCAGACACAAAGAGCTATCGACAATTTTAAAATCTCAGGACAGCTTTTGTCTTCGTATCCGGATTTCATAAAAGGGTTGGCTTTTGTAAAAAAAGCAGCCGCAAAAACCAATTATGAATTAGGACTTCTGGACGAAAACCTGTATTTTAAAATAGCAGAAGCGTGTGATGAAATTGTAGAAGGGAAATATCATGAGCAGTTTCCGGTAGATATGATTCAGGGGGGAGCAGGAACTTCTATCAACATGAATGCGAATGAAGTGATCGCTAACATCGTATTGGAAAAATTAGGAAAAAATAAAGGAGAATACGAATTCTGTTCGCCTAATGATCATATCAACCTTTCTCAGTCTACCAATGACGCTTATCCTACAGCTATCAAAATGGGATTGCTTCAGATGAACATTGGGCTGGTAGAAAAATTAGAAAGAATTATCACTGCTTTCCGTGCAAAAGGACAGGAATTTCAGGATGTAATCAAAATGGGACGTACACAACTTCAGGATGCAGTCCCGATGACTTTAGGGCAGGAATTTGAAGCGTATGCAGCCACTTTGGAAGAGGATATCTCCAAGCTGAATAACAATGCCAGCCTTTTTGTAGAAGTAAATATGGGGGCTACTGCCATCGGAACAGGAATAAATGCTCCGGTAGGCTATGCAGCCCTTTGTGCTAAAAACTTAGCTCAGATAACAGGATTTCCGATTGTTTCAGCACCAGACCTTGTGGAAGCTACCCCTGATACGGGATCTTATGTGATCTACTCATCAGCAATGAAACGCCTTGCTGTGAAACTGTCAAAGATTTGTAACGATTTAAGATTACTTTCATCAGGTCCAAGAGCAGGCCTTTTTGAAATTAATCTTCCGCCAATGCAGCCGGGTTCTTCTATTATGCCGGGGAAAGTAAATCCTGTAATTCCGGAAGTGGTTAATCAGGTATGTTTCAAAGTGATTGGAAACGATCTTACGGTAACCTTTGCAGCAGAAGCAGGACAGTTACAGCTGAATGTAATGGAACCGGTACTTTCTCATGCCATCATGGAAAATATCAACTTCCTTTGCAATGCTTTGGATACACTTCGCGACAAGTGTGTGGTTGGAATTACAGCCAATAAGGAAGTCTGCCTGAATATGGTGAAACACAGCATCGGAATTGTAACGGCATTGAATCCTTACATCGGGTACAAACAGTCTACACAGATTGCAAAAGAAGCTTTGGAAACCGGGAAAAGTGTTTACAATCTTGTTCTGGAAAAAGGAATTGTCTCTCAGGAAAAGCTGGACGAAATTCTTGATCCGAAGAATATGCTGAAACCGCATAACAAATAAATTCATCAACGATAAATGATCAATGGTAATTGATGCCCTCGAAAGCTTCTCATCATTGATCATTTATTATTCATCATTTATACTATAATTCGTGAGGTTTTTAATCATAATTCCTGCCCATAACGAAGAAAACAACCTTCCATTTACTCTTGATTCTTTACAACAGCAAAGCAGCAAAGATTTTAAAGTAGTGGTAGTGAATGACGGTTCTACAGACAGAACAGCTGAGGTGATCAGAAAATATACGGAAGCTGATTCCCGTTTTGAAACGGTCAACCTTCAGAAATCTGAACACCAGCCGGGATCAAAAGTGGTTCACGCTTTCAAAAACGGACTTCAGACCCAGGCTATGGATGAATTTGATATTATCTGTAAATTTGATGCCGATATCATTCTTCCGGAAAATTATCTGTCAGTTGTAGAAACAGCTTTTGCCACGCATCCGGAATTTGGATTGGTAGGAGGCCTTTTGTATATTGAAAAAGACGGAAACTGGGTATATGAAGGAAATTCCAATAAACATCATGTAAGAGGTCCTATGAAGGCCTACCGTAAAGAATGTTTTATTCAGATTGGCGGCATAAGGGAAACACTGGGCTGGGATAATATTGATTCCATTTTACTGGATAATCTTGGGTGGAAAGAAGTTGTTCTTCCGGAGCTGCATGTAAAGCTGATTAAAGTAAAAGGTGCCGATTATACGATACGCCCAGCGGATTATTACGGAAGATATTTTTATTTCTTAGGACTGAACAGGTTTCTGGCATACATCGCCTCCTCAAAAGAAGCTGTGAAAAGTAAGTCTGCTTCATTTTTCTTTGATATTATCAGGTCTTATGAAAGCTGCAGATCAAAGAAATTAGAATTGAAAATTACAAAAGAAGAACAAAAAGCCGTTAATGATCAGCGTCTGAAAACGTTGAAAAAGAAATGGCTGAAGATGTAAAAGATAAATTATTTTATACATTGCAAATGTTCATCAATTGAAACGGGCTTTAGCCCGTTTAATCAAAAAAATAAAAATCCATTGGCTTTAGCCAAAACTTAAGATATAACTCCCGTTAACCCGTGAAAAAAATAGCTTACATAGAAATAGACACTCACGCAGAAATTGCTCAGGCTTTCATGGATATTATGGAAGGTTCTGAGGATTTTACCGTAGACTATTATTTTTCAAAAAGGATAAAAGATCAGATCAGCCATCATGATGAAGCTGTTTTCTTATCAGACAGTTCCATGATTCTGGATCAGTTAAAAGGGAAAGGATATGACCTTGTGGTAATAGGAACTGTTCATCGTTATTTTAATACATTTTTTGCAGTGACAAAAAAGTACAATACCGCGGTCATTATCCATAATCTTAATTTCATAAAAGCTTCAAAGCTGGATCTGATAAAAAGCGTTTTCAAAGGAGATGTTATTTTCAGGTTAAAATTGTGGCTGAAAGAAGGATTACTGTACAAAACCAAAGTGTATCAGGCATCCCGGTCTCTTTTTGTACTGGATGAAGCAATGACTTCGGATCAATATCAGTATCTGCCACTGTTTTATACCAGAGATTTTGACAGGACAAAAAATGAAAATCTTATGGTCGTAATTCCTGGTGGGGTTTCACAAAAGAGAAGAGATTACGCCTATATTTTTAAAACTATTCAGAATCTCCATACAGACAGGATTTGCCAGTTTGTTTTCCTTGGAAAAGCAGGCGGACACGAGTTAAAACAACTTGAAAATCTGTCCGGAAAATTACCCGAAAACATTAAAATCACCTATTTTTCAGAAAGGGTGCCCTCCGGGGATTTTGAAAAATGGATGCAGAAAGCAGACGTTTTGTGGTGTCCGATTCAGCAGGATACAGAATTCTTCAGCATGAAAGAAACGTATGGACTGACTAAGATGACAGGAAACCTGGGCGATGCCATAGCTTATGGGAAACTGGCTATTTTTCCAGGAAATTATCCCTCAAAATTAGACTTTATTATTGCTGAAAAAGAAAATGTTCTTGAACAATTAAGCACTGTTTCGGAAACTCCATTTGATTTTTATAAAACTTATGGCAGGAAAGAAGTTCAGAAGAGACTGGAACAATTTCTAACATCTTTAATCTAAAAAAGTCTGAATTGTTCTCTTATTTTATCTTAAATACACTCTTGATAAACCTCATATTCAGATAGTCTTCAACCGGGAAAATCTTGGTGAAGTAATTTCCGATATAGATCAGTACCAAAACAACTGCAGGTTTGTAAACAAGATTAATCAGATTGCTGTTGAAATTAGGAAGAACAATGGCTACTGTAATGGCTAAAGTACAGATAATAGACACGAAAATCATTTCAATACTTAAAGGCGAAACTTTAAATACAATATAATTGAAAACAATTTTCACCACATTATAAATCGTAAGTGAAATAGCTGTTGATAAAGCAATTCCAATCAGTTTCAGAGGTGTGTTTTTAATAAAATAATAATTCAGTCCGATCGTTAATCCGGCCAGTAAAAGCATGACCAGAATATTGAATCTGTAATATTTTGAGAGTGAAATAATATTTCCATTAAATCCCGTTGCAAGGTCGATCAATACAGCAGAGCCCCAGATCCATACTACCGGCTCGTACTCTCTGAGCATGGTTCCGTTCTTTGGCATAAACTGCGTCAGATATGGGAATCCAACCATAATACATGAGAACAACACAGCGCCAAGGAAATAGAGTGTTAAAGACGTCTTCTTATGGAATCTGTCCAGTTCTACCATATCTCCGTCTGCCAGATTTTTACTGATAATCGGAGCTGAAATATTGAATAGTCCCAATTGGGGGATAGAGATCAGAGAAATCAAAGCATAGAGAACGGAATATATCCCGTTTTCTTCCATTCCCATAAATTCTCCAATCATAAAACTGTTGATCGCCAGATAATTTCCAAATGTTCCCAGAAATCCAAAGAAGCTGTAGTTCAGGAATTCCTTCCAGAAATTATTTTTTTTGAAATAATCTGTGCTGATGTCGAACTTTATTTTTTCCAGCTTATTGGTATAATAAATATACCCGAACAGCATGAGCGCAAATATTCCGAAGAAAAAAGCCAGTGCAATATTCTGAGACAAAGAAAAGTAGAAGAAAAGACAGAAAGCGCCCAGATTTGCTATTTTAGGGAAAAGATTGTCAAAGATATTCGAGACGACAATTCTTTTATAATTTGAAGTGTATTTATTGAAAATAGCACAGAGTGACAAAATTAAAATTAAGGGTAAAATAATTTTTTTAATTTTCCACGCTTCTGAATGTACAAATTTCGGATAAAAATAGGGGAGGATAAAAAATACAGTAACAAAAATGAGAAAATTGATCAGAACTGTCACAAGAGATAGTGAAAGCATATTCTGGTTTTTTCCTTCTTTCTGCAAAGCATTAAAAAATTTTACATTCGCATAAGAAATACCAAAAACAACAAAAGGAACAAGCATTTCAGCGGTTTGCATACTGTAGCGCAGTTTTCCGTAAAATTCAAAATCATTCGGAAATATGAATATTGCGGAAACGGTGCCCAGCAAAAAACCAATATAACCGATAATGGAATATTTGAAGCCTTGTCTCGCTACTACACTCATAAAGTTGTTTTAAATGTTTTTAGGTATAAAAATAATATTGTTGATGTACTGAGTTTTATTTTTTTCGTCGTTTGTATTTTGTGTAATAATATCTTCTGTAAGATCCTCCAGCGTAAAACTGTTTCTGTTCAGATATTTGGCGTCATATCCCCAGCTCATCACTTCGGATATCTCATTCCAGATCGGCGTTTCATGGTGTCTTTGTTCCATCTCAACCATCAGGGTTGGCTTGAACTGTCTGATCGTTTCTCTCGCGCCGGAAAGGGTCTTTATTTCGTTTCCTTCAACGTCTATTTTAATAAAATCAAGCCTGTTGAAATGTTCAAGTGCTGCCCATTCATCCAGCTTGATCACTTTTACTTTCTCTGTATAGCTTTTCTCTTCTCCCTTTTCTTTGTAAGCCGTGTTTAAAGTACCGCGGGAAGCAACCGTTTTTCCGTTTATAATAGGTACTTTGAACTCAGCAATTCTGTTTTCGTCAGAAAGAGCAAGAGGAAAGATATGCATGGCCGGAAACAGTCTTTTCAATCGTGTGCAAAGCTTTTTGTTAGGCTCAAAACCATAAATATGGTCATGATTTAACGTTTTTTCCAACTGATAAAGGAAAGTTCCTACATTCGCACCAATATCAAGGATTACAGCATTTTTAGAAAGGTATTCTTTGATCCATACCAGTTCCGGTTCTACATTACGTTCCGAAAAGTTGTTTTTATTAAGATTATTTAAAGTTTTAAAATATCTTTTTTTGTAAAAATTCGGGCTTATGTATTGTAGTTTCTCTGCAATTTTTTGGTATAAAGACATTGTTGGCTTTTTGGCGAACAGCAAAGATACATAAAAATGTAAAACTTTTCTTAAAAAATGTTAATTGTAATAGCTTGATTTTCAGTACTGAATTTTAAAATTTGATTTTGTAACCCATTGAATTTTAAGATATTCTCAATTTGTCACAGAGACATCTTATCTCTGCAACACATGTTTTAAACATCGTGGCCAGCGAGAATACACGCAGTTGTCTGTTGAATCTGTGATTTATGATCAGAAATTAAAGCAGAGGCGTATTCAGGAAATCATTGAAAGGTTTCATCAGCTTGAAAATTTGGGTCATGTTTTTTACCGCATTTTTGTCCAGTACTTCTTCATCTTTCAGAGAGTATACTACAATAAAGTTTTTAAGCTTGAGGTATTCTGCCATAGGGTCTTCCTTTTCAAAGCCTTGAGGGACTTTCTTCAGTTTATCGTCCTGATCAAGCTCCGGAAAATGTTTTTTAAAATCTTTATTATTGAGAATTTTCAGGAAATCATCTCCATACAAAGAAATTTCCTTACGGACTTCTTTCAGGACAGAAGATTCCGGCATATAGATTCCTCCGGCTAAAAAGGATTTTCCGGGTTCCAGGTGAAGATAATAACCTCCTTTCTGATTTCCTTTTCCCATGCCCAGAGAAGCTCCGAAATTCGTTTTATAAGGTGACTTATCCTTTGAAAAACGGGTATCCCTGTAAATCCTGAACAGGGCTTTTTTACTGTCTATTTTAGCAAGTTCTTCATCAAAACCGGACATCTCTCTGATGAGCTCATCCAGAAAGGATACCACGTTTTGCTGTGATTCTGTGTATAAATTTTTATTTTCATTAAACCAATCGCGGTTATTGTTTTTATTTAACTTTTTTAAAAAATCAAATGTTTTGGAAGAAATACTTGAAGACATATTGTAATAGGTGTTTTTTGTTATTAAGTGAGATCCTGGATTTCATACCCAGAATCCCGAATCAAAGTCTCGGATGTCCAGTCTCGCAACCCGAACCGCGAATTCCACAACTCAAATGTACAAAAACTATTAATTAGGGGACAATATTCAATAGCGATAAATAAGAATATGAAAAACAAAAATTTGCATTTAATGGCTTTATTTTTGAAAATTCATAAATAACACGGAAAAAATTAATCCAATTTAATAAAAAAAAATAATGTTTAACAACTTTTTAAATCAAGGCTTCTTTTTTTAGATTTAATTTTCCAAAAATCAAAGATATATTACAGGATTGTGAATTTAAGTTTGCATATTTAAAAATTTATTCAAAAACAAATCAAATATTTATTGTATCTTTGCAAAAATTTTAAAATAGTTAATGAATTTATTTACGGAAACCAATTTAAGTCCTGATATCCTTAAGGCAATTGGCGAACTGGGTTACGAAAGCCCAACAGAAATCCAAAAACAGACTATCCCTTTTATTCTTTCAGATATTCGCGACTTGATCGCACTTGCGCAGACAGGGACAGGCAAAACAGCAGCGTTTTCGCTTCCGATTTTGGATATGATTGACGATACGAGTCGCAAAATCCAATTATTGGTGCTTTGTCCGACACGGGAATTATGTCTTCAGATTTCGAAGGACATAAAGAATTACTCTAAGTATATGAAAGACATCAAGACAACTGCGGTTTATGGTGGAAGTAGTATTGTAGAGCAGATGAGATCTTTGAAGGATAAGCCACAGATTATCGTGGGAACTCCGGGAAGAGTAATTGATCTTATCAACAGAAAAGCATTGGACTTTTCTGCAATTCATTGGTTAGTATTAGACGAAGCTGATGAAATGCTTTCTATGGGATTCAAGGATGAATTGGAAACCATTCTAAGCGAAACTCCGGAAACGAAACAAACTTTCTTATTCTCTGCAACGATGAATAAAGAAGTGGAAAGAATTTCCAAAAATTATCTTACAAAACCACATCGTATTTCTGTAGGTTCTATCAACGAAGTGAAGAAGAACATTACTCACGAATACTATGTTGTAGGATACCGTCAGAAAAAAGAAGCATTGAAGAGACTTATCGATGCAAATCCAAACCAGTATTCCATTATCTTCTGCAGAACGAGAATGGAAACTCAGGAGGTTGCTGATTTCTTAATGCAGAACGGATATGCCGCTGATGCTCTTCACGGTGATCTTTCTCAGGCGCAGAGAGATACGGTAATGAAGAAATTCAGATTGAAAAATATTGATATTCTTGTGGCTACAGATGTTGCCGCAAGAGGACTGGATGTAAACTCTCTTACTCACGTTATTCACTTCTCTTTACCGGATGACCCTGAAGTATTCGTTCACAGAAGCGGAAGAACAGGTAGAGCTGGAAAAGACGGTATTTCTATGGCTCTGATCAAGCCTGAAGAAAGCAGAAAACTGAAACAGATCAAATCTGCAACTAAAATTGAAATCCACGAAAGATTTATCCCTACAGGTGATGATATTATCAAAGCTCAGGTAGGAGGTGTATTTGAAAAATTATTGACAGAGCACGAAGATCTTTTCGAATTTGATGATAGCTTAATCCCGGATCTGAGCAACTTCACAAAAGAAGAACTGGTGCACCAGCTGCTGCAGTTCCAGTTGAAAGATCTTGCTTTATACTACAAAGACAAGCACGACCTTGCTGAGCAGAAATTAAGCAGCAGGGATGACGATTACTCAAGAAGAGACCGTGGACGTGACAGAGACAGAGATAGAGGTCGCGACAGAGATCGCGGACGTGAGAGAGACAGAGATCGTGGCGGAAAACCAAGAAGAAGAGATGAAAACATGGTAAGATTCTTCTTCAACCTTGGTAAAAAAGACCATTTGAAGAAACTTGATGTTTTAGATATTATCAACAAAGCTACTGCTGGCGGAAAAAGCAAGAAAAGAGCGGAAATCGGTGATATCGAAATCTTAGAGAAATTCTCTTTCTTCGAAGTTGAAAAATCGTTCAAAGACAATGTATTGAGCAATATTCAATCGATGAAATTCAAAGGAAAAGATATGAGAGCTGAAGTAGCCAACTAATCCTTCCTATACCATACAAAACCGGCATTCATGCCGGTTTTTTTATTTGATAATCAGTAGTTAAGCGAATGTTAACAAAACTTAATGTTATATAGTTTCACGTGCAATCCTTTTTTAAGAAATTTGCACACGAATTATAAATACTAAAAAATGGGAATTGGTAATATTTTCCACGCTTTTCAACCAAAAGATAAAATCTTCTTTGTACTTTTCGAAAAAGTAACTGAAAATCTAGTTGCAATGTCAGAAGAATTCAACGCAGGAATCAAGGATTTCGATCTTAATGACGATTCAATGTTGAAGAAAATGAGCGACTTCGAACACAAGAACGATGAACTTACTCACGAAATTTTCGTAGAATTAGGGAAAAACTTCATTACACCTTTTGACCGTGAGGACATCCACACATTGGCAACAGGGCTTGATGATATCGCTGATTATATCTACGCTTCCACAAAATATATTTTCCTTTACAAATCACCTGAGATGAAGGCGTATTCAGACTTCTCTTTATTGATCCACAAAGCATGTCTTGAAATTCAGAATGCGATGAAAAACCTTAAAGGGTTTAAAAACATGGAGCAGGTGAAAGAAGCTTGTATTAAGGTGAACTCTATTGAGAATATTGCTGACGATTTGCTTTCCAACTCAATGGTAGAATTATTTGAAACGAATGATGCGATCAACATTATTAAAGTTTCTTCCGTATTAAACTACCTTGAAATTGTAACAGACAAAGCAGAAGATGTTGCCAATACCATTGAGAACATCATGATTAAATACGCATAATACATAGCAAAAAATGGAATTTCCGATTTTACTTGTAGTTATTATTGCGCTGGCCCTGATCTTCGATTATATCAATGGTTTCCATGATGCAGCCAACTCAATTGCAACTATAGTTTCTACAAAAGTTTTAACTCCATTCCAGGCTGTACTTTGGGCGGCGCTTTGGAACTTCGCAGCATTCTTTATAGCTGCTTATATTATTGGAGAATTCAAAATTGGTAATACAATTGCCAAAACAGTTAACGAGAATTTTATCACCCTTGAAGTTATATTTTCCGGTCTTGTGGCAGCTATTGCCTGGAACCTGCTTACATGGTGGTTCGGAATCCCTTCTTCATCATCACATACGCTGATCGGAGGATTCCTGGGAGCAGCTCTTATGCATGCTTTCATGATGGATTATCACGATGTGGCTGCAGCCCAGCCAGATCTTGGAATGTGGGGTACTGTTAAAGAAGCTTTCAATCAGGTAACACACCAGAGTGTGGTGAAATTTGATAAAGTAATTCCTATCTTCCTGTTCATTTTCATGGCTCCGATTATAGGGATGATTATTTCAATTATCATTACCCTGATCATTGTACATCTTTATAAAAGATCAAACCCGCACAAAGCAGACCAGTCTTTCAAAAGATTGCAGCTGGCTTCATCCGCTTTATTCAGCTTGGGACACGGTTTGAATGATGCACAGAAAGTAATGGGGATCATTGGTGCAGCAGTAATTTATTATCACGTTAATATGCTTCAGGATGTTCAGTATCTGAATATTCCTTCTGCAGAACGTTTTGATTATTTTGCGCAGCATTATATCTGGGTTCCTTTAGTTTCGTTCCTTGCCATCGGTTTAGGTACAATGAGCGGTGGTTGGAAGATTATCAAAACAATGGGTACCAAGATTACCAAAGTAACTTCATTAGAAGGAGTAAGTGCAGAAACTGCAGGGGCTATTACTTTATTCATCACAGACCACTTTGGTATTCCTGTATCTACAACCCATACGATTACAGGTTCTATCATCGGGGTAGGATTAACAAAAAGAATTTCAGCGGTAAGATGGGGAATCACTGTAAGCTTACTTTGGGCCTGGGTTCTTACCATTCCAATCTCTGCCATTGTTGCAGGAATTACCTATCTTGTGGTAACCTTCGTTTTCTAAAAAAACAAATCATATAATTATACAAACTTTGTCCTTTTGGGCAAAGTTTTTTGTTTTATAAAGCCTTGAAAAATCGTATTTTTGTTCAAATTATAAGATTTTATGGAATTTTTAGACAGATACCAGCAGATTGTTGCAGATGCCATCACTAAATATACTTTTAAAGATAAACCTTCGGAGCTTTACGAGCCGATGAATTATATTATTTCCCATGGTGGAAAACGTCTTCGTCCTATTATGGTGCTGATGGCATGTGAGATGTTCGGTGGAGATCTTAAACAGGCCATCAAGCCGGCGTTGGCTATCGAGTTTTTCCATAACTTCACCCTGATCCATGATGATATTATGGACGAAGCTCCTTTGAGAAGAAACAAGCCTACCATTCATACTTTACATGGTCTTAACGTAGGAATTCTTTCCGGAGACGGACTGATGCTGAAAGCCTATAAGTTTTTTGAAGATCTTGAACCTGAAATCTTCAAAGCATGTATCAGAATATTTACCCACACGGGGCTTTTGCTTTGTGAAGGACAGCAGTATGATATCAACTTTGAAACTCAGAAAGACGTTACTTTTGATGATTATATCAGAATGATTACCTACAAAACCGGGGTGTTGAGTGCTTCTTCATTTGAAATCGGAGCTTTGATTGCAAAAGCAGATTTTAAAGATGCGAAAGCTATTTTCAATTTCGGAAAGCATATCGGAATTGCCTTCCAGATTATGGATGATTATCTTGATGTCTTCGGAGATCAGGCACAGTTTGGAAAAAAACACGCAGGAGATATTTACGAAAACAAGAAAACAGTTCTGTATCTGTTAGCAAGAGAACATGCTACCGATGAAGAAAGAAAAGAACTGGATTACTGGTATTCTAAAAAGACTGAAAATGTTGATAAAGTCTACGGAGTTGAAAAGATTTTCAGAAGAACAAAAGTGGATGAAAAAGCATTACGACTGATTGAAAAACATAATGAAATCGGACAAAGCTACCTTCAGAAAATAGATGTTCCTGAAGAAAAGAAAAAACCTTTTATCGAACTGGCCAATTATTTGTTGAGAAGAGAAAGTTAAATAAGGTTAATAGGAATTAGGGCTTAGGAATTAGTTGGCCTGAGTCCTGATACCTAAATCCTAATCCTTATACAATGAAATTCAGAACAGAAGTTGACATTCCCGCATCAGAAAAGAAGATTGAGATTGAAGATAAAATATTCTCAATAGGATCATGTTTTGCCTCTGAAATGACAGATCTATTGCAGGACGGGCAACTTCAGACCCTTAATAATCCTTTCGGGACGATTTTTAATCCTTATTCCATCAATCATGCCATCAACAGATTACATGATTCTGCATTTTATGAAGAAGAGGAACTGATTACTTACAATGAAGAATATATCTCTCTGGATCATCATACCAGTTTTGATACCCGCTATATTCATCAGACCCTGGATAAGATTAATGGAGCTATTGAAGCGGGAAATGCCTTTCTTCAGGAAGCCGACTGGATCATCATTACTTATGGATCATCATTTATTTATGAGTTTCTGCCCAAAAATAAACTGGTAGCCAACTGTCATAAAATTCCACAAAAGTTTTTTGAAAAAAGGCTGCTTTCCCATCAGGAGCTTACCAGCTCAATTTACCAGACGATTCTGGATCTTAAAGATATTTGCAAAGAAGGAGTACAGATCCTGTTTACGGTTTCACCTGTAAGGCATACCAAGGATGGAATGGTAGAAAACCAGTTAAGTAAATCCAAACTGATTACAGCCATCCACGAATCCATTTCGATGTTTGAAGACTGTCATTATCTGCCTGTCTATGAAATTTTAATGGATGACCTGCGGGATTACCGTTTCTATAAGGAAGATATGATCCATCCCAGCGCACAGGCGGTTAATTATATTTTTGAGAAATTCGGAAGGTCTTATTTTTCAGAAGAGACTCAGAATTTTATCAAAGAAAACTTTAAGATTATCAAAGCTCTTGAACATAAAACCAGTGATAAGAAAGATCCAAAGTTTATAGAATTCAGAGAAAAACTGGATCAAAGAATTGAAGCCCAGCGCAAAAAGGTAAAACATAAAATATTTTAAATGCCTGATTTCACCAAGATTGATTATCTCAGAAATGGCAATGAAAGACAGAAAAGGGTTTACGAACTTCTTACAAAGCATCGCTTTTTTGAGAAATTAAAAGAGTATTCACCTATTTTAGCAGGAACTGTTCCTATTGAAATAGATATAGCAGGAAGTGATCTGGATATTATTTTTGAGGTTGATTTAAGATTTGAAGAAGATTTTCTGGATGATTTAATGTTCAGCAGGTTCATCCCTCACGATGTTGACGTTGAATATCCCATTATCTACGGGGAAAAATGCATGACTTTGAATTTTGTGCTTGATGGTTTCCCGATCGAGATCTTTGGACAGAATAAGCCTACAATACAGCAAAACGCCTATCTTCATATGATGGCCGAATACAAAATATTACAGGAAAAAGGAGAAGAATTTAAACAGAAAATAATAGAACTTAAAAAACAGGGAATAAAAACAGAACCCGCTTTCGGATTATTGCTGGGACTTGAAAACCCTTATGAAGATCTATTGAAATTTTAAATAAAATGATTGATACACATACACATCTATACGCAGAAGAATTTGATGAAGACAGAAAAGAAGCCATTCAGAGGGCTTTAGACAAAGGAATAACAGAATTTTACCTTCCGGCTATTGACTCAGAGTCTCATGAGAAAATGCTGCAGCTGGAAACAGAATATCCGGGGCAGATTTTTTCTATGATGGGACTACATCCATGTTATGTAAAACCGGAATCATGGGAAAAAGAACTTGAAATCGTAAAAAATTATCTTGATCAGAGACATTTTCCTGCGATAGGAGAGATCGGAATAGATCTGTACTGGGATAAAACAACACTCGATATACAGGTGAAAGCCTTTGAGCAGCAAATCGACTGGGCCATAGAAAAAGATCTTCCAATTGTCATTCATACCAGAGAAAGTTTTGATGAGACATTTGAGGTTTTAGAAAGAAAAAAACATCCAAAACTAAGAGGGATTTTCCATTGTTTTTCAGGAAATCTGGAACAGGCACAGCATGCCATTGATCTTAATTTTATTTTAGGAATCGGTGGGGTAGTGACCTTCAAAAACGGAAAAATAGATCAGTTTCTGAACGAGGTGCCATTGGATAAAATTGTCCTGGAAACAGATTCTCCTTATCTCGCGCCGGTTCCACACAGAGGAAAAAGAAATGAAAGTTCCTATCTTGATCTGGTAGCCGGAAAACTGGTGAATATCTATGGAAAAGATTTCACTGAGATAGACCGTATCACGACAGAGAATGCAAAGAATCTTTTTAAGTAAAGCGGCTGGAAGATGGAAGAGAGAAACTGGAGATACTGTTAGTTGAAGATAAACAAAAACCCCTTTTCAATACTGAAAAGGGGTTTGTCTTTTTTATTTCTTTCTTGTGAAATTCTTATTCTTAGGCTTTTTAAAACCTACGGAAGCTCCCGCAGAAGGCTTTTTACGGTTATTATTAGACCTTGAATTATTACTGTTTTCTGTTTTGGGCTTTCCGCCGCCGGCAGGAACAGGTTTGTTATTCGAATCCCTTTTCTGTGCCACCAGATCATCAGTATGGAACGGATGATCCTTGATCACAGGGATTTTCTTGCCAATCAGCTTTTCTGTATTCTTTAAATTCAGAAGATCAAGTCCGTCTACAAAAGAAATAGAGGTTCCTTCAGCTCCGGCTCTTCCTGTTCTTCCGATTCTGTGTACATAGGTTTCAGAAACATCGGATAGTTCAAAATTGATTACGAATTTCAGTTCATCAATATCAATTCCTCTGGCTGCAATATCTGTAGCCACAAGAACCCTTGTTTTTCCGGATTTGAAATTGTTCAACGCATTTTGTCGTGCATTCTGAGATTTGTTACCGTGAATTGCCTCTGCAGAGATATTATCTTTCTGAAGTTTTCTTGAAATCTTATCCGCGCCATGCTTTGTTCTTGCAAAAACCAGTACAGAATCTGAAATGTCATTTTTAAGAATATGAGAAAGCAGATTCAGCTTGTTGTCCTTTTCTACAAAATATACAGATTGTTTGATGGTATCTGCTGTAGAAGAAACCGGTGTTACTTCCACTTTTACAGGATTATTCAGAATGGAATTAGCCAGTTTTTGGATCTCGCCGGGCATTGTTGCCGAAAAGAATAAAGTCTGTCTTTTCTGAGGTAAAAGTTTAATAACTCTTTTTACATCATGTACAAATCCCATATCCAGCATTCTGTCTGCTTCATCAAGAACAAAAATTTCAAGGTTTTTCAGGCTGATGATTCCCTGTGCAATAAAGTCCAGAAGTCTTCCCGGTGTTGCTACCAGAATATCAACCCCTTTTCTCAAAGCAGCTTCCTGATTTCCTTGTTTTACGCCTCCGAAAATAACAAGTTGTTTTAGCGGAAGATATTTACCGTAAGCATTAATGTTTTCCTCAATCTGGATAGCCAGTTCTCTGGTGGGGGTAAGGATTAAGGCTTTTATATGTTTATTGGGAATTTTATTTTTGGATAAATTCTGTAGGATAGGGATGGAAAAAGCCGCTGTTTTTCCTGTTCCTGTCTGCGCACAACCTAAAAAGTCTCTGCCTTCTAAGATATCAGGAATAGATCTTTCCTGGATAGGAGTCGGAGTCGTGTAACCCTGCTCCTGGATTGCTTTTGCAATAGGTTCTATTAAGTTTAAGTCTGTAAAATTCAAATGAATTATTTTAAAATTTAAATAAAAATTCCTTCAGTCTGAAAGAATTACATTCTGCAAAGGTAGTCTAAATATTTTTAAGTATCTTTTTCCACTTTTTTAGACTTATTGCCTATTGAAAAACAGAAATGGCCACCCGAATAGGAGCCGCCATTTTTTTCTGTTAGATATCTGTAGTTTATTTAAATCTATATCCTGCACCAGCCTGAAGAAATCCGGCTTTCATAGGTAAAGTATTGCTTTTACTTATTTCTATAAAATTGAAATTATATCTTGCATCTACAAAAAACTTTTTGCTAAGCTTGTATTCTGCTCCCAGGAATGGAAATAGGTTTAAGGTCTTTACTCCATCATAATTTCTTTTCTCAGTTCCTGTTATCCTGCTACTGGCTTCTACTTTTGTAGATATATTGAAGCCAATATTCATCCCGGCAGAAGCAGAAAGATTAGGAATAATATAATACTTTGCAGAAATGGGCACCTGTATTTGAGTTAGAGAATATGTATAATTCATATTTCCTAAACTACCCTGAGTGTTTGGTATTGTTATAGGATATGAAATTTTACCGCCTAGCTGAGTATAAAGAACCTCAGCCTGCAATCCGAACTTGTGGGATATTGGCTGCTCTGCCAGAATACCTGCATAGAAATAAGACTGGGAATCCAGTTTATCATCAAAAAGTTTCATGCTGGATAAAGAATATCCTCCTTTCACTCCAAGGCTGACAGAGGATTCTGTTTTGGTGGGGTGTTGTGTTTGGGCATTAATGAAACCTGAACAGGCAAATACTGAAACGAAAAAAAAGTTTTTTCTCATGTTGTTGATGGTTAATAATTTTATAAAAAAAATTCCTCGGTGGGAGGAATTATGGTAACAAAGATAATTTAATATTTTTTAAATGAAACTATTTCACTTTAGTCCATTCCTGGTTTTTTCTCAGGTTTTCAAAAAACTGGTACACTTCCGAAAGCTTCTCGCTTCCGCGTTTTCCATAATCTTCTACATTTTTTGAAGTTCCGTCAGCAAATTTGATTCTTAAATAAGAGGTTGGAAGATCGGTAATATTGTGTTCACCGTATTTATCATTGAGTGATTTTACATCTAATCCGTCCAGTAAGGTGATCAACTTATTGTAATCCTCTTCTTTAATGGTTCCTTTAAAAGTTCCTTCACGCGGCTTTGAAAACTCATCTTTCGAAGGTTTATCATTAAAATTAAAATGTTCTGCTTCAAAAACCGCAGTTCTGTCCGGATTGATCGTCATTTTAAAAACAGGACAGAATCCAAAACATGGAGTAGCCTCATATTCAATGGCAGCATATTTTGAATTTACTTTTTGAGAAGTTGTACAGGATGTCAAAAACACAAATGCACAAATGGCTAGCAAATATTTCATAGTTTTTTCAATTTCAGAGGATCTCCCAATAATTGTTCCAAAAGAGAAAATTTCTTTTGTTTTTATATTAAATCAGTTTAAATTTTTATTGAACAATTAATATCCAATGAAAATGTTAAGAAAAATCCATTCTTAATGGTTTAAAATGTAGAAAAATATCAGAATTATATACAGAAAAATAGCCTCAGGAAAACCTAAGACTATTTTGTATGCTGCAGTTTTATTTTATGAAAAAACAGAACTGATAAATCAATTTTTCTATCCGTGCAATTGTTTCCAGATAGCATCCTTAAGTTCCATAAGGCCTTCTCCGGTAACACCTGAAAAGAATAAAGGCTGCTTGTTCTCCGGGAACTCTGCTGCAATTTCCTTTTTCAGTTCATCATCCAGAAGATCAGATTTTGAAATGGAAACAATGAAATCTTTATCCAGAAGTTCAGGATTGTACTCCTTCAGTTCATTTTCAAGAATTTTAAACTCGTTGAAATGATCCTCAGAGTCAGCCGGAATTAAGAATAAAAGGATGGAATTTCTTTCAATATGTCTCAGGAATCTGTGTCCTAAACCTTTTCCTTCCGCTGCTCCTTCAATAATTCCCGGAATATCAGCCATTACAAATGATTTGTAATTTCTGTAATCTACAATTCCAAGGTTAGGAGTCAATGTCGTAAAGGCATAATTGGCAATTTTTGGTTTTGCCGCAGAAACAGATGCTAAAAGTGTAGATTTTCCGGCATTCGGAAACCCAACCAGACCTACATCTGCCAAAATTTTAAGCTCGAAAACGATATACCCTTCTTCTCCCGGAAGACCTGGCTGTGCATATCTTGGGGTCTGATTCGTAGAAGACTTGAAATGCTCGTTTCCTAACCCTCCTTTACCACCATGCATCAGGATGATTTCCTGTCCGTCTTCTAAAATTTCACCGATAATTTCGCCTTCTTCATTTTTGGCAATAGTTCCCACCGGAACCTCAATATAAACATCAGCTCCGTAGGCACCGGTAAGCTGGTTTTTTCCTCCGTTTTCACCACGTTCTGCTTTTACGTGACGGGTGTATCGGAGTGGAAGCAAAGTCCATTCATTGGCATTTCCTTTCATAATGATATGACCTCCACGACCTCCGTCGCCTCCGTCAGGACCACCTTTAGGAATATACTTTTCACGGCGAAGGTGGGCAGAACCAGCACCTCCGTGTCCGCTTTTACAATGGATCTTTACGTAATCTACAAAGTTAGACATATAGTTTGTGTTGCGGGGTGAGAATGACGGGATGAAATTTCATCCCGTACCCATATCCCGATTATTTAATTTTCTCTACCTCAGCGAAAAGTTTTTGGGAAATCTCATCAATTTCTCCAACACCGTTTACCTCTACATATTTTCCCTGCTTTTTATAAAGCTCGGCAACTTCTGCTGTTTTGGTATAATATTCTTTAATTCTGTTTTCTATGATCTCTACATTGCTGTCGTCTGATCTTCCGCTGGTTTCACCTCTTTTCAGAAGTCTTTCCACCAAAATTTTATCCTCTACCACCAATGAAAGACAGATATCAATCTCGTCATTCAGTACTTCTTTAACGATCGTTTCCAAAGCTTCTGTCTGTGCAGTTGTTCTTGGATATCCGTCAAAAATAAAACCGTTGGTATTAGTAGGTTTTTTGATCTCATCGATCAGCATATCTGTTGTTACCTGGTCCGGAACCAATTCTCCCTTATCGATGTATGATTTAGCCAGTTTTCCAAGTTCAGTGTCGTTTTTCATATTGTATCTGAAAAGATCACCTGTTGAAACCTGTTTTAAATTGAATTTTTCGATCAGATTCTGAGCTTGTGTTCCTTTTCCACTTCCTGGAGGGCCGAACAGAACAATGTTTATCATAATGTTGATTCGCTTTAGGCAACTGGCATTTTGCTTCTGGCTTTTGGCTTTTGGCGGTTTGCTCTTTGCTTTCAGCTTTTTTAAGTTATTATTAAATTTATTTCTTTATATAATTTTAAGCTAAAAGCTATCAGCTAATAGCCAACAGCGTTTAATGGTTGATTTGTCCGTCTTCCAGCTGATATAAATTCGGAAGGTTTCTACCCAATTCGTCATAATCCAGTCCATATCCAAGTACAAACTTGTTAGGAATTTCCTTTCCGATATAATCCAGTTTGAAATCTTTCTTGTAAATCTCCGGTTTCAGCAGGAAACTAGCCAGTTTTACAGATTTAGGACGTTGTGTTTCTTTGAAATATTTAAAAAGACTTTCAACGGTATTTCCTGTATCTACGATATCTTCAACAAGAATAATATGACGGTCTCTTACATCTTTGGTAAGCTCCATTTTCTGATAAACGATCCCTGTAGACTCAGTTCCTACATAAGAACTCATTTGAATGAAGGCAATTTCGCATTCTCCCGGGTAATATTTTAAAAGATCTGAGAAGAACATCACCACCCCATTTAAAACCCCAATGAAAACAGGAACTTCGTCCTTGTAATCTTCATAAATTCTTAACGCTGTCTCTTTTACAATTTCCTGAATTTCGGCATCCTTTAAATAAGGAACGAAAGTTTTGTCGTGAACTTTAATGCTTTCCATAAAATTTTTAGTAGTTGGCAAAGTTACGGAATTTTGATTAAAATACTTTCCTGTTTTTATCAGTTTGAAAGTTTAAGGGTTTTGCAGCAGTACAACTGTATATCATGATAAAGTATGTTTAAATAGGAATAACGATAAGCTTTCCAGTGATGTATAATGATATAGCTTCAAAAATCAAGATCTTGAAAGTGATAAAAAAACAGGTGTTTGAAAAAGGAGAGAAAAGAAGGTGATCAATTTCCTGATCATTAATGAAATATAATATTCCGAAAATGAGTATCTTTGTACTTTCAAAACCCAAAATACAGACATGTAGGATATAATTTCTTTCAGATTCAATAAACGGCAACGCCAGTGTTGCTGGTGTTTAATTATACTATTTAAGAAAGAAATCATGATTTTACTGCAAAATATATCCTTTGGGTTTCCGGGAGGAAATCTTCTATTTAATCATATCAATGTAACAATACAGGCTCATACCAGATCTGCTTTGCTAGGCAGTAACGGCATGGGGAAATCAACTCTGCTGAAAATAATAGCAGACGAAATACTACCTTCAGAAGGCAGCGTTAATATCCAGGGCGATATTTTTTATGTGCCTCAGATGTTTGGAAATTGTAATCATCTTACCATCGCGGAATGTCTGAAAATAGATCAGAAATTATATGCCCTCCAGAAAATTACCAATGGTGAGGTGGATGAAATTTATTTTGAAACGCTCAATGATGACTGGGACATTGAAGATCGGTGTAAGCAGGCTCTGGAGTATTGGGGACTCGGGAATTTTGAATTAACTCAAAAGCTTGAAGGCTTGAGTGGCGGCCAGAAGACGAAAGTTTTTCTTGCCGGAATTCAGATCAATCAACCTGATATTATCGTATTGGATGAGCCGACCAATCATCTGGATAGGGAAGGAAGAAAACTCTTGTATGACCTTATCGACAAAACAGATTCAACAGTGGTTATCGTAAGCCACGACCGTACTTTGCTCAATCTTGTGGATACTATATTCGAATTAAGTAATCAGGGAATTGCAACTTATGGTGGAAACTATGACTTTTATGCCGAACAGAAAGAAGTGGAGGAGGAAGCATTGCAAAATGATATCCATTCCAAAGAGCGGGCTTTAAAAAAAGCAAAAGAAAAAGAACGGGAAACATTAGAACGAAAGCAAAAACTGGATGCGAGAGGTAAAGGCAAACAGGAAAAATCCGGAGTAGCAAGGATTATGATGAATACTCTTCGGAATAATGCGGAAAAAAACAGTTCAAAGCTGAAAAGTGTCCATGCTGAGAAAATAAGTGGTATCTCAGGTGATTTGAGGGATTTGCGTTCCTCGTTAAAGAATTTTGAGCAGATGAAAGTGAATTTTAATGATTCCAATCTGCATTCAGGGAAGGTTTTAATTACAGCCGAAGATCTCAACTTCAGTTATGGAAAAGGAAAACTCTGGAAAGAAAATCTTAATCTTGAAATCAGCAGTGGAGACAGAATTTCAATAAAAGGAGGAAACGGTTCAGGAAAAACGACGCTGATAAAACTTTTGTTAGGAAGTCTTCAGCCTTCGGAAGGGAGAATAAAAAAAGCAGATTTCAACAGTATTTACATTGATCAGGAATATTCTCTGATTGATAATGACTCAACGTTGTATGATTTTGTACAGACTTTCAATGACAGTGCCATGCAGGAATCAGAAGTCAAAACATTACTGTCCAGATTTTTGTTTGGAAAAGATACCTGGGATAAAAAATGCGGTATGCTGAGTGGAGGAGAGCGTTTACGGTTACTTCTCTGCGGACTTTCCATCAGCAATAAAGCACCGGATATGATCATCCTTGATGAACCTACCAATAACCTTGATTTGCAGAATGTGGAAATTCTCACCCATTCTATCAAAGATTATCATGGAACCCTGTTGGTGATTTCCCACGATGAAGTTTTTCTGGGAGAGATTGGAACTGGTCAGGAATTAATCCTGAATTGATACCTGGGTTTCACAAATTATACAGAATCATTTTGATATTCAATAGAGATGGGCTTTAGCCCGTCTATCAATAAGATTAGAATCCATCGGCTTTAGCCGAAACTTATACAGAAATTCCAGATAATTGCTATCTGGAATTTTTATTCTCTGTGATTATTGAATTTAAATATCCACTTATAAATTTCCGTCAGAACCTCTTCTCTTATGGATTCGTTCAAAATCTCATGACGCATTTCCGGATAGATCTTTACGTCCACATTTTCAAAACCATCAGCTTTTAAGTTATCGACCGTATGCATGACTCCTTTTCCAAAATCGCCAATCGGATCATTCTGCCCGCTTACAAATAAAAAAGGGAAGGATTTTGAAATAGAAGAAGCCCAGTTTCTTGCAGTCGCCTTTTTATAAACGGTAAATAGAGTATAAAAAGCATTATGGGTAAACGGAATTCCGCAAAGTTCATCCTGTTCAAAAGCCTTTCTGTTTTCAGGATTAATACTGAGCCAGCTTGTGTTGCTGAAATCTTTATCCTTTTTAAAATGCTTGTTATTGACACTTGTAAAAACAGAATTTAAAAACGTACGATGACGGGGAGCAATAGCCGTAGCCAATGATAAATACCCTCTCAATATATCGATTCCTGGTAAAGGTCCGCCGGTTCCTGTAATGACAGCTCCTGAAAATTGACTGCTGGCTTTTTGAAGAAGGCAACGTGTAATAAAAGATCCCATAGAATGGCCCAGAATAAAATGGGGAACATCTGGATATTGCTCTGCAAGATGATCTGCCATCATTTTTGCATCGGCTATAAGTCTTTCATCCGGTTTTTCAAGCTGGAAGAAACCAATATCCTTTTTTTCTTTTACAGATTTTCCATGCCCCAGGTGATCATACGTCAATACAGCAATTCCATGAGACGCAAAATATTCTGCAATCTCTGCATATCTTCCGCTGTGTTCCTGCATGCCGTGAACAATGAGAAGGGTGGCTTTTGTTGTCTCCGGAGAAAACAGAGTGTAGAAAAGTTCTGAACTGCTGTTTATTTTTGATGGTAAATAGGCAGACTTTTGTGATGGGTTCATAGTAATTGGAATATTATTTTATTTCAATATCTGGAAGTTTATAATTTCCAACCGTTTCAATTAATTTTGAAGAATTGGTTTTTAAATTATTAAAAAAAGAATCAATATTTTCCGGATACCCTCTTTCACTCAGTGCAAAAAGAAGAACGCCTTTATTCTTTCCATTACTAATGATTTTGTAGCGATAAATATTTCTTTCTGCAATAAGTATTTCCTTGCCGTCCTTTGAATTTTCACTGATAAGAAAATCTAAAATATATTCTTCCTTATTTTCAAAAATCTGGTAATTGACGACTGGGTTGGTCTTTTTCATTTCCTGCAGTTCAGCTACTTTTTGATCCACAACATCCTTGATATTAAAATCACCTTTTATAAAATCGACCAATACCATACTGTTGTATTTATGGATGTTATCATGTGAGCTTACATATTCCTGTTTAAAATAATTTTCATTAGGATGCGAACTCCATACGAGATTATATTCCTTTTGATTTAGCTTAATGGGACCACGTATATTTAGATAATCATTTACTTTATTTTGAGCGTTCACATAAATAAGAGGGATTATTAAAAGTAGAATCAGAATTTTAATTTTCATTTGTATAAATTTATAGTAAATATAATCCATTTTATATAGGTGTGAAAGTAAAAAGGTAGAAATGAAGTAATATTCAACCTCATGATTTTCACCCCAACTCAAAATAAATATCCTCTATAATTTGGTCGTCATTTTTTTTCAGAGTAATTTTGCACGAATCTAAAAACAAAAGTAAAATATGTCAACTTATGTAGTTGTAGGTCTTCAGTACGGAGATGAAGGCAAAGGAAAAATCACGGATGTTTTATCAGCAAAATCGGACTATGTAGTACGTTTCCAGGGTGGAGACAACGCTGGTCACACGGTTTATGTGGGTGATGAGAAATTCGTTCTACACCTTCTTCCTTCAGGAGTTCTTCAATGCAAAGGGAAATGTATCATTGCGAACGGAGTAGTGGTAAACCCTAAGTCTTTCATTAAAGAAGTTGGTCAGATCGAGAGCAAAGGCTTGAGAACAGATCACATCTTTATCAGCAGAAGAGCGCATGTCATTATGCCTTACCACATCCTTTTGGATACTTACCGTGAAGAGGAGCACGGAGGAACTCAGATCGGAACTACCAAAAAAGGAATCGGACCTTGTTATGAAGATAAAATTGCAAGAGTCGGGATCAGAATGGTAGACCTTTTAAATCCTGAGATTTTAAGAGATAAAATTGAGAAAAACTTAAAAGTTAAGAATTCTCTTTTTGAAAAATATTACGGAAAACCGGCTTTAGATGTTGAAGAAATCTATAACGAGTATTTAGAAATCGGAAAGCAGCTTCAGGACAGAATCGTTGATACTGAATTAGAGCTGAACGAAGCAATCAGAGATGGTAAAAACGTTTTATTCGAAGGAGCGCAGGCGTTAATGCTTGACATTGACTTTGGAACGTATCCATACGTAACTTCATCTTCTCCATCTACAGGAGGTGTTTGTTCAGGAGCTGGTGTTCCGCCAACTTCACTTCAGAACCTTATTGGAGTAGCGAAAGCTTACTGTACAAGAGTAGGAAACGGACCTTTTCCTTCTGAATTGGATAATGAACTGGGTGAGAAAATCAGACAGATCGGTGGTGAGTTCGGAGCAACTACAGGTAGACCAAGAAGAACAGGTTGGTTAGACCTTGTTTCCTTAAAGCATGCTTGTATGATCAACGGAATCAACAACCTTGTGATCACTAAGCTTGATGTTCTTACAGGAATTGAGAACCTGAAAGTAGTAACACATTACAAAACTGAAGACGGAAAAATCATCGATTATTTCACTTCGTCAACAGAAAAGCTATACAACTACGAGCCAATCTATCAGGATTTACCAGGTTGGAGCGAAGATATTACGAAAGCAAGAAGCTATGATGAACTTCCTGATACTGCTCAGAAATACATCGAGTTTATCGAGAAATACTTAGGAATCAACGTATACTTAGTTTCTGTAGGTCCTGAAAGAAGTCAGAACATCATCAGAAAAGAATTATTCTAATATTTTTTAGAACATACAATAAAAAGAGATCATCATTGATGGTCTCTTTTTTTGTTTTATGACCCTTGTCAAGGTTTTAAACCTTGACAAGGGGTAAGAAGTCATTGAGTTTATTCCTTATTTACTTGAGAAGAAATAACTCCTTTTTTTCTATAAACCTTTTATGTGTAAATGTTAAAATTTAAACATTATCATAAAATTTTCTAATATTATGTTGTTTTGATAAAATTTTGGCAGATGTTTTGATATTGAAACATTACTTATCGATAAGAACAATAAAACTAATAATCAAAATTTTTAACAGTTTAAATAGTAGTAGTGATGAAACAACATAACCAAAACCAGGAATTTCGGTTCAACGAAGTCCTGTTCGAGCACCGCAATAAAGACTATGGTGCCTATGTATTAAGAAACGAATCAGATAGAATATTAACCAAAGCGCTTTTGATCGGAGCAAGTTTAATGGCTGCAGTATCCATTACACCATTTGTGATTTCTGCATTGAAACCTGTAGAAGTTATAACAGATGGAGGGTATGTACTTCCTCCACCAGTATTAATTCCTGATGATCCTGTTGCTCCGCCGGTAAAAATTACTCCGGTAAAGCCTGAGGTAGCACCCAATACAAAAACATTTGACAGTACAGTGCCTACGCCATCAAGTACAGCTCAGGATAATGTGAAAAAAGATCCCATTCCTGATGATGCTGTAGCAGGATTTAAAGACAATTTTAAAGGAGATCCTGTTGCGCCGAATACACCCAATGTTCCGACACTAACAGTAGGAACAGGTCCTGTAATGACAACACCTCCGCCTGTGATTGCTGATCCGGTGGACAAAAGTAAAATTGCTGAAGCAGGAGAACTTGGGGTAGAAGCCAATTTTGCAGGAGGAATAGACTCCTTCAGAAATAAAGTAATGAACAGCTTCGACAGTTCAGGATTTGAATCCGAAGATGTTGTAAAGACGACAGTTACCTTTATTGTAGAAATGGACGGAACCATCTCAGGGGTAAAAGCTAACGGAACCAACGCCGATTTTAACAATGAGGCAATGAGAACTATTAAATCAATTTCCAACAAAGGAAAATGGATCCCGGCCAAAAACAAAAAAGGAGAATTCGTAAGAAGTTATTTCAAATTTCCCATCTCCATGAAATTTGAGAATTAATACGGAAAAGTAAATTTCAAGTAGTTATCCACAAAGATTTTTTTTTGTGGATAATTTTTTTTATCGTTAAATTGCTTATTAACAATATTTTAACTCAATTTTGATTTTCCCCACTCACCGAGAGCAAAGAAAAAAGTGTATTTTTGAAACTTAAAGTTCTAATAATGGCAAAAATCATAGGTATTGCTAATCAAAAGGGAGGTGTTGGTAAAACTACCACCGCTGTAAATTTGGCAGCAGCATTAGGAGTATTGGAAAAAAGAATATTAATTATTGATGCTGACCCTCAGGCGAATGCAACATCCGGCTTGGGTGTTGAGGATGTTCAGTATTCTACCTATAATCTTCTTGAGCATAGTGCAGATACAAGAGTCTGTATCAAAAGAACGGCAACTCCCAACCTGGATATTATTCCGTCACATATCGATCTGGTAGCAGCGGAAATTGAATTGGTAGACAAGGAAGACCGTGAGTATATGCTGAAAAAAGCATTGGCAAGTGTAAGGGATGATTATGATTATATTATCATCGACTGTGCACCGAGTTTAGGTCTTATTACGGTAAATGCTCTTACAGCAGCAGATTCTGTAATCATTCCGATTCAGTGCGAATATTTTGCATTAGAAGGGCTTGGGAAATTGTTGAACACCGTTAAAAATGTTCAAAAAATCCATAATAAAGATCTTGGAATTGAAGGTCTTCTTTTAACCATGTACGACAGCAGATTGAGACTATCCAATCAGGTTGTGGAAGAAGTAAATTTACATTTCCCTGAGATGGTTTTTGAAACCATTATCAGCAGAAACGTAAGACTGAGTGAAGCACCAAGTTTCGGGGAAAGTATCCTGAACTATGATGCAGAAAGTAAAGGAGCTGTTCAGTATATTCAGTTAGCTGAAGAAGTTCTTTTGAAGAATGAAAACTTAATAAAGAATTAAATTAATAATGAATGGGCAATAAGTGAATGCTGGTCATCACTTCTCAAACATCATTTATCAATTATATCTATGAAGGACAAAAAAAGAGCTATGGGACGCGGCCTGGGCGCCATTTTAAGTGCAGAATCCAAAGCAACGATCAATTCCGCTACTGATGAAGGAGCAGATAAGTTTGTGGGAAATATTGTGGAAGTTGCGCTTGAAGATATCTATCCGAACCCAACGCAGCCGAGAACTTATTTTGATGAAAAAGCATTAAACGAACTTGCACAGTCTATTAAAAACTTAGGCGTAATCCAGCCGATTACCCTGAGAAAAGACGGGGAGAAGTTTGAAATCATTTCCGGGGAAAGACGTTACAGGGCAACTAAAATTGCCGGATTAACAACTATTCCTGCCTATATCCGTTTAGTCAATGACCAGGAGCTTCTTGAAATGGCTCTTGTTGAAAATATCCAGAGAGAAGACCTTGATGCTATTGAAATTGCATTAACTTATCACAGGCTTTTGGAGGAAATCGGTCTTACTCAGGAAAACCTGAGCCAGAGAATAGGAAAGGACAGAAGTACAATTACCAATTCTATCAGACTGCTAAGATTAAATCCGGATATTCAGAATGCTATCAGAAGCGGTGAGATTTCTGCAGGACACGGAAGAGCGATTATCAGTCTTGAAAGTGAAGAAGCTCAGCAGATTTTATTTGATCTTATTATCAAAGAAAAATTAAACGTTCGTCAGGCCGAACAGGCTGCTGCTGCATTGAAGAACCCGAAGTCTCCTGCTGCCAAAAAAGCAAAAGTGGAGCTTTCCAATAACTATAAAAAAGCCCAGAAGACCATTGCTGATATCTTAGACGTGAAAGTAGAGATCAAAGCTTCTGGAAATGGTAAAAAAGGTAAAATTGTTCTGGACTTCAAAAATGAAGAAGAGCTGGAATATATTTTATCCCATATTAAATAAATGAAGAAAATATTTTTCACATTTTTCTTGTGTATCGCTGCACTGGCTTACTCACAAGTAAAACCTATCGATACCGTTCGGATGCAGACTCCTCCGAAAGAAGAAACCCGTGTCGTAAAGCCTGGTAAAACCGAAGCCAAAATCATTGAAGATCTTGAAAAAGCAAACGGTCCCACAGCAAAAACCTTAAAGCTTAATCCTACCAGAGCAGGATTGTACTCTGCAGTTTTACCCGGTTTAGGACAGTTTTATAACAAAAAATACTGGAAAATTCCTATTGTCTGGGGAGCAGTAGGTGCTGGGGTTGGTATTGCCGTATGGAATGATAACCAATACAAAAAATACCGTGAATATTACGTGGCAAAGCTGAACGGAACTCCCAATGAATTCGTAGACAGCCACCCATGGCTGGACAAAAGAGCGTTGGGTAATGCACAGGACAGAGCCAAGAGGCAAAGGGATTATGCCATTGCCATTACTGGTTTGATTTATATTCTGAATATTGTAGATGCTGTAGTAGACGCTCATCTTTATGAAAGCCGTCATGATCCGGATCTGGTGTTTAAGCCATCGGTTATTCAGGACCAGTATGGCTACAGCGCACCAAAAACAGGCTTCAGTTTAAGTTACAGATTTTAAAATACAACATATCTGCAGAAGGTCTGAAGATTGAATGCAGCATTAAAAATAAATAAGATTATATGAAAATAGCATTAGTTGGTTACGGTAAAATGGGTAAGATCATTGATGAGATCGCACAGAAGAGAGGTCATGAAGTAGTTGCCCGTCTGAAGGAAACCCCGACTGCTGAGAATCTTAATAACCCGGATGTTGTGATTGAATTTTCACTGCCGGAAGTAGCTTTTGAAAACATCAAAGCTTGTCTTGAAAATAAAATTCCCGTGATCTGCGGAACAACAGGATGGCTTGATCAAAAAGCTGAAATTGAAAAACTGGCCGTAGATAATGGAACTGCTTTCTTATATGGTTCTAACTTTAGTTTAGGCGTGAATTTATTCTTTGCTCTGAACGAAAAGCTGGCAGACCTGATGAAAAACGTAGATGAATATTCTTGCCAGCTGGAAGAAATTCATCACATCCATAAAAAAGATGCTCCAAGTGGGACTGCAATTTCCATCGCTGAGGGAATCATTCAGAACAATCCGAAATTCGATGCCTGGAAACTGGAAGAAACAGAAGGGAAGCAGCTTGGAATTTTTGCCATACGTGAAGATGAAGTTCCGGGAACACACAGCGTGTATTACAGAAGTGAAGTGGACGAAATCGAAATCAAGCATACCGCTTTCAACAGAAACGGTTTTGCCCTGGGAGCGGTAGTCGCTGCTGAGTGGATTAAAGATAAAAAAGGAAACTTCGCAATGAAAGACGTTTTGGGACTTTAATTTGTAACAAATTCTGTAAATTGCAGACCAATAAGCAGAAAATGATGAATAGTGAATTGTAAACAGCGGACTGCTTTTATCATTTATTACTCATCATTTTTATTATTTATATCTTAAGAATAGGCACAAAAATTTATGAATTATTTTTTAACTTATACAGTATATGTCCTCATACTATCCGTACTGATGGGGATTTCATCTTGGAAACTGTTCAAGAAAATGGGATATAGCCCTCTGTTTGCTTTTATCCCTTTCTATAACTATTTCATTATTCTCAAAGAAACAAAACATCCGAAATGGTGGGCAATCATGTCTTATCTTCCGATAGTAGGCCCCATCATGATGTCGGTTTTCCACCTTTATTTAGTGAAAAAGTTTGGGAAAACACTTTTCAAAGATCAGATTCTTACCGTGATTCTGCCGTTTATTTATATGGCGGTCATCAACTATTCTAAAGATGTAGAGTTAGAAGATGAAAATGCAAACGACCTGTTTCTTACAGACGAAGAAAAAAACGATAAAAAGAAAGACACATTTATTGGTTCCATTACTTTTGCGGTAGTTTTTGCCACTATTATCCACGTTTTTGTAACACAGCCTTTCGGGATTCCTACAGGATCTATGGAAAGAACATTGTTGGTGGGTGACTTCCTTTTTGTAAACAAATGGAGCTACGGATACAGACTTCCAATGCGTCCGGTAGCCATACCTTTCCTTCAGGGAACCATTATGGATACAGGACAGAAAGGAAACCCGAAAGATGATCCAAAGTCTTACGTAGATGCAGTGAAGCTTCCATACACAAGAATTTTACAATTCAACAAACCACAGAAAAATGATGTAGTAGTTTTCAACTATCCTCAGGATTCCGTACATACAGCAATTGACAGAAAAGATCCTTACGTAAAAAGATGTGTGGCTACAGCAGGAGATACTTTTGAAATGAGAGCCGGAAGACTTTTCGTGAATGGAAAGCCGGAAGTGGTTTTAGGAGATCAGGAGGTACAGCACAGATATATTGTAACAACGGATGCTCAATTGGATATCCCTACTTTATATAAAGCTTATGGATTTTTACCGGTTCAGGAAGTACAGCAGAATAACGGAGGTTTCCTTTATGGATTCCAGGGTTTAACAGATAAAACGGCTAAAGAAATTAAAGAACTTCCTCATGTTATTGATATGAAGGAAGAAGTTTCACCAAAAGGAGAAGCTGCAGTATATTACAGAGACGAAGCTAAAACTAAAATTGATACCACACAATCTATTTTCCCGATCAACAAACCTTGGAATCAGGATTGGTACGGCCCGGTTAGAATTCCTAAAAAAGGAGATGTGGTAGCGATCAATCAGGAGACACTTCCAATGTACCAATGGATCATTTCTGAATATGAACACAACAGCTTAGAGAAAAAGAACGGAAAGATTTTTATTAATGGTAAAGAAGCGAATCAGTATACCATTCAACAGGATTATTATATGATGATCGGGGACAACAGAGATGCGTCATTGGATGCAAGATTCTTTGGTTTCGTTCCGGAAGAAAATATTGTTGGAAAACCAATGTTTACGTGGATGAGCGTACAGGGAGTATTTCCGGATGCAAGCTCAACGTATCAGGCTCCTAAAAAAATCCGTTGGGAAAGAATGTTCAAAGCAACCAACACAGGAGAATCTAATAAAACCTCTTACTGGTGGATTGCAGCCATGATCCTGATCTTGTTCTTCGGATGGGATTATTTCATGAAATTATTCAGAAAGAAAAAAACTGAAGACAATTAATAAAAAAAATTAAACGTAAAATAGAATGAAGTATTTGAAAAAATACTTCATTTTTGCATTATGAATATGAAGAATGTATTATTGCCGGCATTTTATATGCCTCCAATCTCTTGGTTCTCAGTGTTTTTGAATCCTGAGAATGAAATTGTATTTGAACAGTTTGAAAATTTTCCGAAGCAGACGTATAGAAACAGAGCCAATATTTATGGTGCCAACGGAAAATTATCATTAATAATTCCTATCAATCATAACGGGAAAAGAGAATTCAAAGATGTTGAAATTTCTTACCGCGAAGACTGGAGAACGCTTCATTGGAAATCCATTAAGACAGCATATCAAAGCTCTCCTTATTTTGAGTATTATGAAGATAAGTTCAGAAAAATATTTGACCTTAAAGAAAAGTTTCTGCTGGATTTTAACCTTAAAGGGATAGAAGTCATCCAACAGATACTTAAAACAGAAAAGGCACACTCTTTGAATGTAGAATATATCAAAAATCCGGAGAGTATCAATTTCAGGGAAAAGTTTTCGGCAAAACTTCCTTCAGAATTTCAGATGGAAGACTATTACCAGACATTCTCTGATAAATTCGGATTTTTGGAAGACCTGTCGGTTCTTGACCTTATTTGTAATAAAGGCCCGGAATCACTCGTATATATAAAAAATATAAAACAACAATATTAGTACAATCACTGTTGGTAAAATATAAAACAGATGATAACGGTGATTGGCATATCTCTTTAAAAATTAAATATCAACATATGAAAAAGGTATTATTAGCTGCAGTTTTTTTTGCAGGTTTTAGTTTATCCTTTGCACAGGAATCTAAAGCTAAAAGTATTGATCCCAGCGAAGATAAAGATCTTATGACATGGTATCACAAAGATTTTGCAACTTCAAAAGTATATGGGGTAAATACAGCAAATGCTTATAAATACCTGGAATCTAAAGGTCTGAAGCCTAAAACAGTCGTGGTGGGTGTATTAGACAGTGGAGTACAGGTAGATCATCCCGGATTGGTAAAAAATCTATGGTCAAATCCAAACGAGGTTCCCGGTAACGGTAAAGATGATGATGGAAACGGGTATATTGATGACGTACATGGATGGAACTTTATAGGAGGTAAAAACGGTGATATTGATATCGATAATATGGAGGTGACAAGAGTAGTTGCCAAATATAAACCTGTCTTCGAAGGAGATGATTCCACACAAAATAAAGCCAACCAGGCTAAGATGAAGGAAGAGTTTGAGATGTATATGAAAGCCAAAGATATGTTCAATAAAAAGAGTATCGAGGCAAAACAAAACTTTCAGACTTATTCTATGCTGAACGAGCTGATTCCTAATATGGTAAAACTGCTGGCAGGTAAGCCTGTAACCGCTGAAACTATTGCTGCGATCAAAGCTCCGACAGATCAGAGAGATGCCATTGCGAAGGAATTTTTAGGCCAGATTTCACAAAGTCCGGAATTTAAAGGAAAATCAGCCGCGGAATTTGAAAAAAAGATGAAGGAGGAAATGAAAGAAGCCATCGATCATTTTGCTCCTGCTGCAAAACAATATGACCTTTCCTATGATCCGAGAAAAGAAATTGTAGGGGATAACTACGATGACTATTCTGAAAAAATCTATGGAAATAATCATTATGAAGGACCGGATGCAGAACATGGAACCCACGTGGCAGGAATTATTGCCGGACTTCCGCAAGGAAAAGAAGTTCAGTATGGAGTAGCTTCCAAAGTGGCTAAAATTATGTCTGTAAGAACAGTTCCGAATGGTGATGAAAGAGATAAAGACGTTGCCAATGCGATCAGATATGCTGTAGATAACGGTGCGAAAGTTTTAAATATGAGCTTTGGAAAACCTGTTTCTCCTGGTAAAAATGTGGTTTGGGATGCTTTCAAATATGCTGAAGATAAAGGCGTTCTTTTAGTAAAAGCTGCAGGTAACGAAAATGAAGATGTAGCAGAACATCTCGCATATCCTACCAACTTTAAAAATGTTACAGACGAGAAACCATTTGTAAGCAATGTTCTTGTGGTAGGAGCAAGTACGAATAAAAATAATGCACTGAGAGCAGATTTTTCCAATTACAATAAAAAGATGGTGAACGTTTTTGCTCCGGGAGAAGAAATCTATTCTACCGTTCCTAAAAACGAATATAAATACCTTCAGGGCACTTCTATGGCTTCCCCTGTTGTGGCCGGAGGAGCAGCTGTTTTACTGGCTTATATGCCGGATCTTAAACCTTATCAGATCATTGAAGCTCTTGTGAAAAGCAGCAACCCAAGTACTGCCGATGGTTTTGGTGACCAATCTCAGGCAGGTGGGGTTATCGACCTGAAAAAGGCAGCAGAGTATGCCTATACCAACTTTTATAAAGGAAAAACTACAGGCACAGCCAGGCCTTCGAAATCCGTAAAAAAGGCTGTTAAAAAATAATTTATCTCCCTGTGTTTAAGGAGAAACCATAAGGAGTCCGGATTTTTTCGGACTTTTTATTTTTTATTTTAAATTTTGGCACGGTTTTTTGTAACTTTATAGTAACAAAATAATAAACAACAAAATGAAAAAGTTACTACTTGCAGGGATGTTGGGAACATCACTTTTTGCAGTTTCGTGTTCCTCTGTTAACAAAGCAGCTACATCTCAAAATCAAAGAGCCGACTTCCTGAAAATGAAAGGAGACTGGCAGATTGTAAGCATAGATTATGATAAAGGTTATAAAATTAAGCCTTTTGATGAAGGTGCAGACGCACAGTGCTTCGTAGGAAGCCACTGGAGATTGATTCCCAATAACTGGACAGGAGCGTATACTTTAAACGGTGGTGGAGATTGCCCGGCAATTACACAGCCAATCAAATTTGAAGTAAAAGGCGTTAATACGTTTATGTTTAAAAAAATTGCTTCAGGTACAAAAGCTAAACAAAATACAGCAGGTTACAGTCTTACAATGATTAATCAGAGTACAGATCAGTTTTCACTTGAGCAAGATGTTCCTTTTGAAGGAGGTAATGTAAAAGTAGTTTACAACTTCCAGAGAACTGGAATGAAATAATTTATCAACATAAAAGATCAAAAAAAATGAAATTTACAAAAACATACGTAGGAGCCCTTTTCTTGTCATCAGCATTATTATTGACAAGCTGTGAAGCGGTTCAGAATTCAAATCACCAACAAAGAGGTACAGCGGTAGGAGCTGCTTCGGGAGCAGTACTGGGAGGTATCCTTGGTAACAATGTAGGTAAAGGAGGAAACGGAGCTATCGGAGCTGTATTGGGAGGTATTATCGGAGGTGTTGCTGGTAACGTTATCGGTAACAAAATGGATAAGCAGGCGAAAGATATTAAAGAAACTTTACCAGGTGCTCAGGTAGAAAGAGTAGGAGATGGTATTAAAGTAACTATGAACGAAAGTATTGTCAATTTCGCTTTCGACTCTTCAAATCTTACTTCTGTAGCACAGACCAACCTTGATAAATTAGCTGAAGTACTGGCTAATAATCCAGATACGAATATCAATATCTATGGTCACACAGACAGCAAAGGTTCGGATGAGTACAACCTGAAACTTTCTCAAAGAAGAGCAGACGCTGTGAAAGCCTATTTATCAGGAAAAGGAATTGCATCAAGCAGAATGTTTACAAAAGGTGAAGGTGAAGCGATGCCTGTAGCTAGCAATGATACTGAAGAAGGAAGAGCTAAAAACAGAAGAGTAGAGTTTGCAATTACTGCCAATGAAAAAATGATTAACGATGCCAAACAAGGGCAATAGTTAATTTAATATATAAATATTTTCGTAAAAGACCGCCCCGGCGGTTTTTTTTGTATTTTTATGCTAGAAATTTTGAATTTATTATTTTTGTATTTGAAATAACATAAATGAAGAAATATTTAAAACTGCTCCGTGTGGAGCAATGGGTGAAAAACCTTTTTGTATTTGTCCCTCTGTTCTTTTCAGGTAATATTACCAATATAGATCTGCTTCTCAAAAGCATTTTTGCATTTGTCATATTTTCACTTGCAGCAAGTGTTGTTTATATCCTGAATGATTATAATGATATTGAAGCAGACAGAAAACACCCTGAGAAAAGGAGAAGACCTTTGGCGAGTGGAGCTATTTCAAAATCAAAAGCGATAGGAATTCTTATAGGTCTTATCATTGCTGATATTGGTCTTGTATTTTTTACTCAACTTTATTTCCATGAATTTCTTTGGAAATTTGCAATCATCATAGGATTTTATGTAGTTATGAATCTTGCCTATACTTTCAGGCTTAAACACGTTCCTATTATTGATATTTTTATTATTGCCATAGGATTTGTCCTGCGTGTACTGGCTGGAGGTTATATTACCGGAATCAGCATTTCGCAATGGGCGATTCTGCTGACCTTTGTATTGGCTTTGGTACTGGCTATAGGAAAAAGAAGGGGAGAGCTTATCAATGCCCAGGTTTCAGGAAAAACAAGAAAAGCACTGGATGGCTATAACGTGCAGTTTGCAGATATTGCTTTATCCATTTCTATTACGCTGGCCATAGTATGCTACCTGATGTTTACCCTGTCTCCTGAAGTTCAGGCAAGGTTTCACGAAAGAGTCTTTTATACCGTGATTTTCGTGGTTTTTGCGCTGTTAAGATATCTTCAGCAGACGCTTGTTTACAACAGAACGGAGTCTCCTACAAAAATTGTCTACAGAGACCGTTATATACAGGTTACTTTATTACTTTGGGTCGTTGCATTTTTAATTCAAATTTATTTTAAGAAATGAAGCCGAATTTCATACAGAAAGTTACCAACTGGGGAAATTTTCCAATAGTAGAGAAGGAAATGAGATCTGAGGACAGTTTCAGAAAAATAAAAGAATTTGTACTCAATCACAACGAAGTCATAGCGAGAGGAAATGGGAGATGTTATGGAGATGCTTCATTGGGAGAAGCTATATTTTCAACAAAAAAATTAAATAAGTTCATCAATTTTGACCGTCTGAACGGGATCATAGAATGTGAATCCGGAGTGCTGCTTTCAGATGTACTGGAAATAGCAGTTCCGCAGGGATATTTTCTATACGTTACTCCCGGGACAAAATTTGTATCGGTAGGAGGTGCTATAGCATCGGATGTTCATGGAAAAAACCATCATGCAGAAGGTTGCTTTTCAGAATATGTGCTTGAATTTAAGCTCATGACTGAGAAAGGGGAGATCCTTACCTGTTCCAGAGAGGAAAATACAGAAAAGTTTTGGGCTACCATTGGTGGAATGGGACTTACCGGTATTATTCTCACAGCAAAATTTAAACTTAAAAATATAGAGTCCGCATACATTCGTCAGGAAAGTATCAAAGCAGACAATCTGGATGAGATCTTTAAGCTGTTCGATGAAAGTGAAAACTGGACCTACACGGTTGCCTGGATTGATTGTCTTCAGAAAGGAAAAAATATCGGAAGAAGTATTCTTATGAGAGGAGAACATGCTTTTCAGCATGAACTTCCCCATAGTTTTTCCAAAACACCTTTGAGATTGAAGAAGAAATTTTCTCCTACAGTTCCTTTTTATTTTCCGGGATTTGTACTGAATGCCCTTACCGTAAAGATTTTCAACTGGTTATACTATAAAAAGCAATCTAAAAAAGAAGTGAAAAACTTTATCGACTATGAAACGTTTTTCTATCCTTTGGATGCGATCACAGATTGGAATAAGATCTATGGGAAGTCCGGTTTTATACAATACCAGATGGTAATTCCTAAAGAAACAGGAAAAGAAGGTATGAAAAGAATCCTTGAAACGATCGCTAAAAGCGGGAACGGATCATTCTTAGCGGTTTTAAAACTTTTTGGAAAAAACAATCCTCAGGCTTATAACTCATTCCCTGTGGAGGGGTATACATTGGCACTGGATTTTAAAGTTAATTCAAAACTGAAAAAACTGGTAGATCAGCTTGATGCTATTGTTCAGGAGTTTGGAGGAAGAATTTATCTTACCAAAGACAGTATGAGCAGATCATCGCTTACCAACTACCTGAAAAATATTCAAAATCCTAAATTTGTGTCTTTACAGCACAAGAGAATCATAAATAATAATTCATAATGATAGTTCTGGGAAGTACATCTGAAGTGGCACAGGCTTTTGTGGAAAAAGCACTTCAGGAAGGAGAAAAGTTTGAAAAAATCTATCTTTTTACCTCAAATAAAGAAACTACAGAGCGTTTTGCAAGACATCTTGATGTAAAGTTTTTGCAGCAGGCGGAAGTTATTGAGCTGGATCTGACAAAAGAAATTGATTACAATAGATTTGATAATATCAATTCAAATGTATTATTTTGTGCCGTAGGATATTTAGGCGAGGGAACCGAAGAGGGGTTATATGATAACAGAAATACAGAGCGTATCATTGATATCAATTATTCAAAACTGGTTCCTTTAATGAATTATTTTGCCCAAAAGTTTGAAAGCAGAAGATCCGGCACGATTATCGGGCTTTCATCAGTGGCAGGAGACCGGGGAAGACAGAGTAACTTTATCTATGGAAGTGCGAAAGCAGCTTTTACGGCTTATCTGAGCGGTTTGAGAAATTATCTTTTTGATAAAAAAGTGCATGTTCTTACGATAAAACCTGGATTTATGGCAACCAAAATGACAGAAGGCCTGCCTTTAAATCCGAAACTGACAGCCACACCAAAACAGGCAGCTTCCTGTATTTACAAAGCCTTCAAAAAACAGAGAAATGTGGCATATGTTTTGCCGGTTTGGAGTATTATTATGATGATTATCAGGAATATTCCTGAGTTTATATTCAAGAAATTAAAGCTTTAAAAAATGAAAAAATTGTATTGTTTTGATTTTGACGGAACCCTGACATATAAGGATACCATGTTTATGTATCTTAAATTTTACGATTCAACAAAATACCGTATACAATTTTTGAGACACGTGCCTCTTTTTATCCTGTTGAAGCTAAAACTGGCTGAAACGGAAAAAGTTAAAAAAAGCTTTATCGGTTCTATCTTAAGAGGACAGACCCAGGAGAAAATTGAACAGAAGTCTAAACAGTTTTTTGAACAGCACTACCCTAAAATAGTAAGGGAGAATGCATTGGATTTTATAAAAAATATCGATAGGAATAATACACAGAGTTTATTAGTAACCGCTTCATTGGATATCTGGGTAAAACCATTCGCTGAAGAACTGAAAATGGAGCTTGTTTCTACGCGGGCAGAGTTTAAAAACGGTATTTTTACCGGAAACTTTGTAGGAAAAAATTGTAACGGAAAGGAAAAATTGATAAGAATAAAAGAGGAAATTAACGATTCCAAGTACGATAAAATTATTGCATTTGGTGATACTTCCGGAGATCGGCCGATGTTGAAATGGGCAAATGAGGGACATTACCAATTTTTTCACTAATTTTGGGAGATAAAATTGTAAAAAATGAAAAGCCTGATCATTGCATGTGCAGTACTCTTTATGGGCTGTGCCGGCACTTCATCTCAGAAGTCTTCTGCTATGCAGGAAAATACGGAACTCCTTGTTTCTGAAAATCAGGGAGGAACCGATGCTCCCGGCTTTAAGATTATTAAAGACGAAAAGGATTTTCGCAATATTATCAGCGGAAGTTTTGGTATTTCAGAACCGGGAAAAGAATCTTATATCAAATATCCACAATTTCCGAAAAATAAAAAAGTTGTTTTATACAATTTGGGAACCTTCAGATCAGGAAGTCATAAAATTGAAGAGATCAAAAATATATCAGTGAAAAACCAGATTCTGTATGTAGAAGTTCCTGCCGGAGAACCTTCCGGTGGAATGGAAATTCAGGTGATCTCAAGTCCCTGGTTTATATTTACTGTTCCCACAGATTATAAATTTACCTCTGTAGAAATAAAATATTCAAAATAACAATGGATAAAGTATATTTAGATAATGCCGCAACCACTCCGCTTGCAGAAGAAGTTATAGATGCAATGGTAGGCACAATGAAGATGAACTTCGGAAACCCTTCTTCAACGCACAGCTTTGGCCAGGAAGCAAAAATCCTTATTGAAAATGTAAGAAGACAGGTTGCAGACTATCTTCATGTAACTCCTGCTGAAATTATTTTCACTTCATGTGGTACGGAATCAAATAATATGATCATCAAATCCTCGGTAGAACACCTTGGAGTAGAAAGAATCATCAGCTCTCCTCTGGAACATAAATGCGTTTCTGAAAGTATTCTGGATATGAAAAGCAGAAAAGGGGTAGAGGTAAACTACATCCGCCCGAATGAAAAAGGAGATATTGATCTTGCTAAACTGGAAGAACTTTTAAAAGCTTCAGATAAAAAAACATTGGTAAGCTTAATGCATGCCAACAACGAAATCGGAAATATCATTAACCTTAAACAGGTTGCCCAGCTTTGCAAACAGTATCAGGCACTTTTCCACTCAGATACCGTGCAGACAATGGCTCATATGAACCTTGACTTCTCTGATATCCCTGTGGACTTTGCATCGTGTAGTGCCCATAAGTTTCATGGTCCGAAAGGAGCCGGATTTGCATTTATCAGAAAAGCAACAGGCTTAAAAGGAATTATTACCGGAGGACCTCAGGAAAGAAGTCTTAGAGCCGGAACTGAAAATGTTTGTGGTATCGTAGGATTAGGAAAAGCTTTAGAACTTTCTCTGAATCATATGGAGGAATATACCCAACATATGCAGAATATCAAGGATTATGCAATTGAAAGACTTTCTGCTGAAATTGAAGGAATTAAATTCAACGGAAGAAGTGCAGAAAAGGAAAATAGCCTTTATACAGTTTTAAGTGCATTACTGCCTTATAAAAATCCATTGATAGGTCTTCAGCTGGATATGAAAGGAATTGCAATTTCTCAGGGAAGCGCATGTTCATCTGGAGCGTCAAAACCCTCAATGGTGATGATGATGGTGCTTTCTGAGGATGAAATGGATCATTGTACGCCATTACGTATCTCTTTCAGCCATATGACGACTAAAGCGGAGATTGACACTTTGGTCAATGCGTTGAAGGAAATCTCAAGCGATTATACTATAGAAAAAACTAATGTTGAGCATAGATAGTCTTGTGCTTTAAAAATCGTAATTTTGAATATCCAAAAGGATTAAAAGAAAATAATATTAATTAAAATAAAAGAAACAAAAATGGCTTTAGAAATTACAGACAGCTCATTTCAGGATACGGTTTTAAAATCAGATAAACCGGTATTAGTAGACTTCTGGGCAGTATGGTGCGGACCTTGCAGAACTTTAGGACCAATCATCGAAGAAGTAGCATCAGATTTTGAAGGTAAAGCGGTAGTAGGGAAAGTAGATGTAGACAACAACCAGGAGATTTCTATGCAGTACGGTATCAGAAATATTCCTACAGTTCTTATTTTTAAGAATGGAGAAGTAGTAGACAAATTAGTGGGTGTAGCTCCAAAAGAGGTAATCGCTGAAAAACTAAGCGCTCACTTATAAAAAAAATAAGTTTGATAATGAACGCCTTCCAGTATTGGGAGGCATTTTTTTTAAAATAATTTGCAGGTAACAAAAAAAGTTGTAATTTTGCAACCACGAAAAAGAAACGACGTTCTTTAAAATAATGATCCGGTAGTTCAGCTGGTTAGAATGCCGCCCTGTCACGGCGGAGGTCGCGGGTTCGAGTCCCGTCCGGATCGCATAAGTTTTTCTCAATTTACTTTAAAAAAATTGATCCGGTAGTTCAGCTGGTTAGAATGCCGCCCTGTCACGGCGGAGGTCGCGGGTTCGAGTCCCGTCCGGATCGCAGAAGTTTTCTCAATTTCTTTTTAAAAAATTGATCCGGTAGTTCAGCTGGTTAGAATGCCGCCCTGTCACGGCGGAGGTCGCGGGTTCGAGTCCCGTCCGGATCGCGGAAGTTTTCTCAATTTCTTTTTAAAAAATTGATCCGGTAGTTCAGCTGGTTAGAATGCCGCCCTGTCACGGCGGAGGTCGCGGGTTCGAGTCCCGTCCGGATCGCAACTACAATATCAAGGTAGTCAGAATACTGTAAAATATATTTTTGCAGTATTTTTTTTGTGTTTTTAGCGTTCAGAGAATATAAATTTTTCAAATTTACTTTCATAATATTCCAATATTGAAGTTTATATTTTAAACAAAAATTAACATATAGAATTAAAAATATTAATAATAATTGCTACCTTCGTTCAATAATAAAAACCACTGGCTGTTGAATTAATGAAAATGAAATCTAGATTTATTGTATATGGGGAATATTTTTAAGATTACGGGCTTAAGGTATATGGCTGAGTGGTTGGCTTTTCCTGGTTATATTTTAGCCGTTTTTTTTCTTGTTTTGGTTTTATATTTTCCCCCGATTAGTCTGAACTTACCAATTACTTTAAATGGATATCAGGATGAAAAAGTATTTTCGTTGATCGAGATTACTATTCTGTTTTTATTTTTCCTTAGTTTTTCTAGTATTCAAAATGGCAACCGCAAATCTTAATAATAAATGTGTCAGAAAAATTCCTCATGATATCAACATGATCATTCAGGATTAAACTGAGGAAATTCAGTTGATGAATTGTAAAAAGAAAATGTCATTAAAAATTTACAAGCAATGTAGAATATCTGAAAATGAAGCATATAATTAAAATTAAAGAATTAAATAAATAAAAAAGTTCATATTAAAATAATAATTTCATCATTTTGTTTTTAAACGGAATGAAAATTGCTAGAGAAAGAAGTGATTTTAACATGAGAATTTAAAGTGCGCTTTAAAATATTTAAATAGTATAGTCGTTTTATTACAATATGTATTTAAATATAGTTGAAATTAGTTCGATAAACCTAAATAATAACACAAGTAGATAAGAATAATAACATATGAATAAAACTATTATTGCATATATAGTACTGTTATCGGTTACTTTATTATCATGCAGACCGAAGCAGAATATGGTATATATGTCAAAGCATAATATGGAAGAAGAGGTTGCAAAAGCCAAGTTTCAGGGCCTGCATATTCAGGAAGGAGATGCTCTCCTGATTCTTGTATCTGCACTTGACGAAATAGCAGTAAAGCCTTTTAACCTTAATACCGCAAATAAGGTAGGGGGTGACGCTAGCAGGGGAATTAACCAATATGTAGAACCAAGTCAATACCTTGTTAATGAAGAAGGTTATATCTCTTTTCCGGTTTTAGGAAATGTGTACGCTAAAGGAATGACGCAGGTACAGCTAAAACAGGAGCTTGAATCGCGTCTTAAGAGATATCTGACAGATCCACTGGTAACCATTACCCTTAAAAATTTTAACGTAAGCGTTTTAGGAGAGGTAAAGGAACCGGGGCAGAAAGAAAGTGTTTCTCAGAAAATCAATATTTTTCAGGCACTTGGGCTTGCAGGTGATATGACGGATTTCGGAGACCGTACCAATGTAAAGCTTATCCGTGCTGATGATAGCGGTACAGATCAGATTGTTAATATCGATCTTACAAGATCTGATATTGTCAGTTCGCCCTATTATTATATGAAGCAGAATGACATATTATATGTGCAGCCGGACAAAAATAAACAGGTTCAGGCTAACTCGAATCCGAACAGAGCCCTTACATTCCAGATTATTGGTGCTTTACTGACAGCTGGTACACTTATTATTGCTTTAACTCGTAAATAAAATATGCAGCAGATAGAATTTCAGGAAAGTGAAGAATCTTTGAATTTAAGAAAGATCATTGGGAAATATTTAGTCAAATGGCCTTGGTTTATAGCATCTGTCCTATTATTTGTTATTGTGGCCTTTATATATCTAAGATATGCTGTACCTCAGTATCAATCAACTACTACATTAAAATTTGATAAAAAACAGTCTGATTTAACAGGTGCATTAATTGATCTTGATAACTTAGGACTGGGTTTAGGAAATGCAGATGAGCTAAAGAGTGAAGTGGCTGTAGTAAACTCAAGACCCATCCTGATGAAGGTTGTTGAAAATCTAAATCTTAATATACAATATTATAATTCGGGTGAGATAAGGGATTCCGAATTGTTTACCAAGGTACCCATTGTTGCAGAAATTATTTCTTATAAAAATGTCAAGAAATTTGTTTCTTCCGAATATGAAGTAAAAGAAGTAAATGGAAATGAATTTGTTCTGGAGGATAAGGAAAACAAAAAAGTAAAGGGAACTTTTGGTAAAAACCTGATACTAGATTTTGGAACTGTAGTTCTTCAAAAAGTTCCGGGCCTTACCTTTAAAAATAAGTATAAAATTGTTTTCTGGAATCCAATAGAGAAGGTAAAATCTTTAGAAAAGAAAATCCAGGTTGATCTTCCGGATCAGAAAGCGATGCTTATGGACATCAGCATCGTGGGAACTGTTCCCGAAAAATCAGAAGCCATCCTTAATGAAGTAACCAAGCAGTATAATCTGGATGGGCTAAGAGATAAAAACTTACAGGCTCAAAATACACAAGAGTTTATCGATAAACGTTTAGAAGTTATTTCACGGGATCTTTCCGGAGTGGAGAATCAGAAAGAAGACTTCCAGAACCGTAACAAAATCGTAGACTTAGAGGCTCAGGCTCAATTGGCGCTTCAAAATACAAACGAGAACACAAAGCAGCTTCTTCAGCAGCAAACACAGCTGGATCTTCTTAATTCCCTTCAAAATGAAGCTTCAAAAGGAGATAATCAGCTTATGCCTTCAAATTTAGGACTTAATCCTTCTTTGGAACAGGCAATTTCACAATATAATACGTTGGTTATCACCAGAAATAAAACTTTGAAGCAGGCTACCAATGAAAACCCTGCAGTGATAGAAATGAATAAAGAAATTTCTTCACTAAAAGAAATCGTAAGAGATAACATCCGTCAGCAGAAAGCAACAATCCAGGCATCTATTGCGCAGGTAAACAGCCAGATTTCTGCCAGCACAGGAATGATTGAAAAAGTTCCGGGACAGTCGAAAATCTACAGAGGTATCGAGCGTCAACAGAACCTTAAAGAGCAGCTTTTCCTTTTCCTTTTACAAAAAAGGGAAGAAAATGCGATCAATCTATCTGTTAATGTTCCGAAAGCTAAAATTGTAAACCCTGCTTATACTGATGATGTTCCTGTTTCACCTAAGAAAAATATCATTCTTCTGGCTGCAGTTCTATTAGGATTGATGCTGCCGTTGGGAGTGTTCTATCTTTTCTTCATGTGGGATGATAAAATCTACAACCGTACAGATATTTCAGAAAATTCGTCACTTGGGGTGCTTGCAGATATTCCTTCTCTTAAAGATAACCAGAATCACCTTGTACAGAAAAACGATTTCTCAGAGTTGGCTGAAGCATTCAGAATCTTGGTTTCCAATCTTAAATTTCTACTTCCTAAGAAAGATTCTGCGAAAGTTATACTGGTAACTTCTTCTGTGAAAGGAGAAGGAAAAACGCTGGTTTCTGTAAATCTTGCTCTGACATTGGGAAGCAAAAACGGAAGATCATTACTCATTGGTTCGGACGTCAGAAATCCACAGATCCAGAGATATGATGATGAACGTATTAAGAATGCCGGTCTTACGGAATATTTATATGATGAAACTACAGATGTAGAAGACCTTATACATACTTCCGATACCAACCCTGAATGTGATGTAATCTATGCGGGGTCTATTCCTCCAAATCCTCAGGAGCTTCTTTCCAACGGCCGTTATCAGAAGCTTATCAGTGAGATGTCGTCCCGTTACGAATATATTGTAATCGACTCTGCTCCACTGATGCTTGTTTCAGATACATTGAGTATCTCTGATACAGCCGACGCTTCATTATACGTGGTGAGATCGGGCGTTTCAAGAAAAATATTAATTGATTTTGCCAATAAACTGGTTAAAGAATCAAAAATATCAAACGTTTCTTTCGTGATCAATGATGTTTCTAAAAATGTTGGTGGTTACGGCTACGGATACAACTATGGCTATGGTTACGGATATACAGCTGATAAGAAGAAAAACTGGTGGCAAAAGCTTTTTAATAAATAAATCAAATTATCTTCAAAATAAACATTAAAATAAAGTAAGAACATCACATTTAATATGAATATACAGAATAAAATTGGGGTAATCGGATTGGGGTATGTAGGATTACCACTGGCCCGTTTATTTGCAACAAAATATGCCGTAGTAGGTTTTGATATCAACCAGGCCAGAATTGCAGAACTGAATAGCGGAAAAGATTCCACTTTGGAAGTAGAAGATGAAGTACTGCAGCCGGTTTTAGTAAAAGAGAACCCGTTTTCAAACTCATCAAAAGGATTGCTTTGCTCATCTGATCTGGAAGATATTAAAGAGGCTAACATCTATATCGTAACTGTTCCTACACCGGTAGACAGACATAATCGTCCGGACCTGACGCCTTTATATAAAGCATCTGAAACAGTAGGAAAAGTATTGAAAAAAGGGGATATTGTTATTTATGAATCTACTGTTTATCCCGGTGTTACAGAAGAAGAATGTATCCCTGTGCTGGAAAAAGTTTCGGGATTAAAGTTTAACGAGGACTTCTTTGCAGGATATTCTCCTGAAAGAATCAACCCGGGAGATAAAGAACGTACCGTAGAGAAAATTTTAAAGGTAACTTCAGGTTCTACACCGGAAATTGGTAAAAAAGTTGACGAATTATATAAATCTGTAATTGCAGCAGGTACCCATTTGGCACCTACCATCAAAGTAGCTGAAGCATCAAAAGTTATTGAAAATTCACAACGTGATATCAATATTGCTTTTGTGAATGAGCTTGCCAAAATATTTAATCTCCTGGATATTGATACACATGCCGTTTTGGAGGCAGCAGGAACGAAATGGAATTTCTTGAAATTCAAGCCAGGATTGGTAGGAGGACACTGTATCGGGGTAGATCCTTTCTATCTTGCCCAAAAAGCGCAGGACGTGGGATATTATTCTGAGCTTATCCTTACAGCAAGAAGACTGAATGATTCCATGGGGCAGTTTGTAGCTTCCGAGGTGGTAAAAACAATGATTAAGAAAAGAATCAACATTACGGATGCCAAAGTACTGAATCTTGGAATCACTTTTAAAGAAAACTGTCCGGATGTAAGAAATACGAAAGCTGCAGATGTTATCAATGCTCTGGAAGACTATTCTGTAGAAGTTACAACGTATGATCCGTGGGCAAATCCAGAAGAAGTAATGCACGAATATGGTATACAATCTACCAATTCTCTTGAAGATGTGAAAGGACAGTTTGATGCAATTGTTCTCACAGTTTCTCATGATGAATTCCTGAATATTGATCTTTCCCGATATCTGAAGGAAGGAGGAGTTTTATATGATGTTAAAGGAATTTTAGAGAAATACGATAATCGTTTATAAAAAAGTAGAGAATGAAAATAGCAGTCGTAGGAACAGGGTATGTAGGTTTGTCTAATGCCGTCTTATTGGCCCAACATAATGAAGTTGTAGCTTTAGATATTGTTCAGGAGAGAGTAGAGTTGCTTAATTCTAAAAAATCTCCTATTGAAGATGATGAGATCAGTACGTTTCTTAGTACTAAACCCCTTAATTTCAAAGCCACTTTAGATAAAAAGGAAGCTTACGATAAGGCTGAATATATTATTGTTGCCACTCCAACAGATTATGACCCCACTACCAATTATTTCGACACAAGCAGTGTTGAGAATGTAATTAAGGAAATTGCAGAGTATAATTCTGAGGCTGTAATTATTATTAAATCTACAGTTCCGGTGGGGTATACCGTAGAGTTAAAAAGCAGAATGCATTTAGATAATGTAGTGTTTTCTCCGGAATTTTTGAGAGAAGGCAAAGCTTTATATGATAATTTATATCCTTCGAGAATTATTGTCGGGGAGCAGAGTGAGCGAGCAAGGATTTTCGCAGAATTACTGAAAGAAGGTGCGGTAAAAAAGGATATTCCGGTTTTGTTTACTAATCCTACCGAAGCAGAAGCCATTAAATTGTTTTCCAATACCTATCTGGCACTGAGGGTAGCTTATTTTAACGAATTAGACAGCTATGCGCAAATCCACGAGCTGGATACCCGCCAGATTGTGGAAGGTGTTGGTCTGGATCCAAGAATTGGATCGCATTATAATAATCCGTCTTTTGGATACGGAGGATATTGCCTTCCAAAGGATACCAAACAGCTTTTGGCAAATTATAACGCTGTTCCCAATAATATAATTCAGGCAATTGTAGATGCCAACAGAACCCGTAAGGACTTTATAGCAGATTCTGTACTTGCCAGAAAACCAAAAAAGGTAGGTGTTTACCGTCTGATCATGAAAGCAGGCTCCGACAATTTCAGAGCATCTGCCATCCAGGGCGTAATGAAAAGGATTAAAGCTAAGGGAGTAGAAGTGGAAGTGTTTGAGCCGGCCCTTAATGAAGAGTCTTTTTTCGGTTCCAGAGTAGTAAAAGATTTAGAACTTTTCAAGAAAGAATGCGATGTCATTATTTCTAACCGCAATGCACCGGAACTTGCTGATGTACAGGAAAAAGTGTACACAAGGGATCTATTTGGTAATGATTAAAAGTATAACTGCATTATAATTAATTTAATGGTTAAGACAAAACATCTAATTATATTTGGAACTCGTCCAGAAGCTATAAAAATGGCTCCCTTAGTAAAGGAATTTTTACAACGTGACGATTTTGAAGCAAAGGTCTGTGTGACTGCTCAGCATAGAGAAATGTTGGATCAAGTACTTGATTTTTTTGAAATAAAGCCTGATTATGATTTAAACTTAATGAAGCCTAATCAAAATTTATATACTCTTACAGCTGATATTATTACAGGACTTCGTCCTATTCTAGAGGAATTTAAACCTGATTTTGTGTATGTTCATGGAGATACAACAACAACAATGGCTGCAAGTATCGCGTCTTTTTATGCAGGCGCTAAAGTTTGCCATGTAGAAGCAGGATTAAGAACGCATAATAAAAGATCACCATTTCCAGAGGAAATAAATCGTCAGGTTGCAGGACGTATATCAGATTACCATTTTGCACCAACCGAACAATCGAAACAAAATTTGTTAAATGAGAATATAAAAAACGAAAATATTCTTGTAACCGGTAATACTGTTATCGATGCATTATTAGATAGTACTGAAAGAGTCAGCACACTATCCAATAATAATGAAATTGATTATTTGAAAAGTATTGTTGATTCCTCAAAGAGACTTATATTGGTAACTGGTCATCGACGCGAAAATCACGGAGAAGGATTTATAAATATTTGTGAAGCACTTAAGGAAATTGCCATTAACAATCCAGATGTACAGGTGATTTATCCCGTTCATTTAAATCCAAATGTAAAAGAACCTGTTTATAAAATTTTATCAGGAATTGATAATATTCATCTTATATCTCCTCTAGCTTATCCTGCATTTGTTTGGCTTATGAATAAGTCATATATGATCATTACGGACTCAGGAGGGGTTCAAGAAGAAGCTCCGAGTTTGGGTAAGCCCGTTTTAGTAATGAGGGATACAACGGAGCGACCGGAAGCAGTAGATGCCGGGACAGTCATTTTGGTAGGAACAGATAAAAATAAAATTGTTTCAGAAACACAAAGTTTACTCGATAATGGTGAACGTTATCAATCAATGAGTGAGCTTCATAACCCGTATGGAGATGGGAAGGCGTGTAAAAGAATCGTAGACTTTATATCATCCAAATAATTTTGAAAGGTGAATATAAAATCATTATATAAGAAAGTCTTAGGGACGGGAAACCAACAAAAGATTATTAAAGGAGTATTCTGGTCCTTTTTGGGAACTCTTATATCTAAAGGATTTGTTTTTATAGCTCTTTTTTTAGTTGCAAGAATACTGACAGTAGACGAATACGGAAAGTTGGGATTATTGCAATCATACATTAATACATTTACTACATTCAGCCTTGCAAGTTTTGGTGTAACTGCTACAAAATATCTTGCTCTATATGCTGAGAGTGATAAGAAAAAGGCCAGTGAGATTTATTCTTTAACAAGATTGTCTGTATTCTTTTTAGCAGTGGCGATACTTGTTCTTTCATTGGTTTTTAATAAACAGGTAGGTGAGTATATTGTGGGAAATCAAAATATGTCTAAGGAGGTATTACTTTGTGCTTTTGCTATTTTTTTCTCATCCCTTAACGGATTGCAAACAGGTGCTCTGGCTGGTCTTGAAAATTTTAAAAGCATATCATTTGTCAATATGGTAAATGGGATCCTTTCATTACCGCTGATTTTGTTTTCTGCATACAAATTTGGAATTTACGGTGTAGTTGTTTCTCTTGTCATAATTAATTTCTCTATTTGGCTCTGTTCAGCAATATTATTACAAAGAGAATTAAACCTTAAACAAATAAAGTTTACAATAAAAGGCCAGAAGAAGCATTTAGAAACAGTGTATAATTTCACTTTACCATCTTTTATAAGCAGCATGATGCTAAGTCCGGTGGTACTGATTTGTAATTCTATGTTGATAAAAAGTCATATAAATGGATATTATCAATTAGGAATTTATAATGCTACTTTTAATTTTTCTCAGGTTGGTACTCTGTTACTTGGAATAATTGGACAAGTCACTTATCCACTTACAATGAAGAATTTTGGTAAAAATAACAAAAGATTTGACTTCTTTAATATTAACCAATCATACGTAATAGGAGTTGTGCTTTTTCTGCCAATCTTAGTGTTGCCAGATTTGTTTTCTCAACTGTATGGAAGCAAATATCAGAATAGTGATATGCACTTAACACTACTATTTGTTTCTTTATCAACGATCATTATAGCGCAAAGGCAGGGGATCGCCAGAAATTTTGCAGCAGGAAATTTTATGTGGTTCAGTGTTTTCTCTAATATGACCTGGGCGGTAACTACAATAATTGTATGCAATTTTTTAATAGATTATGGAGCAATAGGAAGAGCTGTAGGATTTTTAATAGGGTATTTTGTCAATACTGTAATTTTTATTCCTTTCTATTTGAAAAAAAAGCTTATCAGTAAAAAACTGATTCTTAGCAAGGAACATTTTGTTTTGATCATTATTATTTCATTAGGTTGTTTGTCTTTTATCTGTGTTGAGAATATTGTTTTAAGAACCTTAATCGCTGTTCTTTTATTAACAGCAAGTCTCTTTACTTTTTATAAATGGTATAAAGTATATATAAAATGATAGGTAAAATTTTATTTCACATAAAGAATTTTGTAGACGGAAAAATACATAATTATAGAATTCAACAAGTACTAAGTAGTAGTAATATAAGTAAAAAATGTAGAATTTCTACTGGTTTTAGATTTACGAATATTAAAAATATATATATAGAAGACTATGTATATATGGGGCGTGATTCATTTTTATCAAGTTTTGGAAAAATTATAATAAAAAGAGGTACTATCATAGGACCAAGATTAGTAATTTATACAGCAAATCATAATTACATTAATGATATTAAGGCAATACCTTACGATAAGGAATTACTTATAAAGGATGTTGTCATTGAAGAAAACGTATGGATTGGAGATAGTGTAATTATTGTACCTGGAGTTACTATTGGAGAGGGTTCAGTCATTGCAGCAGGAAGCGTGGTGGTGAAAGATGTTCCAAAGTTTTCTGTGATGGGAGGAAATCCCGCAAAAGTAATAAAGGAGAGATCTAATATAAGTGATTATTTAAAGAATAAGGAATTAGATAATATTTATTTAAAGCAAAAAAATGGAAACTAATATAGTTATAAGAGGTGGTTATGGTTTCGGCAATTTTGGTGATGATGCCTTAATGTATACTATCGTAAAGGAATTGAATGAAGTTTCCACTGATATTGTACTTCTTTGCCAGTCAGCTTCTTATATTAATAATATTTTACCTGGTATTAAAGTTATGGATTATCATAAACTGAAACAACCTGTAAATTCAAAATTATTGGTATATGGAGGGGGAACACAATTTTATCATTTTAAAAAAAATACTTTCAGCAAAGGGTTAAAAGATAAGATATTTAATCTCAGCCATATTAAAAACTATATTAACAAAAAAATAGTAAAGAAAAACTTTATTGAAAACAAATTCCAGATCAGCAATTATGCCTCACACATTGCATTGGTTGGTGTAGGTGTAGGACCTTTTGATATAGAAAATTCAACTATAGAGAGAAAAACGGGAGAATTGTTTGCTAAAGCTGAATTTGTAGGTGTAAGAGATGAATTCGCTTTAAAAAAATCAAAAGAATGGGGGGTTAAAAAACCAATTCTTTCACCGGATATTTGTTATTCTTTTAATAGCCATTTTTTAGATTCATACACAAATGAGGCTAATGAAATAAAGAAGATAGGTGTTATTGTAAGAGACTGGAATTATGCAAATGGAGGAGGAGAATACTATGAAAAATTGCAGCAAGCTACGGAAAAGCTTAAGAAAGACGGATACGAGATAAAGTATATCCTTTTTGATGCCGAATCTGATTCCTATTGGTATAGCAAAAAAGATAAATTGGATATGATCATTTGGAATCCTGAAAAAGATAAATTTGACTCTTTTTTGGAAGAGATTTCAAAGTGCGATTTATTTATTACAGCTCGTTTTCACGGGGCTATCTTTGCCTCATTATTGAATACGCCATTTATAACAATTGAAGTTGAACAGAAATTAAAGTTTATTTCAGAAACCTATTCTGAAAGTTCATACAGCTGGGGAAATCCATTCGATCTGGAAGATTTGTATTCCAAGATTTCTTTACTCAATGAAAACTATGTACAACGAAAAACATATTTGACACAGAAGATGCTTGAATTTAAAACATTATCTGATCAAATGTTTTTAAAATTAAAAGAATATTATAATCAATTACAATAATATCAGATGAAAATACATATTTTTTATTTAGCGGTAATGGATCGTTTGGGTAAGCAGATTACGGTTGGAGGTATTCAGAATTATTTAATAGGTCTAGGTACAGCTTTAAAAAATGCAGGATACGAGGTAGTAATTTACCAGGGTGCAGACGAAAACTTTGTGTCAGAATATAAAGGAATAACTATTATAGGTAAGAAAAACAATCTGAAAGAATCATTAAAAAAACAAACGAAAGATGTTTTTAACCAGGTTAACGATAAAATTTCAGTTAATGATATAATTGTTTTTGGTACAGATAAGATCGCATTTAAGTTAAAAGAATATTCAAAAACGATTTCTATCCAACATGGAATTTCATTTGATTATATTTCATATAATGCCTTTCCCGGATTTTTTAAAAAGAACATAGTAGGTATATTCTATAAACTCTTACAATGTTACAAAAATGCAAAAGACTTTCTTATTTGTAAAAACGTTGTATGTGTAGATTATAATTTTACAAACTGGATAAGAACAATTTTACCTCGAAATTACTCAGAAAATACGGTAGTGATACCTAATTATGCTACCACTTCTAAAGAAATCAGCATCAATCAGATTTCTGGTGATAAAATTAAAATTCTTTTTGCAAGAAGGTTCGAAATGATGAGAGGTGTGCATATTTTGATAGATATAGTGAAAAATATTACAGCAAAATATGATAATGTAGAATTTACAATATGTGGAGAAGGACCATTAAAAAATGAATTAATAAAAGAAATTGGTTCTTTTTCAAATGTCAACATTACTAAATATGGTATAGGAGAATCCGAGCAGTTCAACTTACAACATCATATTACTTTAGTGCCGACTTATGGAAGTGAAGGGACTTCATTCTCATTATTAGAAGGAATGGCGGCGGGAGCTGTACCTATTGTTTCAAATGTTGGGGGAATGACCAATATTATTCTAGACGATTATAATGGATATATTATGAATCCTGATAGCAAAGCTTTTATTGAAAAAATAAGTTTTTTGATTGAAAATCCTGATATTTTAAAAAGAATTTCTGAAAAAGCAAAAGAAACGGTAGAGTATTCTTTCAATGAACAAAAATGGAGAATAAATTGGATAAATTTTATTAATAAAGTGCATAATGCAAATTAAAAAAAAGTTTTATAATTTTTATGTAATCTTTTGTTTAGCTGGTTTTTTAATATCCAGCTTCCTACCTTCTATTTTAAAAATACAAGGACAGGGTATTAATATAATCTATCGTGTACTTGTGCTGGCTTTTAGCCTTATCATTATCAGTAGTAATATTTTTTCCAAAAAGTTTAATTTTAAAATTTTTAGCTTTTACACCCTATTCTTAATTTTTTGGGGAATCTATTCCCTATTTCTATTGAAAGATATTTATTTTGAGCCTATTAGACTTACTTCCAATAAAACTTACTCAGAATATGTACAGTTTGCATTTGGAGTTGTTTTAATACCTTGTTTCGCTTTTATGATATTAGACTTTAAGAAATTAAACTTTAAGGGAATACTCAACATAATTTACTATACCATATACGCTTTACTCTTTGTATCATTATTATCAAGAAATAATAGTAATGTTACCGGAAGAGATGTTGGAGATCTTGAAATAGGTGTCCTCGTATATGGACAATATGGTACTATGTTGGCATTATTATCAATTTATAAGCTAGCAAATGAGAAAAAAGGAATTTTTTCTATTCTATATATAGCCGGTATAATTTTGGGTGCGCTGATTATCTTCGTATCAGCAAGTAGAAGTCCATTTATAGCTTTGATTTTGTCGACTGTATTTTATTTTGTTATTAAAAAAGGAACAAAAGGAGTTTTTTACTTGAGTATACCAGCCATTTTTATTTCCGTTTTCTTTTTTCAGATCATGGAATTGTTTGGAAGTCTTTTTAAGAGTAATTTCTTAGACAGATTGGTTTCAACTTTTGAAAAGGATAATGAGCGTGAAAAATTAGTCAAGGTCGCTTTAAGAGAATTTATTGATAATCCTTTTTTTGGAAAAAATTTTTTAATACAAACAAAACCATATATAGGATCTTATCCTCATAACCTTTTTGTCGAAGCTTTTATGGCAACAGGTTTTTTTATCGGAATGATACTTGTAATACTATTTATAAGAACCCTTTTTATAAAAGGAAAGTATGTTATACAAAATGATCATTCGACAGGTTGGATTCCGATGATCTTTTGCCAGTTTTTTATTTTCAGTATGTTTTCAAACAATATTTATTCCAACAATTTGCTATGGTATTTATTGATTTTAACAATTATTACTTTCAGATATGAAAAATATTTTAATGCTCATCGTACTCCTGTGCTTAATGCCTAGTTGGTTTAATGGACAAGAATTTTATGTTTATACACAAAGTAAAAGGTATAATATACAATGTAAAAATTGTATAAAAAATTATTATTTTTTTGGCCAGCATTATATTGATGGTAATAAAAAAAATATCATTGACCTTAATGCCTTAACTCAGGGTATTAATACTATCATACCTAATAAACAAAGTACCGATTTAATAGTACTGGATATTGAAAATAAGGTTTATCAGGATGTCAAGCAGAAAAGCAGATTTGATGTCAATTACGCTTCTAATATAAAGAAACTGGTAGATATGGTAAATCTGGTAAAAAAAATGAGACCTAATGCAAAGGTTGTATTATATGGTGTTCCGTTTAACTTCAACTATGATTTTCAAAAGAAATTTAATGATTTTGAAAAATTAAAGCCATTACTAAAAAGTGTAGATTATCTGGCACCTTCATTATATCTAATGTATTCTAATTTCGAAAAGGGTGATGGTTATTTTAAAAACTATATCACAAATAATTTAGATCTGAACTTTCAAATGGCAGAAAAAGTTCAAAAACCTGTATTACCATTTATTTGGTATAAAGTTCATCCTTATAATAAAATTTCTGGTGGTAGTGTAGTTAATGAAAATTTATATGATACTTATTTAAAACTGATAAAAGATTATAGCTACAAAGGAAAGAAAGTGAGCGGTATTATTTATTGGGAACCCTCGAAAGAAACAATTAATATTAATCAGAAGCTGAATAGTACATTAAAAATTTTAGATAAATGATACTTCACATTACAAACGATTACTCAGGATCTACAGTCTATAAAAATTTAGTGAGGGAGCTGGATAATAATGGGGTGGAGCAGATTGTGTATAATCCATTTCGTGAGGCTTCCAGAATAGGGAAAAACAAAATAAATTTTAAAAATAACCGCTCTCAGATTATCTACAGCCACATCTTATCAAAATATGCAGATCGGGTTTTGTATAAGAGAAAAATTAAAAAAATAGTACAGGACATTGAAGCAAAAATAGATCTCAAGACTGTCAAATTTATTCATGCTCACACATGGTACAGCGATGGGGGAGCGGCCTATGAACTTCATAAAAAATATAATATTCCCTACATAGTAGCAGTGCGTAATACTGATCTGAATGTTTTTTTGAAATATTTCCTGCACGAAAGAGGCTACGGAAAAAAAATTCTTCAGAATGCGAATAAGATCATAACCATTTCGGCAGTCTATAAAAAAAGAATGCTTGAAGATTCCCGACTGTCTCATATCCTGGAGAATGTACAGCAAAAACTCACAGTGGTCCCAAATGGTGTAGATCCTTACTGGATAGAATCAAAGGTTGTGAAGAAGAAAATTGCTGTGGATAAAAAAAGCATTCAGTTACTTTATATAGGGAAATTTAATAAGGGAAAAAATGTCTTTAACCTTATTAATGCTGTTAAGAATCATAATCACAAAACTCAGAATAAGATAAAATTAACACTGATTGGAGGAGGAGGAAATGACGAGAAAAGAATCCTGGATTCTATTAAAGACGATCCCTCCTTTGAGTTTGTAGGAAAAGTAGACAGTCTGCCTGTTTTAAAATCCTATTACGAACGAAGCGACTTTTTTACTATGCCTTCTAAAGCAGAAACCTTTGGCCTGGTCTATATAGAAGCCCTCCTCCAAGGCTTACCGGTAATGTACACGCAAAATGAAGGGATCGACGGTTTTTATGATGATTCTATCGGGGAAAAAGTGGAAGACACTTCTGTTGCTTCGATCGAACGGGCGCTTGAACGTTTAATCCAAAAACGAGATCATTATAGTTTTGATATGGAGCAATTGTTAGAAAATCATGACTGGAAGAGAATAGCTGAAGTATACCAACAATTATATACAGAAAAAAAATAATGAACATATTATACATCCACCAATATTTCGTAACTCCTCAGGAACCAGGAGGAACAAGATCGTATTGGCTGGCGCAAGAACTTATTAAAAACGGGCATAAAGTTACTATGCTCACCTCATCGTCGAAATTTTCAGAGGATATTAAAGTGGTAAATATTGATGGTATTGAAGTCGTTTATATAAAAGAAGACTACGACCAGAATATGAGTGTTTCCAGAAGACTAAAGGCTTTCTTGAAATTTATGTACAAATCCTCTGTGGTAGGATGGAAACAGAAAGATATCGATTTGGTGATTGCTACATCTACTCCTCTTACAATAGGTATTCCGGCACTTTTATTAAAGTGGTTTAAAAAGAAACCTTTTGTTTTTGAAGTAAGGGATCTCTGGCCGGAGGTGCCTATACAAATGGGAGCCATAAAAAACAGCTGGACAATAAAAACAACTCGTCTGCTGGAAAAAACGATTTATAAAAACGCTTCCCGCGTTATTGCGCTTTCTCCCGGTATGCAGGATGGAGTCGTAAAATATATTCCAAAAGAAAAAACATCAATGATTCCTAATATGGCTAAAATGGACGAATTCTGGCCTAGGGGGAAAAATGATCAATTGATGGTAAAACTCGGGTTAAAAAAAGATTCCTTCAAAATAGTTCATTTTGGATCTCTGGGATTGGCAAATGGAGCTCATTCAATTATTGAGTCTGCCAAATTATTAAAAGATAGAGAAGATATAGAATTTTTGTTTGTAGGAGGTGGTTCTACCGAACAGGATTTGGTAGATGAAGTAGAGAAAAACAACCTTAAAAATGTGAAATTTCTCGGAAAGTTCCCTATGACAGACGTATCTGAGATTGTCAATTTTTCAGATGTTTCTATGATTTCCTTTTTGGATATTCCGATTTTGTATACCAACTCTCCAAACAAACTTTTCGATTCGTTGTCTGCAGGAAAACCGATTATTGTAAACTCTGCCGGATGGACGAAAGATATAGCCGAAAAATACCATTGCGGATATTATGTAAACCCCAACCATCCGGGAGAACTTGTAGAAAAAGTACTCTATTTGAAAGACAACCCTGAGGTGGTAAGGAGTATGGGACAAAATGCAAGAAAATTGGCTGAAACAGTTTATGACAAGTCTATTTTGTGTAAAAAGTTTGTTGAAGTTATCGAAGAAGTAGATAATGCTTAGGAGACGTGTAAGTAGGTATTGGTACAATCATTTTTCTGCTATCATAATAACAAGGGAATAGTGAGTTTTAGATACCGGATGAATAGTTAAAAAAACAGTTGATTGTTTCCGTAAAGAGAAAACTTACATGAATTTGAAAGATAATCTTTTTAAAAGAAAAGCTTTTAAAATAGTTAGATGCCTTATTTTTTGTATTTGACAATCTGCATCTTAACAAAATCTTTGGTAGAAAAGGAACACGTTTCTTTGGAAAAGCTAAAAAAAGGTATATATTTGCACCAGTTAAAAGCAAATGCTACCTTAATTGATCCGGTAGTTCAGCTGGTTAGAATGCCGCCCTGTCACGGCGGAGGTCGCGGGTTCGAGTCCCGTCCGGATCGCAGAAAAAGTCTTCTAGAAATGGAAGACTTTTTTATTTTTCCCACATTCAATTTACTATTCAATTTGATTCCTGTAAAACTGATAATTTATCATTGACAGAATTCTCGTATGGAAATTCGGGAATAGAAAAGTGAATAAAGTTCAGTTTTACATACTGTTGCTGATTGCTTTTTTGTGAATTGTAAGATTTATACTGATTTTTTTATATAAACTGACCTTGGTAGAAACTATTTTTACAAAAGAACAAATAAGAAAATAATTTTTTTGTGAAAATCCCGGAATACCTGTCTGGAACGCTAACTTTATAAAAATGAGCTAACTATAACTCCTCATTTGCAATCCTTAAACCTCCGTTTTTTTACGGTATTTTTAAGAATGTCTTTTATTGTTCAAATTTAGGTCTGATATTTGTACTGGGTAGCCAAACTAAATGGCCGATTTATTTATGAAAAACATATCTGTGAAAAAATCCTTTCTTTATGTCTGTTTATGCGCTTTTTTCCTGGTTTCCTGTAAAAAGGAAATAGAAAAGATAAGCGATACTTTTAAAGATACTGTTTCTTCTTCGGAACCTTCGGAGGTGGAAAAGGATTCCATAAAGAAAGATTCTGTTCCTGTAGTGAAAAAAGAATCTGTTCCGCCTGTGATGCAGGAGAATGGTTTCTATAATGCCTTTGTTCTTCCTAAGGATAAAAAAATGCGTGATTCTGTGTATGCAGAATTCAGCAAGAAATACAGTGTAGAGGAGAGAACTGCTATTTTAGCTTTAAACAGGCTGGATTCTAAAAGTAAATGGAATGCCGATACTTTGGTTGTTCCTGCAAAAATAGATACAACATTGATGGCATATTCACCGTTTCCAATGCAGCTGGATGTATTAAGCGGAGTGAAAAAGTTTGTCATCTTCTCATATCCTATACAGGCTTTTGCGGTGTATTCCAATGGAAGTCTTGTAAAATGGGGCCCGACAAGTATGGGTAAAAAAGCAGCCCAGACCACAAGAGGGCTTACTTTTGCCAACTGGAAAAAGAAACTCGCTATTTCTACGGTAAGTACTGAATGGAAACTTCCTTATAACTTTAATATTCACAATATCGGAGGAATTGGGTGGCATGAATATACCCTTCCGGGATATCCTGCTTCTCACTCATGTCTCCGACTGCTGAGGAAGGATGCCCAATGGCTGTATTCTTATGCAGATACCTGGATTCTGAATCCCGGCGGTGCCACAACAAAAGCCAAAGGTACAGCGGTAATGGTATTCGGAGATTACAAATGGGGAGGAAGAAAACCATGGAGAAATCTTTTGGATGATCCTAATTCCAACAATATTTCCGTTGAAGAATTGACGAAGCTTCTAGAGCCGGACGTTCCAAAAATGCTTAAAGAACAAAGCAACAGAGAAAAAGTGGTGGATTCTATCAAAGCAGCAAAAGCAGCAGCTGCACCTGTTCAGAATGAAAAGCCTGCAGAACCTTTATCTAATTAATTTTCTTTTCAAATTGCAAAGTAGATTCTTCAGCAAATTTTCTGAGTTTAATCATTTCCTCCTTACCCTTATGTTGCCCGAATCTTGCAGCAATATACGTAAGAAGAATAAACAATAACATGACAAAAGAAGCGCTCAGTGCCCAGGGGTATTCGGCGCTTTTTATCTGTTTCTCCACGTAATACATGGTGAAGAATGTCATCCACAAAATAGAAAAAGAGAAGTACAAAAACATAAAGAATGTCCACACTGCAGAGCTTGGGCCAAATACTCCGCGTATTGCCGTATGCTCATCTTCCATTTCCACCCTTAAGGCGAGGCAGGGCTTCCAGTAATTATCATTTTCTGTTTTCACCCAGATGGTAGCAACCTCCTTGTTGATATTTCCTGAAAACTCATCTTTATGCTCTTCCATATATTTTTTCAGGTTTTCAGCATACTCTTCTTTGGTAAGATGAGTAAACATTTTAAATCTGGGTCTGGTTCTGATTCTGTCTAAGGTGCTTTCTTCAGTATTCATATTTTATTCTTGATAAGGAATTGGGTCTTCAAGCATGAAGCGGAATGTAAGTTCTTCATTTTTCCTCTGAATGATCATGGTAATATTTCTGCCTTCGCTGGACTTCATAAGTTCCATGATCTTTTCGAGAGTCATGTCTGCAGTGCGTTCTCCGTTAATGCTCAGAACTTTGTCATCTTTTTTAAGGCCTGCTTCATAGGCTGGAGAGTCTTTTCTTACGCCTGCAATGGAGAATATAGGTTTCAGACTGAATTTATATTGAAAAGCATCCTTATAAACTTCATTTACTGCCGTAGCAGATTTTTGGGTCTCAATATTTATCTTGTCCTGATGCCATTCCAATCCGTCTTGTCTGAAATCCAGTCCGCTCATATTAAAATGAAAAGGATCGTCAAAGTTTCTGTTCTTCTTAAGATATAACTTTTGATTGGGATAATCAAAAACTACGGTAAATCTACGCATAATCTCGCTGCCTATGGAACCTTTTCTGTTTTCTACCAAATTAACATGCTGTATAGAAAATTCATCCGGCATAGCAGTAAGTGGCTTTTCAAATTTAAAATCTCCGAGATAAAAATTATGAATTCTGCTTCTTTTGCCGTAGATGTCTCCATTGAAACCGCGGCCAAGGAAATCATCAATATTAGGCCTGTTGTAAACGAAATTTTTAATAAGAGTAGGGAAGAGCCAGATCGCATCACTGTTTCCAAGGTCAATCAGTAATTTTGAATCTTTCTTTTCATTGGTCATTTCTACATCGGCATGCAGATAAGGCTTATTCTTTTCAATAGTAATTGGAAACTCTTCAAACCGTCTGATTTTCTTTTCCAGGAGAGCCGTATTTTCATAAATGGTTATTTTCTTTGATGTATAATCAATATAAATAGGATGATCTTTAAAAAAATGATACCCGATCACTCCATTTACAGGAATTCCTACATGAGGCGAAATATTAAATTCTTCATCAATAATAATGTAAAGAGACATAGAGGTATTGATAATTGCATCTCCTATTTTGCCAATATTGCGTTCCGATTTCAGGCCATCAATACTTAAACTTCCTCCAAGACCTGAGAACTTTACTTTTTCAACATTGCTGAGTTGGACCTCCTTATTTTCCAGGCTAAAAAGTATGGTTTCCGAAACTCCGGTATCCAGCAGAAAGGTAAGCTCGGCACCATTAACATTGACAGGGATAAAGATAAGATTGTTGATAAACTTAAATGGGATAACCGCTTTTTTAGTATTGATCAGTTCAAAAGTATTCTGGGCACTTACAAAAATGCTAAGCAATAATCCCAGTAAAAACAATCTAAATTTCATTTACTGAATTTACTGAATTTATCTATATGATAATAAAAAAACATTCCAAAAGCTGGAATGTTTATATAAACTACAATAATGTAGGTTTTTTTGTTGAATTTATTTCAAAACAGTCTTTGTTTATTTTGAAAAAAAGTCCATCAAATCCATATAATTTTTCTGATTGACGCCATGTCCGCTCATATACTCTCTGAACGTAAAGTAACAGCTGAGATCATAAAGCAGATCTGCGGCTTTTCTTCCCCACTCAAGCGGGATCACAGCATCATCCGTACCATGAGAAATGAAGAAACGAAGTCCTTCCAGTTTCTTTTTATCTTTTACAATACCGTCAAGAATTTTTTCTTCAGGATAACTGCTCATACAGGCAACACGATTGAAAAGTTCAGGATGTTTTAAAGCCAGAGCGTAGCACAGTATTCCTCCCTGGCTGAAGCCGCACAGGTGAGCTTTGCTTTCCGTAAGTCCATAGTGGTTAATAATCTTTAACATGCTTTCCAGAACTGCATGTAAAGATTCATTGGCCTGTGGGACATCGATAAAATTTTCGGGATCATTAAAATTGATGTCATACCATGAGTATCCTTCAAACTGAGTATCACGAGGAGCTCTGAAACTTACAATGATCCAGTCATTGGGAAGCGTTTCTCTAAAACTGAAAAGATCCTGCTCATTGCTGCCATAGCCATGAAGCATAAAAAGAATGGGAGTTTGGGAAGTAATATTTTCCGGCTCTCTTACTAGGTAATCTAAATTCATACAGCAAAGATAATTAAATTACATACAGAATCTTAACTTTTATTATTCATACAATGAACTTCTGCTGCATGATGATGTATGTGCAATGATTAATTATCTGAAGTATATTTTTGAACTTTTCTGTAATTTTTTATTTTTTATTGATTTGATATTATTTGGAAATCTTTATTGGAAAATTTTCATAAAAGTTATTTTTATATTAATAAAAAACTTATATTTGAAACATTAAAAAATCTATTTGGAGAAATGAAGCAATTTTACAATTCAAAAAGTTTACTTAGACTTTCTTTTTTATTCGTTTTATTATTTTCTGTAATCACCGTTGTTAATTCTTGTAAAAAAGATGATGATGAAGAATTTCAGGATCACGTGGTTCAATTCGAAGTGAAGACAACTTCCGGAGGAGAAATAATAAGTGTTGTAACACAGGTAGGTACCACTCAGAACACCATATACAATACTCCGCAGTCTCCGGTAACTTCGCCCTGGACAAGTGGAGAATTCTTTGTAAATTCCAGCCAGGCACAGCTGAACCTTGATGCCAACGCATCAATGCCGGATGATAACTCTGAATTAACAATCAATCTATACATCGATGGAGAAGTAGTAAGAACTGTTAAGAAAAAAGGTAAAGGTGTATTAGTTGCTTCTATTGATTACAGCTTCTTGGAACCGTAAATTATTTTAAACATTATATAAAAGAAACCGCTTTCAAAGCGGTTTTTTTATTCTTCAATCATGCCTTGCTGTACAGCCAGACTGATCAATTCTGTTGAGTTCTTTGCATGAAATTTCTGCAGCAGATTCTTGCGGTGGGTGTCTACGGTAAGAGGACTTAAAAAAAGTTCTTCAGCAATTACATTACTTGTTTTCCCCTGTGCTACCATCTGTAGAATTTGTTTCTCCCTTTTAGTGAGCCTCGGAACAGGAAGGATATTCTGAGAAGGAAGGCTGATTATCTGCTTGGTTTCATTGCAGAAAACAATATCCCCGGAAAGCGCCCCTCTTATAGATATCACAAGATCATCAATGGACGTATTTTTGAGAAGATAGCCGCTTGCTCCGTTTTGTATAGACTGCATAATAATACTTCTTTCCGAACGGTTGCTGAACATAATGACAGAGGTATTGGGTGATATTTTTTTTATTTCTCTGCAGAGATCTGTACCGTTGGAATCAGGGAGCGAAATGTCCAGAAGAACAATATCTACCATTTCCGACCGGATAAAACCCAGTGTTTCTGCCCCGGATGCAAAACTTCCTGCTATATTAAAGAAAGGCTGGCTTTTCAGCATCATTCTTAATCCTTCAATGACAATAGGATGATCATCTACAATGACAATATTTATTTTTTCATTCTCCATGGATATTGAGTTCTATATTAATTACTGTTCCCTGATCATCAGAATTGATTTCCATTTTTCCTTTCAGGTAATTGACTCTGTTTTTCAGATTACGAAGCCCCATACTTTTGGTAGTGTTTTCTATATTTTTATCAAATCCTTTTCCGTTATCTTCAATCGTGATCAGAAAATTTTCGCCGGATTGTGAACATTGTAGCAGAATACTGCTGGCTTCAGCATGTTTTACAGCATTGGCCAATAACTCCTGTACAATCCTGTAAATATTAAGCTGGATATTTAAAGGTAATGATTTGTCAATATCAATAGCCTGAAAATCAATTTCAAGATTTTTTCTGCTGTAAAATTCACACAAATCATGTATGGCGGTTTCCAAACCAAAATTAAGCAATGATTCAGGCATTAAATTTCTCGCTACATGACGAAGTTCACTTACAGAGCTGTCCAACTGACCTAATATTTTATAAAATTCCTGATCTTTTTCAGGGTTTAAATGACTGGAAGACCAGGTAGAAAAATTGATTTTCACACCCGCAAGCATTCCTCCAAGGCCATCATGAAGATCCCTTGCAATACGTTCTCTTTCTCTTTCTTCGCCATCAAGAATGGCTTTGGTTAATGATAATTCTTCTATTTGCTTTATTTCATTGAGCTTCTGCTCGTTTATTTTTTTATTTTTTCTGAAAATAATAAACAGGAAGATCAGAAGGCTTAAGGCTAGCAATAAAACCAGCCCCATTCCCCATAAATAAGAATTTTTCTTGTTGACTTCCAGGTCTTTTTGATTCTTTTCAGCATTTAAGGTTGCTATTTTTCTTTCTTTTTCAGCGGTATTGAATTTAGTTTCGAGTTTGTTGATTTCAAGCTTTACATTTTCTGTATTCAAACTATCGTTGAGTTTGGAATATCTTTGTTCCCATAGGAGCGCTTCTTTAGTATCTCCCAATTCTTCATTAAGCAGGGAAAGCTGCTTATAAAAAGTTTTTCTGTTATTAAGATCAATAGCCAGGGATTTTTCCGTTAAAACATCTTCCAGGGTAGTCTTAGCTTCCTTATATCTTTTAAGTTTCTTTAAAATGTCAAACTTGTTGAAATAAAACATTTGTGCCAGGAGATTCTGATTGTACTTTCTGGTGTAAAAAATTCCTTTTTCTATTACAGGAAGAGCTTCCTCATTTTTCTGCCGGGTAATATACAGCAGGGTTTTGCTGTAATAATAAAAAGCATTGGATGAAGATTCAGGATATGCCCTGATAAGCTTTTCGGCTTTATTCAAATACTTTTCAGCCTGGTCTCCATTGGCCTGATAACAGAAATTGTTGGCAGAATTGAGATAGGTAAAAAATAGCTCAGCAGAATTCGGATATTGTTTTTCAAGAATTTCCAGGGCTTTGGTATTATAACCTTCAGCTTTTTTAAACTGGGCATTATAAGTAAGAATCACTGCAAGCTGAGTATACAGGAACCCCAGGTTTCTGCTGTTCTTATATTTTTCAACCAGCGGGATACTCTTTTCAAGCATGATTTTAACCAAAGGAATATAACCCTCTTTATCCTTTTGCGAAACTCCGTAGCTGTACCAGGCAAGAGCCTGAAGAAAATCGGATTCTTCATTTTTGAATTTTGATAAAGACTGAATAGCCTGCTGATAAGAAACAGCAGCTTTCTTTTTATTCCTGTCCAGATTATACTGTCCTTCGTAATAATAATATTTGGCAGAAATAAAAGGGCTTTGCGCCAGTAATTTTCCGTTGGAAAGATATTTCCTGCTCAAAACAGAATCATTGTTCCTGTAATAATTGGATAATAGGAAAAAGGCCGTTGCTTTTGAAGTATCAGGATGATTTCCCTTTGTAATACTTTGTAAGCTGTCTATATAAGATTTCTCATTAAGCGGAATGATTTGCTGGGATTGTAATGCTAAAGACAAAAACAGGCTTAACAGGACAAGTAATCTCTTCATTATGGATCAATTCTGTAAAATATTTTTTTAAACGCTCAATTTAATTAAAAATTTTAGCATAAAAAATACCGGAATTTAGGTAGAAAAAATTACTGGTTTTTCAGGATTGATAAACGTAGGTGATGCTCCTAGCTTTGCAGATATCAAATCATGGATCATAGAATATTCAATATAGTAACTAAAATTTAAACAAAAGATTATGAAAAAAATGAGTATGAATAAGCTGTTAAGAGGGGCATTCGTTGCCGTACTAGCAGCAATGCTTATTGGATTTACAGCGTCATGCAGTAACGATGATGACGACAACAATGTGAATGGAGCAGGGAAAAGTCATAAAGTGGTCTTTAAAGCAATCGCTTCTTCAGGCAGTAATATTGAAGTAGCGGTGTACGGAATTGATGGTAACCCTACCACTGCAACAAGTCTTAGCGGAACAACATGGAGCAGCCCTGAGGTAACATCAGAACCGGGAGCATACAATGCCACTGTTGGAGTAAACGCTGTCGGACCGGATGCTTCTGCAACTTTGAAAGTTCAGATCTGGGTAGACGGAGAACTGAAGAAAGAAGGAACTTCCAGCGGACAGTATTTGTCGGCTACTACAAGCTATACATTTTAATATTAAATTTATTTAGGAAATGAAACCGGCGCTGAGATTCATCTCAGCGCCGGTTTTTTATGTATTTTCTACTAGTTTGCTCTTACAATAAAGTAGCTTTTCTTACCTTTTTGAAGCAATAAAAATTTACCATCAATAAGATCTGTTTCATTGGCTGTAAAAGTATCATTTACTTTTTGTTTGTTGACAGAAATTGAATTTCCTTTAATCTCTCTTTGTGCTTCACTTTTAGATTTCAAGAACCCTGATTTTTCAGAAAGAAGATCAATAATATTTACTCCTAAAACATCAGATTTTGCAATTTCTTTTTGAGGAACACCATCAAAAACTTCCAGGAAAGTTTCCTCATCAAGGCTTACAAGATCTTCAGCAGTAGAACGTCCGAAAAGAATTTCAGAAGCTTTCAATGCTTTTTCATACTCTTCTCTTCCATGTACCCAAACGGTAACTTCTTCTGCAAGTTTCTTCTGAAGCTTTCTTTCGTGTGGAGCTGTTTTGTGTTCTTCAATTAAAACTTCAATTTCTTCTTTTCCTAAGAAAGTATAGAATTTGATGAATCTTTCAGCATCCTCATCCGTAGCATTCAGCCAGAACTGGTAGAACTTGTAAGGAGAAGTTTTCTTTTTATCCAGCCAGTAATTTTCCCCGCTTTCAGACTTTCCGAATTTGGAACCGTCTGCTTTCGTAATTAAAGGAACTGTTAAAGCAAAAGCTTCACCCTGAGCTTTTCTACGGATCAATTCTGTTCCTGTAGTGATGTTTCCCCACTGGTCAGAACCTCCCATTTGAAGCTTCACATTATTGTTTTGGTATAAATGAAGGAAATCATATCCCTGGATGAGCTGGTATGTGAATTCTGTAAAGCTCATTCCGTCTGCACCGGATTCTCCTGAGAATCTTTTCTTTACAGAATCTTTTGCCATCATATAATTGACCGTGATATTCTTTCCGACATTTTTAGCAAAATCAAGGAAAGAAATATTCTTCATCCAGTCGTAGTTGTTCACCAGCTCAGCTTTGTTTGGCTCATTTCCTTCAAAATTAAGGAACTTTGAAAGCTGTTTCTTTAAACAGTCTACATAATGTAAAAGAGTTTCCTCATCCAGAAGGTTTCTTTCGGCAGATTTCCCGGATGGATCCCCGATCATTCCTGTAGCGCCTCCTACCAGAGCAATAGGCTTGTGGCCATGCAGCTGGAAGTGAGCCAGGATTTTTATCTGGATAAGACTTCCGATATGTAAAGAATCGGCAGTAGGATCAAAACCAATATATGCAGTAGTTACCTCTTTATTCAGTTGTTCATCGGTTCCTGGCATCATATCGGCAAACAGACCACGCCATTTCAGTTCTTCTATAAAGGAATTCATTGATTTTTAACTTTAAAATTTTAAGATGCAAAGATAATAAATTCCGAAGTATTAAGGGAAAGCCTTTTTACCATTTTAGCTTTCCTATACTTTGTTTTTCAGCCCAAATAATCTATATTTGTTATTAATGAACGACGAACAGCTATTCCTGCTCATCCAGAAGGCCAAGGATAAAGACCAGAAGGCCCAGACTAAACTCATCAATGTTTTTTGGGTGGATGTTTTCTCCTTTGTTATGAAGAAAGTGAGAGATGAAAATGATGCCGATGAAATTACTGTCAATGTTTTTTCAAAAGTACTGTCAAAACTGGATATGTTCGATCCTCATTTTCAGTTTAAAACCTGGGTACTGACCATTGCCCAGAATACCGTTATTGATTTCTGGAGAAAGAAAAACCGCGACAACGAAGACGCTGTTGAAAATCTTGATGAGGTCAAAAACCAATACGCAAAATCACCGGAAGAACTGCTTATTTCCGAAGAAGAACAGAAGAAAATCATCAAAACCATAGAATCCCTGGATGCCAATTATCAGGACATTATCAGATTGAGATTTTTTGAAGAAAAAAGCATCAAAGAAATTGCTGATGAATTGGGAATTTCAGTCGCCAATACCAAAGTAAGAGTCATGCGGGCCAAAAAAGTCCTGGCAGAACTGTTGAAGAATAATGAATTTGATGATCATTAAATTCAATAATATTATTCAATAGAAACGGACTTGTCATTCTGAACGAAATGAAATGGAGTGAAGAATCTCTTACATCCCACGACTTTTATTTAGAAATAAACCTCTTCTTTTGTTTTTGGAAGAATTATTTTCTGCTGCTTTTCCTGATTCCTGTTTTGCAAATTAATTTTCAGCCCTTTTTTAATATAAGTTTCCTTTAAGGATTTACCATATTCAGCTGTATTTTCTACTTCTTTGGAATAGTTCAGCTGTCCTGTTGAAAGGTTAAAATCTATATCTTTCCAGTAATCGCCCGGTCTTCCGGAAGTAGAGGAGGTTCCTATCAGTTCAAAATGTCCGTTCTGAAATCTGTATTTGTCTGTAACATCCCATTTCCAGCTGCTTCCGCCGTTTTGAGAAATAATCAGAATTCCTTTTTCTATTTTCGTTTCTCCATAAGGATCACCCATCATCCCTCCGCCATTGCTTTCCATAACAGCGTTTCTGGATTTTTCAAGGATTGTCCATGCTCCGCCAACCTTTTTCAGAATCTGAATTTCACGGATGTTTCCCATATCAGTCGTATCCTTTGTATTGTAAATAATTACTTTCTCAGGAATTTTATCACCATCAAGATCTCCGTCTACAGTTTCAATAACCGTGGAACCTGCAGGCTGAAATTGTTTTTGGGCAAGAGAAAACGTTCCGTATATTGCGAATAAAAGGAAGAATATTTTTTTCATAAGAATATTTTGAGGATATAAATATACAAATGATATTTTGAATGATCAGTTTCATCAATATATCCGGTTGATGGTTTCCATTAAAAAATCCTTAACTTTGAACTTCAATTTTAGAAATGGAAAATTCAGTTCAAGACACTACCGTTCAAAAACCAAAATGGATCCGCGTAAAACTTCCTACCGGAAAGAATTACAGAGAGCTGAGAACTTTGGTTGATAAATATAAATTAAACACCATTTGCCAAAGCGGAAGCTGCCCGAACATGGGAGAATGTTGGGGTGAAGGTACAGCTACTTTCATGATTTTAGGAAATATCTGTACGAGAAGCTGTGGATTCTGTGGCGTAAAAACAGGAAAACCCCTTGATGTAAACTGGGATGAGCCTGAAAAAGTAGCAAGATCTATCAAGTTAATGAAGATCAAACATGCCGTGCTTACTTCCGTAGACCGCGATGATCTGAAAGATATGGGATCTATTCTTTGGGGAGAAACAGTGAATGCCGTAAGAAGAATTTCCCCGGGAACCACAATGGAAACATTGATTCCTGATTTTCAGGGTATCACAAAACACCTTGACAGATTAGTAGAAGTTGCTCCTGAAGTAATCTCTCATAACATGGAAACCGTAAAACGTCTGACCAGAGAAGTAAGAATTCAGGCAAAATATGAAAGAAGTCTTGATGTATTAAGATATCTGAAAGAAGCCGGACAAAGAAGAACCAAAACAGGAGTAATGCTTGGATTGGGAGAAACTAAAGAAGAGGTCTTCCAGACCATCGAAGATATCAGAAATGCCAATGTAGATGTCATCACCCTTGGACAATATCTGCAGCCGACTAAAAAGCATCTTCCGGTAAAGAAATTTATCACACCTGAAGAATTTGATGAGTTTGGGGATTTTGCAAGAAGCTTAGGTTTCAGACACGTTGAAAGTTCTCCTCTTGTAAGAAGTTCTTACCACGCAGAAAAACATATTCACTAAAATACAGACCGTTCAGCAATGAGCGGTTTTTTGTTTTTTTAGGTAGCAGATTATAGGTGATAGGCTGCAGGTATCAGATGTTAAGCATTAGCTAAGGAATGTGGCAATCTTTACAATAACGGTCGCCATCATTCCCATCCTTTGGAGGGGTGTTAAAAATTCAAAGAATTTTTGACGGGGTGGTTCATAAAACACTCACAAAAGCATCCACAGCAGTGGACTTTAGTCCGCAACCACAAAAGTCACTTAACAAGTCGTATCCTTCTTAATCACTCCAATCTTCCCATTAATTTCAATCGGTCTGAAATGTTTCTTCTTAAACTCAGAAGGCGTTTCTCCCGTATGCTGCTTAAACAGTTTATTAAAATAAGAAAGACTTTCAAAGCCTACCTGAAAACAGACTTCCGTTACAGACTGATCTTTCAGCAGGAATATTTTAGCCTGATTGATCCTGTAATTGTTAACAAAATCAGTAAAAGTCATGTTCGTCTGCTTTTTAAAATACCGGCAGAAAGCAGGAGTACTCAAGCTGACAACCTGGGCCACTTCGTTTACGTTGGGTTTTCTGTCATAATTTTCGTGGATATAATCGTAGATGGTTCCCATTCTGATTTTATCATTCAAAAACCATTTGATCCGGGTATCTTCCTTATTCAGTTCTTTCACTTCGGCGGAATGGGCCAGGATTTGCAGAATTTCAATCAGCCCAACCAGGGATTCAAAAGAGTTTTTATCTTTAATAGCCTGTAGTTTTTCAACAACTGTAATTTTGGTTTCTCCGGAAAATGAAAGTCCGAGATAGGACCGTTCCAAAAGGTTCTTAATATTTTCAAATTCCGGAACAGGAAGAATAATGTCCTGAAGGAAGCTTTCCCGCATCTGTAATACAAGCTGCCTGCATTCCGTCTGAATACCATAGTCAAAATTAAGGTGAGGAACGTTGGAACCAATCAGTAAAAGATCACTGTCTGTAAAGCCGGAAATGTTTTTACCAACGTGGCGGATTCCGTTCACAGCTTCTACATATACCAGCTCAATTTCCGGATGATAATGCCAGAAAAAACAGTTTTTCAGAGAAGGAGAAAATAGCTTGAAGGATTTCCCTTTTTCAAACTCAATAATTTCTTTCTGGATCTTCATTTTGTTCTTATTTGATTGTTTCTGAATTTAAAATTAATTAAAAAGGTTAATATGGAGCAAATTTTTATCATTCAAGTAGGAGTGAAATTCAAACTTTCTTGCGATTTTTGCACTTTCAAAATAAAGATACTCAGGTGATCCTTTAACTTGAACGAAATTAATTCAGAAAAAGATTTAGAGACAATGAAGATTGATAAAAGAATAATACCACTGGCAATTGGTGGTTTAGGGATAGGAACAACGGAATTTACCGTTATGGGACTGCTGCCGGATATTGCCAAAACATTACAGATTACGATTCCGCAAGCCGGACATTTGATTTCAGCATATGCCATGGGCGTGGTTATCGGAGCTCCAATCCTGATTGGATATTCTGTAAAATTCCCTCCGAAAAAAGTCCTGATGGCTTTTATGATCCTTTTTACATTATTTAATGCCCTTTCTGCTATTGCTCCGGGATACAACAGTATGCTGGTTATCCGTTTTATGTCGGGGCTTCCGCATGGAGCCTTTTTCGGTGTAGGAACAGTAGTGGCTTCAAGAATGGCAGGAAAAGGAAAAGAAGCATTTTATATATCGATGATGTTTACGGGGCTTACGGTTGCCAATCTCGCAATGGTGCCGCTGGTAACCTATATCGGACATACTTTCCATTGGAGACTGTACTTTGCGATTGTAGCAATGATTGGTCTTTTTGCCATTTTATTTTTAAAAATGTGGCTTCCCAATCTGGAATCCAACCAGAATACCCATTTCATGGAAGAACTGAAATTCCTTAAAAATAAACAGTCGTGGCTGGTATTGGCTATTACAGCCATTGGATTTGGAGGATTGTTCACATGGCTGAGCTATATTACTCCTTTAATGACTGTTGTTGCCGGGATCAAAAGCAGCCAGATGGCTTATGTAATGGTACTTGCCGGAGCCGGAATGGTAGTTGGAAATCTTGTGGGAGGAGTTGTTTCAGATAAATTAGGTCCTGAAAAAACCTGTGTACTCCTGATCTTCCTGATGATGATTTCTCTTGGGGGTGTTTTCTTCCTTGCAGAATATAAAAATATTGCTTTGGTACTGACGTTTATGTGTGGCGCGCTATCCATGTCTATTGCATCACCTATCAATATTATGATGATGAAAGCAGCCCCGAAAAGTGAAATGATGGCCGCAGCTTTTATGCAGGCCGGTTTCAATATTGCCAATGCAATGGGAGCTTTCCTTGGAGGAATTCCTTTGGAATATGGGTACTCATTCAACTATCCATCGTTGGTGGGAGTAGGGATGACCTTTATCGGACTGGTTATAAGTGTAAGATATATGTATCTGTATGGTTCAAAAACTGAGAAAGAAGAAATGGCTGCAAAATGCGTATCATGTGATAAATAAAAAAGGAGTCACCGTTAAAAATAACATCGCCTGTTTCAGTAAGAAACAGGCGATTTTTTATCAAATAAATGTTATGCCTCTACCTCATCTCCGTTTTTACACCAGTAGAGGGCATTGTATAAATTTTCTTTGGGGAAAGATTTGAACTCTCCCGGCATCAGAACACTGAAAACACTGGTGAAATTCCGTATCCCTTCTTTATCCGTAACAATGGCTGAGCGGTTCCAGTTGGTAAGATTTTTCAGTCCCAACAATAAATCTTCAAGCCATGCACCCATGGTAAAATTATCCAGATCGGTATCCAAATACAATAAATAATTCAGCTCACCGAACTGCTCTACCTTCTCTTTTACACGCGGAATTACCAGTTTTTCAAAATCCTCTTTCGTTACTTCACCCGTCGCATTGAATGCCGCAACATTCTCCGGGGCTTCTGGAATAATTGTTATCATAATAAATATTTTATGGTGGTTCAGTTTAAAAGAATAACAATAATTACACCATAATTTAGTGGAAAATTGTTAAAAAAGGTATAAATGTTGTTAGTTTCAGTGTAAAATATTAATATGAATCTCAAATCAAATGAACCTTTCTGGCTTATAAAAAACGGATTATTAGCATCTTATCCATCGTTAAAATCAAATGAAGAATGTGATGTTCTCGTCATAGGAGGTGGGATTACGGGAAGCCTGATTGCTCATCAGATGATAAAAGACGGGTACAAAACCATCCTGATTGATAAACGCGAACTTTGCAATGGAAGTACTTCCGCCACCACTTCAATGTTACAGTACGAAATAGATGTTCCTCTGTATGAGCTGATAGATCAGATAGGGAAAAAAGGAGCGGTCTTAAGCTATAAAGCGTGTAGTGATGCTATTGATACTCTGGAAAAAATCACAAAAACCATCAGATCCAAAGCAGGTTTCAAACGCAAAAAATCATTGTATTATGTCTCGAAAAAGAAAGATCTGGAATGGCTGACAAAAGAATACGAGGCGAGAAAGGCTGCCGGATTTGAAGTAAAGTGGCTGTCTTCAGATCGTGTTCTGAAACAGTTCGGCTTTGAAAATACGTATGGCGGAATCTTATCAAAACAAGGTGCAAGCATTGATGCTTTTCAATTCGCTCATGAGCTTTTCATGTATAATGTAAAGAAAGGATTGAAGGTATTTGATAAAACTGAAATGGTAAAAGTGGAGGAGCATAAAGGATTTAATCTTGTTACCACAGACAGCGGATATCAGATCAAAGCAAAAAAAATGATCTACTGTATAGGGTATGAAAGTAAAAACCTGATCAAAGAAAACTTTGTCAACCTGAAAAGTACCTACGCGGCCGTTTCTGAAATTGATAAAGACAAATTCAAAAACATCAGCAGGACATTAGTATGGAATACCGATACTCCTTATCTCTATATGCGGACTACCGATGACGGAAGGCTTTTGATAGGAGGCGAAGATGAGGATTTTTATAATGCAGAAAAGCGTGATGCTATTTTAGATCAAAAAGAACAAAAGATCATCAAAACATTAAAGAAAATAAAACCTGATTACCATTTCTATACAGACTTTGTATGGGCAGGAACTTTTGGTGAAACAAAAGACGGTTTACCCTATATCAGCGAGCATAAAAAATTTAAAAATTCTTATTTTGTGTTGGGCTTCGGAGGAAACGGAATTACTTTTTCGGTAGCAGGAATGGAAATGGCCTCTCTGTTTATGAAAGGCAAAAAGCATCCTTTGTCAAGGTATTTTAAATTTGGGCGGTAAATTTTCAAGCTTTGTCTTACATGACAAATACTCCAATTGTTGTGCTCAATTCCCTTCCTGTGGAGGGGTGGCAAAAATTCAAAGAATTTTTGACGGGGTGGTTTAAAAAAGCAGGCAGTTACAAAAAGACTGCCTGTTCAACTACAAACTATACCTATTCTTTTTCGCAAGTTCAACAATAGAACTCTCAATGGCTTTTCCCAAATCGTCAGAATCATCATTTCCTCTTTTTTTCATTTCGGAATCAATATAAGTCTTGCGTTTTTTGGAAAGTTCTTCTATTTCCTTTTGAATTGTATCACGTGCTGCTGATTTGGCAGCAATCGTTTTTTGAATTTCTTCCTTACTTTTTCCTTTTAATTCAGCAGGAAGTTCGCTTTCTTTTACAGAGGCAATAAATCCGGCATCTTTTTCAGCTTTATCTACCAGATCCCAGTGATCATTTTTGTAAGCGTTCTTTTTGGATTTGGCAACTGTTCTTTCCACCAGGTTGGATGCCGATTGTGCTTCTGCATTTTTATCCTGTGTGATCTGTTTAAGCCTGTATTCTGAGCCATGATTTCCGTAGTAGATATAAGTATCATTTAACCTGGCATTGCATTCGGAAATTCTTTTGTCGTAAGGGGTTTCAATATACATCACTTTTCTGTCGCTGTCGATATTGAAATATTTTCCTCCTCCCAGGGATGCTCCGTTTTGCCAGAAGGTCTGGATTCCCTCTTCGCGGCTTCCACAGAAAATGGTGTTGGTGTAAATATTTTTAGCTTTTGCTTTTGAAACAACCTCTTTATAATTTATTTTTCCCTGATCAAATGCTTCGTTACCGGCAATATAAATCAGTTTCATACTTTTTTCATTCCCATCCCAATTGAGGTTGGCAGAGGCATCACGGATCACTGCACCGCAATATTCACTGCCTCCATTGGTTCTTAAGGCAAATAACTTTTCAGAAACAAGATCCAGATCCTGAGTGAGAGGCGTTACCTGGCGGATGTAATTTTCATCACGGATTCCGTCGTTGCCATATTCATAAAGGGCAATTTCGATTTCGGGAGCCTTTCCGTTGTACTTAAGAGTAGTCAGCGTATTCACAATATTCCACAGCCTGGATTTTGCCTGATCAATCAATCCGTCCATACTATTGGAAGTATCCAGGAGAAGAGCAACCTGAATTTTATTGTCTTTTACCGTTGAGGTTACCGGAATTAATGTTGTTTTTTGTACCGGTAAATGGTTGTCAGTATTACTATTTGCAGAGCGGTTTTCCTGAATGTTTCCGGAGCTTAACAAAGCTGTACCGGCTGCAAGTGCTAAGATTTTTAACGTTGTCATATTGTTGTTTTTTTATTGGTTATTTGTTGTAATCGGAAATCTTTAAATCCTTATTATTTTAAATTCCTGAAGTAAAATTATCTTTATTTAAGGCTGGAAATCGGGAAACTTGGTGAACGGAAGGTTTCACTTGGTGGATAATAAAAACGGAAGGATCTGATTATATGTTATAGTAATAATCTAATGTGTCATTTCAATACTGTCCGGCTGAGCGGAGTCGAAGCCTTTACCATTCGAAAAACTTTAGTAGATCGACAGGTATTTTTCTTCAGTCAAAAACGCAATGACCCAATAGTATAAAACAAAAAAACTGCCCAAAAGGCAGCTTTCTTAAATCTGTTATTTTAAAGGATTTCGTATTTTGTTTTAATGCTGTATTTCAGCTTGATGTTTTCAATATTATCAAAAGAAAAATCTACCGGAGCATCAGCCATTTCCAACTGGATATTGCTTGCTCTTCCTTTGTAGGCTACCGGCATAATCATATCGCTGGTGTAATCTTCTATCTCTACAATTTCAAGGGCATTTCCTGTCTTTTTACCCATACTTTCCAGTAAGTAGTCTGCTTTCTCTTTGGCTGCTTTCAAAGCGTTGATCTTCACTGCTTTTCTGAAATCTGCAATTTTGGTATTCTTTACCTCCGCGATATTCAGGCTGCTTACCCACTTTTGATTCAGGTCTTCAAAGATTTTGCTGAGGTTTGATTTTGTACCGGCTTTAAAGTGATAGTTTTTAGAAAACTTAGCGGTTTTAGAGTAAATATTCTGATACATGGATTTGAATTTGATATCCTCGTTCTTTACCCCTGCATTTTTCAAAATATCAAATAATTTCTTTTCATTATCTGCCAGATCGTTTTTATTATCAGCTTTTATCCCGATACTGAAGATAATTTCATCCGGTTCGACTTCCATTTCTGCCACTCCTGTTACTTCAATTGCATTTTTCTTGACTTCCTGAGCGTTTACAAAACTTCCAAGAGTCAAAATTCCGATTAATAAAAAATGTTTCAATTTCATAATTTCCTGTTTTTAAATTTTTAATTCTGATGTAAAATTACACAGATCAGTAACCGAAATCCGGGAGACTTGGTGAAATGGAACTTTCACTTGGTGAATAGTTTTTGAGCAGACTATATATATGTATATCTTTGTTTTATGAAAATGCTTAAACTCTTTACTCTATTTTTACTGGTGCTTTCGGGAAATACAATATTTTCCCAAACCACTACTAACAGCAGTGCTGCTGTGGAAGAAGTGCAGGTAGAAACAAAGAAGCTGAAAAGAGCAATGGACACCAAAAATGAACCTGCCCAGGCAGATTCTTATTATAATATCGGTGAAACATTTTTCAATAGCGGAAACTTTCCCAAAAGTGAAGAGTATTATACAAAAGCGAAAAAGCTGTATGAAAAACTTAATGATAAGCCCAATATCGAGAAAGCAACCCGAAGATTAGCCCAGTCACAGGAGAAACAGAATAAAATAACTCCTGCCATCAGTAATTACAGCATGGCAGCACAGGTAAGTTACAGCGAAAAAAGTAAAGCTGTGAATTCTAATGATGCGGCAAGACTTTCTTCTCCTACCCCCGAACTGAAAGCAGAAGCGATTCAGAATAATATCAATCTGACTAAAAAAGAAAATGAGCAAGGCGATCTTGCAGAAAGCTACAGCCAGCTGGCAGATGTTAACCTGAAACAAAAAGATGTTTCCAGTGCTGAAGAAAATCTGAATACAGCCTATAAAATTTCTAAAAAAGAAGCTCCTCAGCAAGCGCTTGCCATCAATCAGAAACTAGCAGATCTTTATGTGGAAAACAAAAACTTCGAAAAAGCTATTGAAGCCAAGAAGAAAGTTTTGAAAGAAGACTTTGTAAAAGAAAACTCGCAGGAAAAAGTCAATCAGATTCAGGAACTGGCAGATATCTATATTAAAAAAAATGATCCGGAGGAAGCCGTAGATCTTTTAAAAAATGCCTATGGAATTGCACTGGACAAAGGTCATACACTGGAAGCACAGAAAAGTGTAAAAAAGCTGGACAGCCTTTATGCGATCTCAGGAAATATTGATGCCTCTGTTCAGTTATACAGAGACTTTTTGGGAAAACTGCCGAATCTTGTTTCCAAAGACAGAAGCCTGGTTGATAATAAAATTCTGGAAGATACGGAACAGCGGATTTCACAGCTGGAAAAAGAAAAAGAGTTGAAAGATGAACTGATCAGAAAGAAAAATGTATTTAATTACAGTCTGATCGGAGCGTTGATTGTACTCACCGGACTCATTATTTTCATTTTCAGAATGCTGAAAAAAGTTCAGATTAAAAATAAGAAAATAGCTCTTCAGTCGCTGCGAAGAGAGATGAATCCTCATTTTATTTTTAACAGTTTAAATAGTGTCAACCATTTTATAGCCACCAATAATGAGCTTGAAGCGAATCAGTATCTTACAAAATTTTCGAAGCTGATGCGTGGTGTAATGGAAAATTCTACCGAAGATTTTATTCCTTTTCAGCAGGAGCTTGACCTTTTGCAAAATTATCTGGCGCTTGAAAAGACCCGTTTTGCAGATAAATTCGATTACGAAATTGAAGTAGATGAAAATCTGAATATGCAAAACCTTCAGGTTCCGGGAATGCTGATACAGCCGTTTCTGGAAAATGCTGTCTGGCACGGACTCCGTTACAGAACTGAAAGAGGATTTTTAACATTAAGCTTTGAAAAAAGTGAATCGCATCTTAAAATCCTTATTGAGGACAATGGAATAGGGATTGAAGAAAGTAAAAAGCAGAAAACAGAACATCAGAAAACAAGAGAGGGGCGGGGAATGAAAAATACGCTGGAAAGAATTCAACTCCTGAATGATCTGTACAAAAAAGACATCACCTGCTCTATAAAGGATAAAGAAAATAACAGTGGAGTTTTGGTGACTATCCGGATGAATCTTGCTTAGCAGGATTAAGGCGGACTGTAAGTTTTGGACCGATTGTACGATTGGTTAAATATTACTAATTTGCATCTGAAATCTGTTACCAGCCACCTAAAATCTTTTCAAATGAAAATAAAAGCTGTCATTGTTGACGATGAACTTATAGCAAGAGAAGTTTTACGAAGCTATCTTACCAAATACTGTCCGCAGGTGGAAATTCTGGGTGAAGCTGAAAATATCAAAGAAGCAGTTCCGTTAATTGCTGAAAAGCAGCCTCAACTGGTCTTCCTGGATGTAGAAATGCCTTTCGGAAATGCCTTTGATGTACTGGAAGCTACCAAAGATTTCTCTTACGAAACTATTTTTATTACCGCATTTTCACAATATTCATTACAGGCTCTAAATAAATCAGCAAGCTATTATATTTTAAAACCTATCGATATTCAGGAACTGATTCTGGCAGTAAATAAAGTAGCGGAAAGTCTTGAGAAAAAAGAGGAACTCAACCGGAATAAGATCCTTCTTGAGAATCTGAAATTAAAACCTGAAAAACAGCAGCTGATTTTGCCAACTTTACAGGGATTTGACGTTGTAAAAACGGAAGATATTGTAAGACTCCAGGCGGATGGAAATTTTACTCAGGTATATCTTACCGATGGTTCAAAGAAGATGGTGTGCCGTTTTCTGAAGCATTTTGATGATCTTCTGGAAAACCCGTTTGTGAGGGTTCACCGTTCACACATCATCAATACAGGTTTTGTAAAATCCTATCATAAAAGCGGAACCGTGATGCTGTCAGATGATACGGAAATAGAGGTTTCAGGAAGCTTTAAAGATAATTTTCTGAAAGTATTTTCATAGAATTTATGGGTCCTTAACAGACCAAAGGCATTATTTTTGACGTTCTATCATAACCACATAAAATATTCCTGTCATGAAAACCATTCATAAAATTATACTTCCCGTTTCATTGGGAGCACTGGGGCTTATCATTTTCAATTCCTGTTCTGTAAGAATTCCCAGGGGAGCATCTGCGGTAAAGAATTTTAATCTTAAAAAATATCTGGGCAAGTGGTATGAGGTCGCCCGTTTCGATTACAGGTTCGAGAAAAACATGGACAATGTTACAGCAGAGTATACAGAAAATCCGGATGGTACTGTTCAGGTAAGAAATAAAGGCTATGATTACACAAAAAAAGTATGGAATGAATCTATCGGGGAAGCAAAATTTGTAAAAGATCCTGCAGAAGCCCGTTTGAAAGTTTCATTTTTTAAGCCGATCTGGGCCGGTTACAACGTCATAGATATTGATGAAGACTATCAATATGCTCTTGTAGCAGGAAGCAGTTTAAAATATCTGTGGATCCTTTCCCGTACCACCAGCATTCCGGAAAGCATCCGTCAGCGTTTCCTCCAGAAAGCAAAAAAAATAGGCTATAACACCGATGAACTGATCTGGGTAAGGCATAATCAATAAAGAATAATCCAAATCGCAAAATAGCGGAAGGGCAAAAATGCAGATAAGTATATTATGTACAGTTTTGCCCTTTTATCTATTAGCTGTTAATATATTCTTTCCATTCTTCAAAACGGTGATCTATCACCTGTTTCATCAGATCATAATTTTCATAGGTATCTTCGATGTGATAAAAAGTTTCGTATTCGTAGTCATTTTCTTCTGCTTTAGCATCAAAAATATTCACATAATCATCAGCGAATGAGCTGTATCTGTTTCCAAAATCGGTATCATCAGCATAATAATCTTTTGCAAAAAGATTTCCCAATTCATTCAGGTCATATTCTGAGAATTTTCCGTCGCAGGAATCCATAATGAATTCAGCACCGGTTATTTCTCTTCGCTTTACTTTTTCTATTTCCTCTTCACCATCTTCCTTCAGTTCATCAGAGATCAGATCGTTATGGATACACCAGTTCAGGAACATTCCTGTATGGGTAGCCCCGTTTTTCTGAGGAAGGCCTTCCGGAAAATCACCGCCATAATGCCATGAAGCATCATCATATTTAGACATAATTTGTATTGTAGTTTTAGATAATTTCTTCAAAAATAGAAAAAATCAATTTATATTGCCGCTGCCACAGAATTTTCCGTCATTTGCATAGAATTTTTTTCAACAAAAAAATATATGGAAAAAGCTGTTCTGATTACTATCGGTGATGAAATCCTTTCCGGAAATACGGTAGATACCAATTCTAATTTTATTGCGACTGAACTTAAAAATATAGGAATAAAAGTCATTCAGATTCTTACGATCTCAGACGAAATTGAAACCATTAAAAATGCATTGAACACCGCCTTTGAAACCGGTGATTTAGTCATTACAACAGGAGGTCTCGGGCCAACCCGTGATGATAAAACCAAAAAGGCCCTGGCTGAATATTTTGATGATGAAATTGCTTTGGATGAGGTGACATTCAATCATTTGAAAGGCTATATGGAACGACGTGGAAGAGCAGATATTCTCGAAAGAAACCGCGAACAGGCATTTGTCCCTACCAAATCCATCGTTTTTCAGAACCATTACGGAACGGCACCATGTATGATGATGGAACAGGACGGAAAATTGTGCTACAGCCTTCCGGGTGTTCCCTATGAGGTGAAACCGCTTATTAAAGATCAGATTATTCCTTATTTACAGCAAAGATTCAGTCTTCATTATATCCATACCCAGATTGTTTCTGTGGTGGGAATTCCTGAAAGTATACTGGCTGATAAAATTGAAGACTGGGAACTGGCACTTCCGGGAAATATTGCACTGTCTTATCTTCCGGTGGGAACCCGTGTAAAGCTTCGTCTGACTGCTTCCGGCGATAACGAAGAGCAGTTGAAACAAATAACAGAAGAAGAAATTCAGAAATTGCTTCCTTTGGTAGAAGGTCATGTCATTGCAGTATCTGAGGATAAAATTGAAAATATTCTGGCAGAAATGCTTACCGAAAGAAACATGACGATCTCCACAGCAGAGAGTTGTACCGGAGGTGAACTGGCAAAAATGATTACTTCAGTTTCCGGCAGCTCGAAATATTTCCTGGGTGGAGTGGTTGCCTATGCCACAGAGAAAAAGATTAAAATTTTAAATGTTTCCAAAGATACTGTAGAACAGTTTACGGTTGTAAGTGAGCAGGTGGCCCAGGAAATGGCAAAAGGTTGTCAGGAATTGTTCGAGACTCATATTTCCCTTTCTACAACCGGTGTTGCGGGTCCGGGGAAAGGAGAAGACGGTAAGGATGTTGGAACAGTTTACTATACGATCAGAATCAATGATCAGGAAGTAACCTCAAAATTATACATGCCGCATCTGGAAAGGGTAGATTTTATGAATTTTGTCTCCCAAAAAGTGATTCAGGATGTGGTAAGCCTGCTTGTAAACAGCTAGATAGGGAATTATTTTTTAATTTTTTTTTAATTAATTTTTATACAGTTTTTCACGCTTTTTGACTGCCATTCAATAAATTTCAAAATCGTGGAAAATTCCAAACAGATTTTTCAGACCAGCAGCAAAAAACGCTGGAAAAGTGTGCAATGGGGAAGCCGTGTCTTTATTTTTATAGGAGTACTGCTTCTTCTTGCTTTAGGTCTGATGATGACCCTGGACAAAAGTCCTAAAATTCCTTTTAAAGAAGATTATAAAGCAGTAATTACAGCCAATAAACCTTATCTTCAGGAGAATAAAATTTCTAAAGAATATAAAGGTTTCAGAAGCTTTATTTCTGAAAAAACAATTCACACCAATCTCGACAAAATTGAGAAAGCAAGAGCAGAAAGATATAAAAATCAGAACAGAAACTGGGCTCAGTTTCCGGGAGGGATCCGTTCTGCATTTTATGTAGCCTGGGATCCTCAGTCTCTGATGTCTCTGAAAAGAAATATCAGACACGTGAATCTTGTTTTCCCGGAATGGTTTTTCCTTGATCCTAAAACCGGAGATCTTAAAACCAATGTAGATCCGGAAGGCTATAAAGTGATCAAGAGAACAGGAGTGGCTGCCATGCCGATGCTGAGTAATAACTTCGACAGGGAATTCCGTTCAGAAGGGCTGGCAAAAGTTCTTAATGATCCTCAGAAAAGAAGCCGTCTGATTCAAAAAATCACTCAGCAATGTAAAAAATACCACTTCAAAGGAATTAATATTGACTTTGAAGATATGAACCTTAATTCTGATGAAAATCTGATTGCTTTTATGAAAGAGCTTTCAGAGACTTTCAAAAAAAATCAGTTACTGGTTACCATGGATATCATGACGGACAATGATGACTACAACATTCCAGGACTGAATCCTTATGTAGATTATTTTGTGCTGATGGCTTATGATGAATACTCTGCCGGAAGCGATGCCGGTCCGGTGTCTTCTCAGAAATGGATTGAACAGCAGACAGGAAAAATTGTAAAGCAAACCTCCCCGCAAAAAATAATTCTGGGCCTTGGAGCTTATGGCTATGACTGGAGCTCCAATCCGGATGACAATACTTCTGTTACTTATATGCAGGCAATTACGAAAGCCAGCGCCAGTAAAGCGGTTATAGATTTTAATGACAATACGTTTAATTTAAATTATTCTTACACGGATTCCAAAAATCTTACCCACACTGTATTTTTCAATGATGCGGCTTCTATCTTCAACACAATGCGTTTCTCTTCAGAATATCCTTTGGCAGGAACTGCACTCTGGAGACTGGGAAGTGAAGACAGCAGAGTGTGGAACTTCTATGATAAAGATCTTACGTTTGCAGGATTATCCAAACTGAACTTAAAAACATTGGAAAATGTAAAAGGGCAGACCATGGTGGATTATATCGGTGACGGGGAAGTACTGGATGTTCTGAATACGCCTCATGACGGAAAGATTGCATTGGAAGTGGATCCGAAAGAGAAAATTATCACAGACGAAAACTATGTTACCTATCCAAGTTCTTATGAAGTGAAAAAATATGGCAGTGCTCCTCAGAAAGAACTCGTGCTTACTTTTGATGATGGTCCGGATGAAACCTATACGCCACAGGTTTTGGATGTATTGTCCAGATATCATGTTCCGGCAGCTTTCTTTCTGGTAGGATTAAATGCAGAAAAGAACCTTCCGCTTGTTAAAAGAATTTATAGAGAAGGACATGAAATAGGAAATCACACCTTTACCCATGAAAATGTCGCAAAAGTAAGTCCGGAAAGAGCTTTGCTTGAAATGAAACTTACCCGTTTGCTCATAGAGTGTGTGACGGGACACAGTACAATCCTGTTCAGAGCTCCATACAACGCAGACTCTGAACCTACCACTTCGGAAGAGATTATTCCGGTAGCTTTGGCCAGACAGCAGAATTATCTTGATATTGGAGAAAATATAGATCCTGAAGACTGGCAGCCGGGAATAAAAGCAGATGAAATTGTAAAAAGGGTATTAGCCGGCGTCAAACAGGAGCGAGGGAACATCATTCTTCTTCACGATGCAGGAGGAGATACCAGAGAAGAAACGGTAAAAGCTTTAAAAATTCTGATTCCGACGCTTCAGAAACAGGGTTATCATTTTACGAACCTGACCAATATCTTACACAAAAGCAGAAGCGAACTGATGCCTGAAGTGCCTAAAACGAAGTCATATTACATCATGCAGCTGAACCTTGTTTTGGCTACCATTATCTATGGAGTAAGTTATTTTCTCGTGGCATTATTTACTATTTTCATTGTATTAGGATTGATCAGATTATTGCTGATGGCATACTGGGCTTTTAAAGAAAGAAACAAAGAAAGAAAGCTGGGCGAGTTTCCGGTTCTGAAATCTTATCCGAAAGTTTCCATTATTGTTCCTGCTTATAATGAAGAAGTGAATATTGTGTCTTCCCTGCAGAACTTATTGAAACAGACTTATCCCAACTTTGATATCATTATGGTAGATGACGGCAGTAAAGATTCTACTTATGAAAAAGCAAAAGCGGCATTTCCTGATCATCCGAAGCTGAAAATTTTCACCAAAAGAAACGGTGGAAAAGCAACTGCTTTAAATTTCGGGATATCACAGACCGATGCCGAATATGTAGTATGTATTGATGCCGATACCAAACTGCAGCAGGATGCCGTGAAATATCTTATTGCAAGATTTTTAAATTCTGATCCTGAAGAAAAGATTGCTGCAGTAGCAGGAAATGTAAAAGTCGGAAACAGAGTTAACTGGCTTACCAGATGGCAGGCTATAGAATATACAACGAGTCAGAACTTCGACAGACTGGCGTATGCTCACATTAATGCCATTACTGTAATTCCGGGTGCTATCGGGGCATTTAAAAGAGCAGTGGTTATTGAAACGGGAGGCTATTCATCAGATACGCTGGCAGAAGATTGTGATATAACCGTAAAAATTTTAAAAGCCGGATATACGGTGGCTAACGAGAATAGAGCAATTGCCGTCACGGAAGCTCCGGAAACCGCCAATCAGTTTTTAAAACAGCGTTTCCGATGGACCTACGGAATCATGCAGATGTTCTGGAAGCAAAGACAGACTTTCCTTAACCCCGGATATAAAGGATTGGGACTTTGGGCAATGCCGAATATTTTATTATTCCAATACATCATCCCATTTTTCTCGCCGATGGCAGATGTGATTATGTTCTTTGGAATTCTTTCCGGAAACGGAGACAAAATATTCACCTATTATCTGATCTTCCTTTTGGTGGATGCTTCCCTGGCTTTAGTGGCATTTATCATGCAGCGGGAAAAATTAACCAATCTGCTGTATATCATTCCACAGAGATTCGGGTATAGATGGCTGATGTATATTGTATTATTTAAAAGTTTAAGAAAAGCACTGAAAGGCGAAATGCAGTCCTGGGGAGTTCTGAAAAGAACCGGAAATGTAAAAGAGATAGCAACTTCATGATAAATGATAAAGGCTGGAAGCTGGAAGAATGAGGCTGGAAGTTCCGGATTTTCATAACTTCCAGCTTCCAGCTCCCAACTTCCCACTTAAGATACTTTCATGTTATTTATTTAAATTTGTTTTTATAAAAAGTAACAAATTCAAAATAAATCATACATATTCTATAAATTGTTATCATAATGAAAAAAATAACGCTTTCTTTGTTTTTAATAGCAGGGATCTGTACTCAGACGACTATGAGCGCACAAGCAAAAGCTGCTAAAGTAGCAGTGAATAACACAGATAAAGGCTTAGACCTTAGCCTGATGGACACTTCTGTACGTCCTCAGGATGACTTTTACAACTATGTGAGTGGAACATGGATGAAAACAGCCAAAATTCCATCTGACAAACCAACATGGGGAAGCTTCAACAAGCTGGCGGAGGATACGGATAACAATTCCATGACCATCCTGAATTCTCTTCTGAAAGATAAATTTGCTGACGGAAGTGAAGGGAAAAAGATCCAGGATCTGTATGCTACATACATGAACATGGAGAAAAGAAATGCAGACGGGATTAAACCAATCCAGGAAAACCTGAATAAGATTGATGCTATTAAAAGCATGGCTGATCTTCAGAACTACCTTACTTCTGTAACGAAAGAAGGAGAGAACATTCTTTACGGATGGGGAGTAGATGCAGATCTTAAAGATTCTAAAATGAATGCTGTTTATTTAGGAAATGCCACTTTAGGTTTAGGAAGAGACTACTATCAGAAAGTAAACGAAAAAAATACAGAAGCAATTGCTGAATATCAGAAATATGTAGCTTCAATGCTAAAAGAATTAGGATATAAAAATGCTGATGAGGCTGCAAAAGGTATTGTAAACTTTGAAAAAAGTGTTGCAAATACCTATCTGACAAATGAACAGAGCCGTGACAACACCCTTCAGTACAATCCTAAAACAATGGCTGAACTTTCAGCATTGGTGAAAGGAGTAGACATCCCTGGTTACCTTAAAAAAGTAGGAGTAAATACGGATAAGGTCATTATCAGCGAATTGGGATTCTACAAGAATTTTGATAAATTGATCAATGCTCAGGACCTTCCTGTGATCAAAGATTATCTTAAATTCCATATGATCCACGGAAGTGCTTCTTACTTAAGCGAAAACTTAGGAAATATGAAGTTTGCTTTCTATGGCAAATACCTTAGAGGCCAGCAGGAACAGAGAGCTCTTAACAAGAGAGGATTTGAATTGATCAACGGTACTTTGGGAGAAGCTTTCGGAAAACTATATGTTGAGAAATATTTCCCTGCTGAAGCAAAAGCTCAGATGGTAGAACTGATTGACTATTTAAAGAAGAGTTTCGCTGTTCATATCAATAACTTAGCATGGATGTCTTCAACAACGAAGGAAAAAGCAATGCAGAAGCTGAACAAGTTCACTGTAAAAGTTGCTTATCCGGATAAATGGAAAGACTATTCAAAATTAAATATCGTTTCTGAAGCTAAAGGAGGAAACCTATATCAGAACCTTCAGAACATTACGGAATGGCAATACAACAAAGATTTAGCTAAAATTGGCAAGCCGGTGGATAAAACAGAATGGGGAATGACTCCGCAGACTGTAAATGCATATTATAATCCGGTAAATAACGAGATTGTATTCCCTGCTGCCATCCTTCAGCCGCCATTCTTTAACCCTAAAGCTGATGCTGCTGTAAACTTCGGAGGTATCGGTGCAGTTATCGGTCACGAAATGAGCCATGGATTTGATGATTCAGGTGCACAGTTCGATGCAGATGGTAACCTGGTAGACTGGTGGACTCCGGAAGATAAAGCCAACTTCGAAAAAGCAACAAAAGCCCTTGCTTCTCAGTATGACAAATACGAGCCTGTAAAAGGAACTTTTGTAAACGGTACTTTCACAAACGGTGAAAATATCGCTGACTTGGGAGGTGTAAACATCGCTTATGATGCTCTTCAGATGTATTTAAAAGACAAAGGAAACCCAGGAAAAATCAGCGGATTTACTCAGGATCAGAGATTCTTCTTAAGCTGGGCAACCGTTTGGAGAACATTATCAAGTGAGAAATATATGGTGAATCAGGTGAAAACTGACCCGCATTCTCCGGGATATTTCAGAAGTTTTGGTCCACTTATCAACGTTGACGCTTTCTATAAAGCATTCGATGTGAAAAAAGGAGACAAATTATACAAAGCTCCGGAAGACAGAATCAAAATCTGGTAACAATAACAACCGCTCAGCAATGAGCGGTTTTGTTTTTTTAGGTGGTAGATGATAGGTTGCAGGTAGCAGGTTTTAGGGATTAGGGATTAGGGATTAGGGATTAGGCAAAATAGGTGATAAGTAATAAGTAATAAGTAATAAGTAATAAGTAATCGAAGGGAACAATTTTTACAATAACGGCTTCCATCATTCCCCTCCCACGGAAGGGTGGCAAAAATTCAAAGAATTTTTGACGGGGTGGTTTTATACCTAATAACATCAAACATTAAACATTGAATTTTCACTTTTCACCATATATCAATTACTACATATCATTAAAGTTTGTATATTTGGTAAGTTTGTGTAAAATCAAAAATTATTTTAATGAAAAAGCTAAATATTGGAATACTTGCCCTTTCAGGTATTGTATTTCTTAATTCGTGTGGTACAGCTAAGACTGCAGGGACAGAGAATAAAACTGAAGCTACGGCAAAAGTAGCCGAACCGGTAAAAGAAGAAGCAAAAGAAGAGGGGATTAATTTATCATATATGGATACAAGTGTCCGTCCACAGGATGACTTTTTTAGCTATGTGAACGGAAACTGGGTGAAAACGACTCAGATTCCTGCCGATAAAGCAAACTGGGGATCTTTCAATGCTTTGAGAGAAAATGTAGATGATGCTTCATTAGATATTTTGAACAAAATTCTTACAGAATCATATCCTGCAGGATCAGAAGGACAGAAAATCCAGAATCTGTATGCCTCTTTTATGGATACAAATAAGAGAAATGCAGAAGGTCTGGCACCTATCAAAGCTGATCTTGCCAAAGTAGATGCTATTAAAACCCTTGGAGATCTTCAGAAATACCTTTTGGAAGCTACAAGATTAGGAGATAACTCTTTCTACGGATGGAGAGTAGGTGCTGATATGAAGAATTCCAAGATGAATGCGGTGTATCTTGGTGGTCCGGATCTTGGTTTAGGGAGAGACTATTACCAGAAAGTAAATGATGCCAATACTAAAACACTGACTGAATATCAGACATATGTTGGAAAATTATTCGGAGTTTTAGGATATAAAAATACAACTCAGGCTGCACAGAATGTGGTAGACTTTGAAAAAAAGCTTGCCAATTACTTGCTGACACTTGAGCAGAACAGGGATGCCAACTTAAGATACAATCCTAAAAATGTATCTGAATTATCAGGTCTTGTGAAAAACGTTGATCTTGCCAAATACCTGAAAGATGCAGGCGTAAACACAGACCGAGTGATCATTGGAGAACTGAAATATTACCAGAATATGGATCAGTTCATTACCCAGAAAAACCTTCCTTTACTGAAAGATTATCTGAAATACCATATCATCAACGGAAATGCAAGCAACCTGGATGACAATTTAGAGCAGATCAGATTTGATTTCTATGCGAAATATTTACAGGGGCAAAAAGAACAGCGTCCGATGAACAAGAGAGGGCTTACCCTTGTCAATGGTGTTCTTGGAGAAGCTTTCGGAAAACTGTATGTTGAGAAATACTTCACTCCTGAAGCTAAGAAGCAGATGGAAACATATATTGATTATCTTTTAAAATCATTCAAAACACATATTGCCAATATAGACTGGATGTCTCCGGAAACCAAAGTAAAAGCTCAGGAAAAACTGTCCAAGTTTACCGTAAAAATTGCTTATCCGGATAAATGGAAAGATTATACACAGTTGAAAGTAGAATCTCCAAAAGAAGGAGCTACGCTTTATTCAAACCTTCAGAATGTAGCAGCATGGCAGTATCAGAGAAGTTTAGATAAAGTAGGAAAACCGGTTGACAAAACAGAATGGGGAATGTCTCCACAAACTGTAAATGCTTACTATAGCGGATCAAACAACGAAATTGTATTCCCCGCAGCTATTCTTCAGCCTCCTTTCTACAATCCTAAAGCGGATGCTGCAGTGAACTTCGGAGGAATCGGAGCCGTAATCGGTCACGAAATTTCTCACGGATTTGATGACAGCGGTTCCCGTTTCGATGGAGATGGTAACCTGAATAACTGGTGGACGGATGCAGACCGTAAAAACTTTGATGCAAAAGTAGGCCAGTTAGCCGCTCAGTACAGTGCTTACGAACCTGTAAAAGGAAGCTTCGTGAACGGTAAATTTACAAGCGGTGAGAACATCGGTGACTTAGGTGGAGTAGCAGTGGCTTATGATGCCCTTCAGATGTACTTAAAAGATAAAGGAAACCCTGGAAAGATCAGTGGATTTACTCAGGATCAGAGATTTTTCATGAGCTGGGCAACGGTTTGGAGAACGAAAGCTACCGATCAGTATATGATCAACCAGGTGAAAACCGATCCTCATTCTCCGGGAATGTTCAGAGCATTTGGTCCGTTGGTCAATCAGGACTCATTCATCAAAGCATTTGATATCAAACCGGGAGACAAAATGTATAAAGCTCCTCAGGACAGAATAAAAATCTGGTAATTTTACCTTAAATTGTTAGACAAGAAAGAATCCGCCTCACTTGAGGCGGATTCTCTTTTTAATATTCTTTCTTATAGTTCCGGAGCACAAACTTTATTCCGGTTTCCATAATATCTCCCATGGTTTTACAATACTTGAAATTGACATCGTAGGTGAGTTTTTGTAAGGCTGTCCTTAGTTCTATGACATTGGCTTCCGGCGCAATATTGTCTTTTTTCATAATAGAAATGAGCTCATAAAACCTGTTTTGGCTGCTCGTAACTCTTTTTACGATCTGGGAACGCACTTCCTTGCGGTACTGTTCTATAGAACTTGGCTTCAGTTTTTCCAGAACCATATTCACCATCTGATTGTTTTCCTTGAAATACTGGGGAAGATATACTTTCAGGTTTCCCTCATAAGTCTGCTGATCAAAATCGATGGGGCGGATTCTGTAAATCACCTGGTCGAAATCATGGATGGGAATCACCACATAATTATAAGAACGCATGTCCCCAAGAAGTCCGATAAGGCAGCGTTCATTGAATTTCACGAATTCCTTGGAGATCTGTGCTTTTTCCAGCTCTGTACAGTTGGGCAGATGTTTCTGAATAAAGACATCCCCGGGAATCCCTAAGATATGTTCTTCAATCAGAGTGTTTTTATACACCAGAAAGTTAATCCGGTTGGGAGAAAGCAGATCTTCAAGTTCCAGTCCGAATATCCGGGAAGCATCAGCCTGTTTAATATAAAAATAGGTATAATTATCATTCAGTACATTTCTCACCCGGATCCGGAAAGGTTTTGAATTTCCGAAAGTACAAAAATCGATGGTATCCACTGTCAGATAAGGTAGCGTAGCGGTATCTCCATCAGAATGAAGGAGGGTGTAAATTTTATTTAAATTAGCTTCTATTTCTTTAAACTCATATTCAGAATACAATACTCCAAGCCATAAGGTATCTTTTCCTTCCTTATCCAGAATACTCACACTGTCATTAAATCTCAAAAGATCTTCATACAGAAACTTAATTTTGGTGGTTCTGTTGTATTTTTCCAAATATTGCTGTAATGCTTCTGAAACTGGAAATATCGGTTTTCTGAACGCTATTTTTACATCTTTCATAACACGGTTCACTTTCTTTAAATATAAAGAATATTTTCTTGTAAAGTCTGAGGATTTCTTATTTTAACATTCATTTTACCATTTTGTACAGAGTACGGAGAACGAAAAATTATTTAATTTTTCTTGAAAGACTTTATTTATTTTTTCATAGCTTAGTGATATCGTAATACGGTGATTTTATGTTGAATAAATGCAGGAGAATTTTGATGATCCAAGAAAAATCTTAGTAAAATTTTGTATGTTAGAGTTTTTTTTTAAATTTAAACATTGGATTGGTAATTTATTTGATTCATCGGTAAATTACTCAAGGACAGATCCAAACCAAAATAGTAAATCTCAAAATAACAATAATATGGCAATGTTTAATTATGGTGTTGGCGGAAACGAGGTAAAAGTAGACGCTAATGAAGCTATTCAGGAAATACAGGAAAATAAATCACTGATAGTAAGCCAGCTTACAACAGAAGAGTCTTATACCCCTGAAATCGTAACAGGATTAAAAACAGTGGAAGACGTTTTCAGACATTTCCAGCCTTCAGTATCGGTACAGCACGAAACAGAAGATGGTGGAGTGGTAGAAGAAGAATTCCGTTTTCAAAACCTTGGAGACTTTACCCCTAAAAGCCTTACTCAGAAGTCTGATTATCTGCAGCAATTGAGCATGGAACAGGAGCAGTACAATAAAATAGTACGTCAGCTGAAAACAAACAAAATTCTACGCAATATGCTGGAGAACGATCAGACAAGAGCGGCGTTCATAGAGGTATTGAAAGAAGTGGCACAAGAACTTGAAAAATAATTAAAGACTTACATTAAATCATGGATAGCAAATTACAGGCACAAGAAAGCCAGCAGCAGGGTCAGCAGCAACACGCAGGGCAGCCGAAGGGCAACCCGCTTGCAGAGCTCAATAAAATGGGAGGATTTGGCTTTGTTGAATCCGTTGTAGACGGTATTGCCAATATGAACCCAACAAGAAAGGCAAGAAAAGAAATCTTCCTGAACGACAGCAATAAAGCAGAAGAAAGAAAAGAACTTCTTCAGAAGATCAACCTTTGGGTAAACCTTTTAGAAGGTAGCGAATCTGCTGATAAAATGGCTGATACGTGCAAAAGTAAAGCACAACAGGCCGACGAGAATTTAAAGAAAAACTTAAAAAATACACTGGATGCTGTTCGTATGCTGGAAACCAACTACAGAACAGTAGCCCAATTCTATAAAAATACAGAATTGGATAAAGTGGATAACGTAAGTATCGTCAATGCAAGCCTTGAGCAGGTTTCAGATCTGGATAATCCTCTGTTCATTGATGCTATTTCAGAAGAATTCAAAAATTATTATGACCGTCTTGACCTTAGAGATAACTACTCAATCCTTGCCATACCTGGATATTTAGGATCAAACAAGGTCATCGAGAAGTGGGCAAAAATCTGTAACGAAAACAAAGTGATGATGGTTACAGACTTCGCCAACCTTGATAAGCCGGATGATGTAGTAGACTTATTCCACTCTGCAAACCTTACAGGAGGTGAGCTTCACAGAAGTAACGTTATCATGACGTGTAACTGGCTGGTAGGACGTGGTAAAGCTGAAGAAGTAGGGGAAGAAGAAAACGTAGAACTTCCGCCTTCCACTTCATTAGCCGGAAAAATCCATAAAACACTGATGTCTCAGGTGGCAGCAGGTAAAAAACATGGTAACATCAACGAAGTAGACGCCGTAAAATTCGAACTGAAGAAAAGTGAAATTTCTCAGCTGGAAAAAATGGGTCTTGTACCAATGGTTAACGAGTACGGAAAAATTATGGCTTTCTCAGCGAAGACCTTATTTACAGGAGACAATATCGGTCTTCAGACGTATTCCGTAGTTCGTGTATTCGACTATGTAACCAAAGTATTATTAGACTTCCTTAACAGAAGAGCTTTCGAAAACTGGAATGCTAAAAACGAAGACGATTTGAGAAGACAGATTGTAACGTTCCTTGACAATATCAAAGGACCGGACAAGCTGATCGAGAAATTCAAAATTGTTCGTTTCGAGCAGGATAGAGTAAACAAAGACAGAGTATGGCTGGATATCCGCATGACCCCTTATTTCCCTACAAAAAGTTTCGTTATTAAATTGGACGGACATAAAGGAGATGATGGTAACGAATGGGATGCAGAATATACTCAGGAGTAACATAAACATACTTTACATAACAAAAACCGATGCAATATTACATCGGTTTTTTTTCAACCAACACCTATGAAATTGAATATGAATAAGAAACTTATCATTGGTTTACCAATGTTATCAATGGTTTTTTTGATAAGTTGTGAAAAAAAATACCAAAGTCCAGGCACTTACGAAAATGATCTTTTCGCACAGGAACGCCAGGAAGGAAAAGCATACATCATGAATGAAGATGAATGTTTTGATGGAAGTGAACTCGTACTTGCAAGTTCGGATGTAAAACTTTCAGACAGTTCAAAAGGCCGTGGAAAATCATTTTATCTCTATAAAGTGAAATCCGGAAAAGTATTGAAAACAGTAAGAGATTCTACGGTAGATATGCCCATGCTGTTTTTATCTCAATATAAATTAAAGATCAAAAATACAGATTCTATGTATGTGTATCTGAAGAAGCTTGAAGGGTATCGTTTTATAGCCAAAGACAGAAACCTTAAGTATCAGTGGTTAAAAGCGGCTCCGGTATATTCTGTTGAGAAAAATTAACTTTAAATTCAAGTTTTTTATATCACTATATCATGATTTTTTTTACTTTTGTTTTTGAACAAACACAAAAACAAAATGAAAAAGAATGTAACCCTGTATGAGGATATAATCCCTCATCCTCTCCTACAATTTAATCTGAAAAGTAATACCTGTCTCTATAGCTTTCAGCTGGAAGCTATTTAAGTTCTATCAGCCATGACAGGGAATATTGCCGGGGATCAGAATCCTCGGGTTGGAACAGTGTGTTCCTACGAAGTAAAGCCTTCAGGACTTTCATTCGTACTGAATAGGGACTATGAATGGTATCTTTTTAAGAAACAAAAGAACGGAAGCTGGAAAGACATCACCGGAAAGCCCAAGACCGGTGAAAAGGTAACATACAACTTTGGGGAAATAGCGCTGGGAGTAGAGTTTCAAATGAAGGTGTATGAAATTAAAAAAGGGATTTTACCCGGTATTTCCGTTACCAAGGAACTTGCTGGCAGCCTTATAATAGTTCCTATCAGCAACAAGGTTCCGAAGATTGATAAAGTAGTCCTCTTTAACAGAGGAGCAAAAGATTTCAATACAGCCAGCTACCGTGATACCCTTATTGCGCAGGCTCACTGCATCGCGATGTTTAATAAAGAAATTGAGTTTCACCTTTGGGAAGATGACGCTCCTGGGAAAGGGCACGATGCCAGTATTAACAAAAACAACCGTCACACACGCAGTTACAAGGCTCGCGTCAATGAAAAAGGAATTGCGGAAGTCGCTATTCCTCTTATGTCTGATGAAAAAATCCTTCGTCAGATGGCCAATCAGTTTCTGATGAAAGGAGACAGAAATGAAGGAGCGAATCATGAATATTATGTTACGGCCACCTACTCCGGGAAAATTCAGGGAGCCAGCCAGGTGAATGTAGAGGTAGCCAACCCTGATTATAAGGGACAGCCTCAACCCAAACCTAAGCCGCAGCCTGAGAAACACACACCAAAATTCCCGGTCGGACCAGAAGGTGGTCCCAAACAGCCGGATCCTAAAGGTAATATTATAGAAGCGGTTTTCATAGATGATACAGGAAAAGAGCTTTCCAAAGTAGCTTTAGGAGATAAAGTTAGGGTAAGAATTAACTCCAAAAATATGGTGGGAAAACACATTCAGTATGTCATCTGGAAATATGTTTCCACATCCACCCATGAAGTTTATAGAAGTGCAATGATTAAAATTCCTGCCGATGTATATGATACCCCAGGATTTATCATTACAAAAGTTAGTTCTGAAAAAGAAATAGGCTTTCCTATCGGCAATTCGAATTTCTATACACAAAACTATTTTATAGAAATTATCTCCACAGATCTTTCTGCAGAATCTCAGAAATTTGGGGTAAATTCGGATGGTTTGATGGAAATGGAGAAGGTGAAGAGTGCGGTGGTGGTGGATAAGACACAGTCTTCTAAATCAAAAGATGAAAAAGCATGTGAATGCGAAGCAAGAGTAAGAGCATTTATCAGAATGTTAAGAGTAAAAGAAGGCACAGATACAGAAAATGGCTACACTACTCAATATAGCGGAAAACAGTTCTCAGATTTAAGTAAGCATCCTGAAGAAGTAATTACATCTGGTAAATATTCATCTTCAGCTGCAGGTGCATATCAAATAATGACGGATACATGGAAAAATTTGACAGGATATTATCAGGACAAAAATAAAAATTGGCATTATTCTGAAAAGTTGGACTACTCAAAAAAATATAATATCACTAGCTTTGATCAAGAATCTCAAGATAAATTCTGCTTAGTAATTATGAAGCACAATTATATCCAAGACCGTTCGGATAGCTTCTATAATCCTGTGGTGTGGAAAGATAAGAAAAAGAAGATTCGTGATACAGTAAAAGAAGAAAAATTAAAAGAATGGAGAAAAAGATTTAAAGGGAAACAAGGAGATATCATCCAAATGATTATTAATAATGATATTAAAAAAGCTGCTCTTATTTCTAGTTTATGTTGGGCAAGTTTACCAGACTCCCCATATGGGCAACAAAGTTCATCATATACTTTTGATATGGTAAAGGCCATTTACGAGAAAAACCTTAAAGAAGAATTAATTGAACCAAGTAAAGAATTACATTTAAAAAAAGGTTTTTTAAAAGAATTTGGATATGGATGTTGTGAATCAAATGATAATAAAGAACCTCAATCTAAAAATGAATGTCCAGAAGATTGTTCACAATGTTTTCATTATGCTGATGTATGGGAAAATCCCGAGATAAGTTCAGATAATGGAGGAAAAAATAATAATAGATTTGGATATAATTCTGCAAGAGGGCATAAAGGAATAGATATTCTTTCAGGTCCAACATATAAAGATGTACATTCTCTAATGTGTGGCGAAGTTACAGCTATAGTAAATACTTTTAAGACGAACGAATATAGATATAAAAGTTTAGGTAATACTTTAATGATAAAATCTAAAGATAAAGATGGGAAAACTGTATTTATCTTATATTGTCATCTTAATAAAATATATGTTAAAAAAGGGGAAAAAGTAAAACATGGCCAAAAAATAGCCCAATCAGGATCGACAGGAAATGCTTCAAGCAGTGAATTTCTAAATGGAGTAAAAGGCTCTGGAATTAACAAGAAATACTGGCATTGTCACATTGAAGCAGCAACAAAAGGTGATGGATACCTTAATTTCCGTGACCTAGGATCATACAGAGTGAAAGCAGAAGATTATATGAAAACAAAATTTGATAAAAATGGTAATCCGATTAAATAGTATAGTAACAATAATAAGTTTTTTATGTTTATTAGTATCATGTAGAAATGATGCAAAAGAAAAAAATATAACGACCAAAGTCATTAATAAAGAAATCACTCAGGTTGATTTTCTTAATAAGAAATATTTCAAAAGATATTCAATGTCTGTTGATGAATCAACACCAGCTGACCATCCTCATTACAATTATTTAGATTGTGAAAAAGAAGGCTATTTTTCTGTTCATTTCATTCCCAAGGATAAAACACTCATTTCTTTTTGGAAAGATCAATATTTTAAGGAAAATAAATATGAATATGATGATTGGGAAACTGAAAATAAAATTGTTTCTAAGCTTTTAAATGGTAAGTATGAATTATATAATATTTTTTGTTTTCAAATAACAAAAAAATACTTAGATACATCTTCGGGCTGCACAGAAGAAAGTATTAATATAAAAGAAGAAAGTATTGCTGACTTATACCTTTATAATTTAAGAACAAAGAAATGGGATCTTTTAAAAAGCCTAAAAGTATCAATTTTACCACCTTTTGCAGATAATAATTTTTTCATAAAAAACTTTCCAGATCTTATTCATCAAATTGAAAATCAGTCATCAACAGTAATAAAAGATTCTATAACAATTCCTAAATCTTCCATTTGGTCAACTGACTGTAAAGCTGATAAATTCATTAGTATTAAAACAGACATTAACAATATACAGTTTACAATACCTAACAGGTTTTCAATGAATGCTCAATTAAAAAAAGTGAGTAATAATAAATATGAATTTTACTTTACCGACTTTCCTTCAATCATTCCACTTCCTGATGAAATGCAAAACTGGGAAAATTTAGACAATAAAAAGGCCGTTGGTCATATTCAAATAATTGATGAATCTAAAATAGACTTAACATGGTTTGGTTTTTATAGTAAAAAAGCTAAAAAAAATATACAAACCGAAAATCCTTTCATTAAAGAACATAATGTTCCGGCAAGTCTCATAAAATGTCCTGAGTAATACAAAAGTCATGAAATATGCTTTAATCTTAGTATTAATATTTTTTTCTTTCTTTAGCAGCAAAAAGAAAATAGAAAATCCAAAACAAACACAAAACATTTCAAATTCTCAAAAGACAAATGTAGAAAATAGTAAATCTTTTGTTATTAGTTGTGGCTCCGGTTGTGCAATGACTTATATTGCTGAAAATATTCTAAAGAATGATGCTGCTTCATTAAAAGTTAAATTCAAAGTGAAAATGTATATTGACGAACAGCTAACTGATATCTATTATGAAACTTATCTTTTTTCCTACGATAAAAATAAAGAAATTGAAAAAATAACTATTGAAGGGAAGAATGAAAACATTCTAAGCAATCTTATGCCTGGTGCACAAGATTCTTTTAGAGAGTTTGCTACTGAAATTATTAATAAAAAACATTCATTTTTCAAAACAAAAAAAAACATAAATAAAACCTGTCAGCCAAGTACTAAATCATGTGAGTTTAAAAACCTGTCAAATAAGTATAAATTTATTTTAGAAGCCGAAGAATATAAAAATGAGAAGGAACAAAAATATCCAACTTCAGCGTGGATTATTGTAACAAATAAAAAGAACGGTAAATCACAGGAGATTCATTATGAACCAAATTCATGGACATCTTATCAAGATTTGCCGTGTACCAACTTTTTTGTAAAAGATTTTAATTTTGACGGCTTAGAAGATTTTGCAATTGTTTGGGATCAGGGAGGCGTCGAAAAGTTGTATGAATATTATCTTCAAGATAAAAACGGAAATTTTTCTGCTTTAGCATCTTTCCCTTTACAGCATGGAATTTTAGCAGAAAATATTGATTTAGCAAACAAAACAATTACAACACAAAGTATTGTAGGATGTTGTCATATTAATATAAATAAATATAAACTTAATTCTAATACTACTTGGGAAAGTTCTTCGGAACAGCACGAACTAAAGAAAAAATAATTTATAATAGATGAAATATGATTAGTAACTGATGAAATCCTTTTTAACCTCATGATGATTTATATTTTTTTTGATATTCAAGTAAGTAGGAGGAGATAAGAGAAAAAAAATAAATTTATACAATAACAGATTCACAAAAAAACTCCTTCAACATCAAAAACAGGAAAAATAAAATAAACCTATCTTTGCAGCATAGAAACAATGTTCAGGATGAAGAGAAAATCATCTCTTCAATGATTTAAAATAAGATTGGTTTTTGGAAAAAAATAAAACAGATTCAGACTTCCTTCATATAGGAAACAGGCTTTTGGAGTGGTACAGAAATAATGCAAGAGATCTGCCTTTCAGACAGACAAAAGATCCGTACAAAATCTGGATCTGTGAAATTGTATTTCAGCAGACGAGAATCAATCAGGGATTGAATCATTATAATAACTTTATTAAAAGATTTCCTGATGTAAAAGCATTGGCAGAAGCTGAAGAAAACGAAGTTTTACTCTATTGGAAAGGATTGGGGTATTATTCAAGAGCCATCAATATTCATAAAGCGGCCCAGCAGATCATGAACGATTATCAGGGTGTCTTTCCTCACGAATATGAAGAAATTTTAAAACTGAAAGGAGTAGGGAAATATACTGCAGCAGCTGTTTCAAGTATCTGCTTCGGGGGAAGAATGCCTGCCGTTGACGGAAATTTTTACCGTGTTCTGAGCCGTCTTTTTGCCGATGATTTTGATATTTCAAATTCAAGAGCGTTTACCTATTTTTCTGAACTGGCCGCCCTGGTAATGCCGGAAAATGTAGGAGACTTTAATCAGGCTATGATGGATATCGGCTCGGAAATCTGTAAACCCAAAAATCCGTTGTGCGGAGAATGCCCTGTAAATGAAGATTGTCTGGCATTTTCCATGCAAAAAATTTCAGATTATCCTGTAAAAACGAAAAAAGTAAAAGCAGAAGATCTTGCTTTGACTTATTATTTTGTTCATAGAAAAGGACAGTTTCTGATCCGTCAGAGAGCAGATGACTTCATATGGAAGAAATTATTTGAATTTCCAACAGCTATTCCTTCCGATATGGAATCCTTCATTACAGGTTCAAAAACAGTTACTCATAAACTGACTCATAAGAATTTAAGCATTGAAATTTGGAATGTCGAAGTTACTTCAGAAAGACAATGGAATGATTTTATCGCTGAAAATCAATACCTGATTACAGATCTTGAAGGCTCTCATGAAAAATCCTTTCCGAAGCCTCTGGAAATTTACATTCAAAACGCACTGAAAGACTGAAATTTGTCTTCCGAAATCTGAAATCTAATTTGTACTTTTGCAAAATGATTAAAAAAGTCATTTTTATTTTTGTATCGCTGCTTTTAATTTCATGTGGAAAAGACCCTTCACCAAAACCTTATGGAGAACTGCGTCTTGAATATCCCGCACCGAAATACCAGAAGTTTGAAAACGATTGCGCCTATACCTTTGAGTATTCGGACTTTGCTTCCATAACGCCAGCTAAAAAACCTTGCTGGTTTTATCTGAACTATCCGAAAATGAAAGCTAAGCTTTTCGTTACTTATTATCCGATACAAAACGACTTTGCTGACCATATCAAGGAAGCTGAAAAAATGGTGTATGAACATACCATCAAAGCCAGTTCTATAGATACAAAATCCTTCGAATACCCTGAAAAGAAAGTATACGGGAACTTCTATGAACTGAAAGGGCAGAGCGCTTCCAATCTTCAGTTTTACATTACAGACAGTACGAAACACTTCGTAACTGCTTACTTATACTTTAATACGAGACCGAAACCGGACTCCCTTGCTCCTGCAGTAAATTATATCAAAAATGATATGAAACATCTGCTGGACACTTTTGAATGGAAAAAATAATTTACTTTTAATATACATTGAAAAATATATGAAACTTTTAGTTGTAGGAAGTGTTGCATTTGATGCAATTGAAACACCATTTGGTAAAACGGACAAAATTTTAGGAGGTGCAGCCACTTATATCGGGATCACTTCATCAATTTTAGGCGTTAAATCCGGAATTGTTTCTGTAGTAGGAGGAGACTTTCCACAGGAACATCTGGACATGTTCACAGACAGAGAGGTAAACATTGAAGGAATTGAAATCGTGAAAGAAGGAAAAACATTCTTCTGGTCCGGAAAATACCACAACGATCTGAATACAAGAGATACTTTGGCTACAGAAGTAAACGTATTGGAGAACTTTGATCCGAAAATCCCGGATTCAATGCAGGATGCCGAAATTTTACTACTTGGAAACCTACATCCTGGAGTTCAGTTATCTGTACTTGAAAAAATGAACAACCGTCCTAAGCTGGTTATCCTTGATACCATGAACTTCTGGATGGATTCTGCATGGGATATTTTAATGGATATGATTGCTAAAACAGATGTTATTACCATCAATGATGAAGAGGCAAGACAGCTTTCAGGAGAATATTCTTTAGTGAAAGCAGCTAAAAAGATCCACACTATGGGTCCTGAATATGTAATTATCAAAAAAGGAGAGCACGGAGCTTTACTTTTCCATGATAATAAAGTATTTGCAATCCCGGCACTTCCGTTAGAAGATGTTTTCGATCCTACAGGAGCCGGAGATACTTTCGCAGGAGGTTTCGCGGCATATCTTGCTAAGAAAGGAAAAATTGATTTCGAAACGATGAAGTCTGCTCTTATCGTAGGATCTGCAATGGCTTCATTCACCGTAGAGAAATTCGGAACAGAAAGGATAGAGGAAGTAAACGAAGCGGATATGTTCAGCAGATTGAGACAATTCAAAGAATTGACAACATTTGATGTTGAACTGCAATAAATAAGTCTTTTTAAGAAATATTTATAATAAAAAATTGAGTGAAATTCGTTAAGAATTCTAAATTTGCAACTTGTTAAAATAGTAAAATGACAAATAAACTAAAAATCACTTTTCTTCTTGGGATTTTCATCATGATATTCTCTTCAAATATGATGAATGCCCAGCTAAAACAAGGAGATTTGGTGGATGGTATTGCCGCTGTTATCGGGGATGAGATTGTATTGGAATCTGATGTAATCGAGCAGATGAATTATGGTAAACAACAGGGAGCTGCCAACACAGACAAATGTGAATTCCTGGAAAACCTTATCAGCAATAAACTTCTCGTATACGAAGCCAAAAAAGATACGTTAATTGAAAACCGTTCTGCAGCAATCAAAGAACAAGCTAATGCAAAATACCGTCAGATGCTTTCTCAGTTTCCGGATGAAAAAACAATGCTTGCAGCCTATAAGTTCAGAAATTCTTATGAACTGAAAAATGCTATTGAAAAAATAGATACAGACCAGTATTACGGACAGGCGAAATACCAGAGAGTTACTGATAAAGCAGACGTGACTCCAAATGAGGTAACTGATTTCTACAATATGTATAAAACACAGCTGCCACAGGTAAAAGATGAAGTTACTTTAGCTCAGATTATGATCTACCCGTCACTTACGGAAGCTCACAAACAAGACCTTATCAACAGGCTGAAAAAAATCAAGCAGGATATTATCGGAGGGGAAACTTTCGAAAGCCAGGCAAGAATTTATTCTGAAGATGAAGGGTCAGCAGCCAACGGAGGATTATATAAAAATATCAATAAAGGGCAGATGGTGAAGCCATTCGAAGCTGCTGCATTGAACCTTCAGGAAAATGAAATCTCAGATCCTGTTGAATCTGAATTCGGATTCCACATTATTCAGTTGGTGAAAAGATCCGGTAAAGTATATGATGCAAGACATATCTTGTTGAAAGCTGTTCCTACTGATGATGAGATCAAAACTGCAAAAGCAAAATTAGACAGTATCAGAGGTCTTATTATCGATGGTAAAATGACATTCAAAGATGCTGCTTTTAAATTCTCAGATGATAAAAGAACGAAGTTCAACGCAGGGATCATTCCTGGAGCTGATGGTTCTGACAAAATTGAAAGAGAAAGTATTCCTGGAACAATCAGCTACGAATTGGCAGGTTTAAACAAAGGTGATATCACTACTGCTTTTGAAGATGAAGAGAACAAAAGAAAACAAATCAAGATCATCAAAGTGGAAGATGTGATTCCTTCTCACCAGATTACGCTGGAGACAGACTTCAGCAGAATCAAGCAGATGGCACTGAATAAAAAGAAAAGTGAAATGGTTGAAAAGTTTGTCAACTCCAAGTTACCGACAACCTTTATTTCAATTGACGGACGTTACGACAGCTGTAACTTTAAGTCTAACTGGAAGAAACAATCCTTAACAAAATAAAATCAAAACCTTCAGAATTTCTGAAGGTTTTTTTTATCATCGAAATTTATAAAGACGAAAATCCACGATGGAAAATATGGACAGATATTTCCCGGAAAACCATTGTTTTTAGTATTTTTACGCATGAGCAATTTTATAGATTTTAACGCTGCAAAAAAACTTCATGACATGGAGGCTACACACAATAGAATTTCACACCTTTTTACTATTAAATATCCGATTATCCAGGCTGGTATGATCTGGCATTCAGGATGGAGACTTGCTTCTGCCGTTTCCAACTGTGGAGGATTGGGAATAATAGGAGCAGGAAGTATGTATCCTGATATCCTGAGAGAAAATATCCGGAAATGTAAACTGGCAACAGATAAGCCATTCGGGGTAAATGTACCGATGTTATATCCTAATATTGAGGAAATCATTCAGATCATTCTTGAAGAAGGAGTGAAAATTGTATTTACATCAGCCGGTAACCCGAAAACCTATACGGAAACCCTTCAGAAAGAAGGAATAAAAGTAGCTCACGTTGTTTCTTCCACCAAATTCGCTGTAAAATGTGAAGATGCCGGAGTAGATGCCATTGTTGCAGAAGGTTTCGAAGCTGGAGGTCACAACGGAAGAGATGAAACCACCACATTCTGTCTTATTCCGAATGTAAAGAAACATATTTCTAAACCGTTAATCGCTGCCGGAGGAATTGCTTTAGGTTCACAAATTAAGGCTGCAATGATTCTTGGTGCAGATGGTGTACAGATCGGTTCCCGTTTTGCTGCTACCCACGAAGCAAGTGCCCATGAAAACTGGAAAAAGAAAATCACGGAACTGCAGGAAGGAGATACCCATCTTACGTTGAAAGAGCTGGCGCCTGTAAGAATGGTTAAAAATAAATTCTTCAATGAGCTGGAAGATATTTATGTGAACGGAAGAAATAAAGACGCTTTAATTGCTTCTTTAGGAAGAGCCAGAGCAAAAAAAGGAATGTTTGAAGGAGATATGGAAGAGGGAGAACTTGAAATAGGCCAGGTTTCTGCTTTAATTGATGAAGTTCTTCCGGTGGAAACTGTTTTCAGCCATCTTTTAAGAGAATTTGAAGAAACGAAAATGCCAACTTTTTAAATATAATTTTATTCAATGGCGGGAAGAATAATAGATGTAAAGGGACAAAAATTATATATCGAACACAATAATCAATTTCAAGACAGGCCTACCATTGTTTTTCTGCATGATTCATTAGGATCTGTGCAGCTTTGGAGGGATTTTCCGGCTAAGCTGGCTGAGATCACACAATGCAATACTCTTGCTTATGACCGGTTAGGATACGGAAAATCATTCCCCATGCCTACTCATGTAAGACCCGTAAATTATATGGAACTGGAAGCAGATCTGTTGAGTAATGTATTGGCTGAAATGAATATTGATAACGTTGTCCTGTTCGGGCACAGTGATGGGGGAACAATTGCTTTGATCACCGCTGCAAAATATCCCGAAAGAATAAAAGCCGTTATCTGTGAAGCTGGTCATATTTTTGTGGAAGAGGTAACTTTAAAAGGAGTTTACGACGCCTGGGAAGCTTACAAAACAACCAATCTTCCCGAACGTTTACAGAAATATCATGGTGATAAAGTAGAAATGCTTTTCAGAGCCTGGACAGAAACCTGGACACGCGAAGATTACAGAACGTGGAATATAGAGTATTTACTAAAAGATATTACAGCTCCATTGTTATTTATTCAGGGAGAGGCTGATGAATACGGAACACTGGATCAGGTAGAAAAAACAGTGACTCAGGTCAGTGGAAGGTCGGAAAAATATATCATTCCCGGTATAGGCCATACACCGCATAAAGAAGTACCTGAACTTGTATTGGAGAAAGCGGCCGGATTTATCAGCAATTATTTCTAATATACAATATCAACAAGACACCTGTTAACGGGTGTCTTTGTTTTGTTAAATAAACAGATTGATCTATTTTTATTTCAATAACTGAAGTTCAGCCGCAATATTTTCTTTTGCCCGGGCTTCATATCTTTCCTTAAAATATTCTGTTTTAAAGATACTTTCAAGTTCAAGGAAATGTTTGAGTACTTTTTTTCGTCCCGGTTTATACAGAAAATCAGGGTAGATGGAATACTCTTTTCTTATATTCTGAGTGTATTCCAGATAGGTTTTTAAATCCTTTCCCAATACAGAAAGATCAGCATCCAGAAGATAATTGGTATCGTCATCATCAGAGCGTTGGTGAGATTTTGTTGCCAGAATCTGCGAAGAAATGAGTGAAATTTTATTTCTATCTATATCAAGTTCTCCAAGCCTTTTTTCTGCTTTGGCCGCACTTTTTTCTTCATTAGACTTAGAAGAGGCATCGTAGATAACGTCATGGTAAAACACGGAGAAAGAAATGGCTGTAAAATCTGAAATATAGCTTTTCACAGCTTCAAGTTCCGTGAACATATTTTCAAGATGAAGAAGATTGTGGTAGTGTCTGCCTTTTTCAGCATATCTGGTTTCAACTTCGTTCCACAGGCTGTCGATCAGCTGTTTGTTTTCGGTGAATGAAGAACAAAGCGTTTCAAAATAATTTTTCAGATTCATAGAAATAAGATATAAAAAAAGGAACTTTTAAAAAGTTCCCTGATTTGCTTCCAGAACAGCCTTCAGCTCAGCCCAGCCTCCGCCGTTGTAACCGTCCTTTAATCCTTGAGCGTTAAGATAATCCAATGCTTTTCCGCTTCTGTTTCCACTTCTGCAGAATAAGATAACAGGCTTTTCAATAGATAGGATCTCATCCTGTCTGTCTTCTACTTCGCCTAAAGGAATATTCTTGGCACCATCTATATTACCGTCCATTTCAAGCTCCATTGGCTCACGAACGTCGATTAATTCATAGTTTCCTGATTGTATTACTTCTATTAAAGACATAGTTGTTGGTTTAAACATTAAATTAGAAACGAAATTACGTATTTTTTTTTTGAAAAAAATCCTAATTAAAACATAATTTTTTCAGAAAAGAACCATCAGTGGGATGTACTTTCGCAGAAATCTGAAGATTGATAAAATAATCTTAATTTTGCAGTGTGAAATTAATGAATGCAGACGCTGAAAAATATTCCCAACTCATAAAATCCAGGGCAAAAAGTTTTGGATTCCAGAGTTGTGGCATTTCCAAAGCTGATTTTCTGGAGGAAGAAGCTCCTCATCTTGAAAAATGGCTGAAGAATAATTATAACGGCGAAATGAAGTATATGGAAAATCATTTCGACAAAAGACTTGATCCGAGACTTTTGGTAGAAGGTTCAAAATCTGTAATTTCACTTTCTTACAATTACTTTCCTGAAGAAAAAATTTCTACACTGGAGAACTTTAAAATCTCAAAATATGCTTATGCAGAAGACTATCATGAAGTAATCAAAGAAATACTCCGTGAAATGGTTGCAGAGCTGCAGGAAGAAATAGGGGAATTTGGATTCCGTGTCTTTGTAGATTCTGCACCGGTTCTGGAAAGAGCCTGGGCTAAGAAGTCAGGAATAGGCTGGGTAGGGAAAAATGCCAACCTTATTACCAAACAAAGCGGTTCTTTTTATTTTCTGGCCGAAATCATCTGCGATCTGGAGCTAATTCCTGACCACGCCACTACAGATCATTGCGGAAGCTGCAGAAAATGTATCGATGCGTGTCCTACAGATGCCATTGTTTCTGAGAAAATTATAGATGGAAGCCGATGCATTTCTTATGCAACCATAGAACTCAAAAATGAAATTCCGGATTATTTTAAGGATAAAATGGAAGACTGGATGTTTGGCTGCGATATCTGTCAGGATGTCTGCCCCTGGAACAGATTCTCAGCGCCCAATAAACAGAGTCGTTTCCAGCCCAACGAAGCCTTGAAGAACTTTAAAAAAGCAGAATGGAAAGAACTTACCCAGGAAATTTTCTCAGAAATCTTTAGAAAATCTCCCGTAAAAAGAACCAAGTTTGCCGGTCTCAAGAGAAATATTGAGTTTTTACAGAAGACTTCCGACTGATTTTTCTCTGAACTTTCGGTGACAATTCCTCTTTTGGAATTTTTTGAAGTTCCAAACCAGAGCTGATAATTGACCATTCCTTAAATTTTTCGCTTTAAGGAGGTGAAGATTTATATCAATAAGTTTCTTAAAAAGCCTTTCCTATAAAGAAAAATTGATTTTCAGGAGATCAGAATCTCACCGAAAATCAACGTCTTTTTTGTATTCTTTTAGGAGCAGTTTTTACTCTTATTTTAAACCTTTTTTGGGATTTAGTATTTTTACGCATATTTATGAATATTTCGTAACTAAATATAGCCATTTTTTCGATTAAAACAAATACTTTTACGAAAAATTAAAGATTAAATTTTATTAAAAAACATGACTGTGAAAACGATATTAATGTATATCCTGAAAGTGCTAGGAATTATTTTAGGAATTGTGATTATTTACGTAATCCTTGGGCTGCTGATTCCCTATATTCCCGTTTCAGCAAAAGATGACGGACAGAAGAAAGAAATCCCAATCTATATTTATACCAACGGAGTGCATACCGATATCGTAATGCCCGTAAAAAATGACCTTCAGGACTGGAGCCGGAAAATTCCTTTTGCCAATACAAAATCAAAAAAAACAGATTATCAGTATATAGGAATAGGATGGGGAGACAAAGGGTTTTATCTTGATACTCCTACTTGGGCAGATCTGAAATTTTCAACAGCCATAAAAGCAGCATTCTGGCTAAGTGATTCCGCAATGCACTGTACCTATTATAATACGATGAAAGAAGGCGACGACTGTAAAATGATTATGATTAGCAGAAATCAATATCAGAATCTGGTAAAATTTGTAGAAGATAAATTTGACAGAGACCAGAACGGAAACTTCATGTTGATTCCAACAGATGCCGTGTACGGTGATAATGATGCCTTTTACGATGCAAAAGGAACTTACAGCTTTCTTTATACCTGCAATACCTGGAGCAATAACGCTTTAAAAGCTGCAGGACAAAAGGCCGCACTTTGGACCCCCTCAGATTTCGGAATTTTTCAACACTATAAATAATACATGAAGAGGATTTATCTGTTGTTCATTATCTTTTTGGTGGGTTCATGTTCCCAGGAAAGGAAAAGCAATACAATAATAACCAATAGACCTCTGGCGGCAGAAAAGAAACCTGAAGCCGATCTTTCCAAAATAAAAAGTAAAGCGAAAGAAGCATTGAAATTCTGTGATTCAAAGAATCTCAGCAAAGACTTCTGCATTCTTATTGATATGAGCCTTCATTCCGGTGTTAACCGTTTTTTTATCTGGGATTTTAAAAATAATAAGATTTCGAAACAATATCTGGTAGGACATGGCTGCGGTTCCAATTCATGGAGTAAAGATGATTCTAAAGCCAATCCGGCTTTCAGTAATGAAGACGGAAGCCATCTATCCTCTTTAGGGAAATATAAGCTTGAAGGAAGAGGCTACAGCGACTGGGGAATCAATATCAAATACCTGATGCACGGTCTCGAAGAAACCAACAATAATGCTTTAAAAAGATTTATTGTCTTTCATTCATGGGATATGATGAGCGATAATGAAGTTTTCCCAAACGGATCTCCCGAAGGATGGGGATGCCCGACTGTTTCCAACAACGCCATGAAAGAAATTGATCCGATGATTCAGAAATCGGGAAAACCTGTACTGATGTGGATCTATAATTAAATCTTTACCTTTGTTTCATAACAATCGTGTTAACTGATTCCACCTTATGAAACATACCCTTTTCCGCGAACAACAGCTCAATTGTGATATAGAAACGGCCTGGAAGTTCTTTTCCTCAGCCAACAATCTTTCAGAAATTACTCCGAAGGACATGGGCTTCATTGTATTGACAAAAATGGAAAACGATGAAATCTACGAAGGAATGCTCATCGATTATTATGTGTCACCATTGTTCGGTATCAAAATGAAGTGGCAGACCGAGATCACCCACGTTGATTTCCAGAAAAGCTTTATTGATTTTCAGAAAAAAGGACCGTACAAATTATGGAACCATCATCATGAATTTATTCCCAATGAAGAAGGTGTTCTGATGAGAGACACCATAGATTATGAACTTCCCATGGGATTTTTAGGTGAAATTGCCCATCGCCTTTTCGTCAGAAAGAAACTGGAACATATCTTTGATTACCGTTTTAGAATACTGAGCAAATTGTTCTAAATACTCAATAGAAATGGGCTTTAGCCCGTTTGGATAAAAAAAACAAAATTTAGAGTCAAAACTTAAAAGAGTCAATAATCAGATATATTACATCGCTTATTTTATTCTGAATTGCAGAGTATATTCTCTGCGGAATGGCAGACTGCATGAATAAACTTCGCGGTCAATTGCCATTCCGCAGGAATTCAAATACGAATGAGTAGAATTATTCACTAATTGTTTAAGTTTTTTTAACAATTCCATGGCCGGATTTTCCAGGAGAAATGCCTATTTTTGCACAACTATCGTTTTTACTGAAAAACTAAAGTATTCTGATTGACATGGCAGGTCTGAGGTCATTTTTCTTATTCTATATCATACTGGTTTTTTCCCTTTTCAATTCGAATTGGGCGGAAAAATCATTGAGAAATATCCCTCATGTTCCTCCTGTAACCAATATTCATGTTCTGGATGTTTACGAGGAAGCAGATATGAACACGCATGCGCTGCCTGCTGCCTCAAAAATTGTAAAACATTCAGTTAAAAAAAATGATTCTGCCATTGCAGACTTTTCAGGAATATTAAAAGTTATTCCAAAAATTTCCCTTCCTGAGATTGCGGTTTCCACTATTTGTGGTGTTAAATCCTTTCTCCATCTCCTCCAGCTGTATTAGGTTTAAGTTTCTGAATGCCAAATCATTTTAACGGAAATCTTATAACTTAAACATTTAAAAATGTATTTTAAAACTGTAATAATTTGCATTCTTGCAACATTATTCGCTGTGTCATGCAGTAAAGACAAGAAAAAAAACAATCAAAAAGATAAAGAAGTTCCCGTACTGGAAATCAAGGAAAAAGATACATTGGTGAGCAACCAGTTTGTCACTGATATCCAGGCTAAAAAAAACGTTGAAATGCGTTCCAGAATCGGAGGTATTATCCAGCATATCTATGTTAACGAGGGACAGTTTGTTCAGCAGGGACAGGCTTTATTCAAAATTAATGATGCTGAGCTGCAGATGGAACTTCTGAAAGCCAATGCAGCATTAAAACAGACTGAGGCAGACGTTCGTATTGCAGAAGTAGAGCTGAAGCAGATTCAGAGTCTTCATGCCAAGAAATTTGTAGCCAATAACGAGCTGGAAATGGTAAAGGCAAAACTGTCTTCAGCAAAGGCAAAACATGCCTTTGCCGATGCAGAAAAAAGAACCGTTCTTCAGAAAATAAGTTTTACAAGAATTACAGCACCTTTTGATGGAGTGATTGATGTGATTCCTCATAAAGACGGAAGTTTAGTGGAAAACGGAACTTTATTAACCACCCTTTCACAGCTGAACGAGGTGTATGCTTATTTCTCCATTCCTGAAAACCTATACTTTGAACTTTTAGCTAACGATAAAATCGGAAATCATCAAAAAATTGAATTGACGCTGCCTAATGGAGTCAATTACCAGTTCAACGGAGCTTTGAAAACAGCCGAAGGGGAAATCGACAGAACCACTGGTTCTATTCGATATAAAGTGCTTTTCCCGAATCCGGACCGTTTGATCAAACACGGTACTTCCGGGAAGCTTATCATTTCCGAACAGCAGGATAATGCGATCCTTATTCCACAAAAATCGACCTTCTCCATTCAGGATAAGACCTATGTTTTTGTTGTGGATAAACAGAATAAAGTGAAAATGACCAATATTAAGATCGGAACTACCCTGAGAGATTCTTATATGGTGGAAAGTGGTCTTAAAAAAGGAGATTTAATCATTTATGAAGGAACTCAGTCTTTGAAAGATGGAGATATCATCAAAATCAAAAAGAAGTATTAACCTTTCATAATCTTTAAATCAATCAACTATGGTAGAAATGTTTATAAGACGAAAGGTTCTTTCGTTGGTTATTTCCATATTATTTGTATTGCTGGGAATTATGGCATTGCTGAAAATGCCGATCACCCAGTTTCCCGATATTGTACCGCCTTCAGTAACCGTTACAGCAAAATATACAGGAGCGAATGCCGAAGTGTCTGCCAATGCGGTGGCTCTTCCTTTGGAACGTGCGATCAATGGAGTGCCGGGGATGACGTACATGTCCACGGTAACCTCCAATGACGGTCTTACCCTTATCCAGGTGTTCTTTGAAGTAGGAACAGATCCTGATGTGGCAGCAGTAAACGTTCAGAACAGGGTAACCACTATTCTTGATGAACTTCCTGAAGAGGTAATCAGAGCCGGGGTAACTACTGAAAAAGAGGTGAACAGTATGCTGATGTACCTTAATATCACAAGTACAGATCCGAGCCAGGATGAACAGTTTATCTATAACTTTACGGATATCAACGTCCTTCAGGAATTGAAACGTATTGATGGAGTAGGACGTGCTGAAATTATGGGACAGAAAGAATATTCGATGAGAGTATGGCTGGATCCTCAGAAAATGGCAGCGTACAATATTTCTGCAGATGAGGTAATCACTTCCCTGCAAAAACAGAATATTTCAGCTGCCCCTGGAAAAGTAGGGGAAACCTCTGGTAAAACCTCAAGCCAGCTTCAGTATGTTATCAAATATAAAGGAAAGTTTTTTGAGCCCAAACAATATGAAGAAGTTCCCATCAGATCTGATGTGGACGGAACCATTTTAAAGCTTAAAGATATTGCGAAAGTGGAATTCGGAGCCATGAACTACGGAATGGTTTCCAAAACAGACGGAAGACCTTCTGCATCCATTATGATGAAGCAGCGTCCCGGTTCCAACGCATCTGAAGTGATTGAAAGCGTAAAGGCAAAAATGGAAGAATTAAAAGTCACTTCCTTCCCTCCCGGAATGGAATATAACATGGCTTATGATGTTTCCCGATTCCTTGATGCTTCGATCAGTGCGGTACTGACAACCCTTATTGAAGCCTTTATTCTGGTAGGAATTGTAGTATTCATCTTCCTGCAGGACTGGCGTTCCACATTAATTCCTGTACTGGCTGTACCGGTAGCATTGGTCGGAACTTTTGCATTCATGAATATGCTGGATTTCTCTGTCAACCTTTTAACCCTTTTTGCGTTGGTTCTGGCCATCGGAATTGTCGTTGACAATGCTATTGTCGTCGTTGAAGCCGTCCACGTGAAAATGGAAGAAGGAATGAATGCGATGGATGCCACCATCAGTGCCACCAAAGAAATTGCAGGAGCGGTAGTAGCGATTACGATCGTTATGTCTGCGGTATTTATTCCTGTGGCTTTCCTGGATGGTCCGGTGGGAGTATTTTACCGTCAGTTTTCATTAACGCTGGCCATCAGTATTGTCATTTCAGGGGTGAATGCATTGACACTTACTCCGGCACTTTGTGCTATTATTTTAAAACCTCATGACCACAATAAGAAGAAAACGATTATCGACAGGGCTTTCCAGAGTTTCAATACCGGATTTGAAAGACTGACGAATGGTTATGTAGGTATTTTATCAAAATTTGCCACAAGAACTACAGTAACTTTCGGACTGTTATTTCTATTTGTAGGACTTACTTTTGTGACCAGCAAATTCCTGCCGACAGGATTTATCCCAATGGAAGACCAGGGAATGGTATATGTAAGTGTTACCACTCCGCAAGGCGCTACAGTGGAAAGAACAGAAAAAGTACTCGATGAAGTAACGGTTATTGCCAAAAAAATTAAAGGAGTAGAAAACGTGACCACGCTTGCGGGGTACAGTATCGTAACTGAAATTGCAGGCTCTTCTTACGGAATGGCGATGATCAACCTGAAAGACTGGAAAGAAAGAAGTATTTCAGTAAATGATCTCATTGCAGAACTTTCTGATAAAACAAAAGGTATTGCTGATGCCCAGATAGAAATCTTTGCACCGCCAACCGTTCCCGGATTCGGGAATACCAGTGGTTTTGAGTTGCGTTTGCTGGACAGAACCGGAGGGACAATTGAAAATACAGATAAGATCACCAAGGATTTTGTTAAAAAACTCAATGAAGCGCCCGAACTGCAGAACAGTTTTACCAGTTTTGATGCCACTTTCCCGCAGTACATGATCAATGTGGATTATGATATGGCAGCGAAGAAAGGTGTTTCGGTAGACAATGCGATGTCTACGCTGCAGACGATGCTGGGATCTTACTATGCTACGAACTTTATCCGTTTCAGCCAGATGTATAAAGTGATGGTGCAGGCGAGTCCGGAACACAGGGATACACCTGAAAGTATTCTGAATTTATATTTAAAAAATGATAAAGGCGAGATGGTTCCTTTTTCCACTTTCATTACTATCGAAAGAGTATACGGTCCTGAAGTGCTTACAAGGTACAATATGTATATGTCGGCCATGATCAATGGAGAACCCGCAGACGGTTACAGCTCCGGGGATGCCATTGCTGCTGTGGAACGTGTAGCCAAAGAATCTTTGCCAAGAGGATTCGATATTGAATGGTCAGGAATGACAAGAGAAGAAATCCTATCAGGAAACCAGACCGTTTATATCTTCGCGATCTGTCTTTTATTCGTGTACCTTTTATTAGCGGCACAGTATGAAAGTTTCCTTCTTCCAATGCCGGTATTATTAAGCCTTCCGACAGGAATTTTCGGTTCCTATATCGCTTTGGTAATAATGGGCCTTGATAATAATATTTACGCCCAGGTGGCGTTGGTCATGCTGATCGGACTTCTGGCCAAAAATGCCATTCTGATTGTAGAATTTGCCGTGGCAAGAAATAAGCAGGGATTTGATATCATTCCTGCAGCTATTGAAGGGGCAAGGCAGCGTCTGAGACCGATTCTGATGACCTCTTTTGCATTCGTAGCAGGACTTATTCCTTTGTGTATTGCATCAGGAGCCGGAGCCATTGGTAACCGTTCCATTGGTATGGCAGCAGCAGGAGGAATGCTGATTGGAACCATCTTCGGACTGGTGGTGATTCCGGGACTGTATATATTCTTTGCAAAACTTGAAAATAAGAAGAAAAATGAAAAGATTAAATCATAGAAATATATTGTACGGAATAGCATCACTGAGCCTTGTTTCGTGTGCTGTTCCCAAAGTAACGGAGCTGAAAAAGGCTCAGCAATTACCAGAAGAGATTATTAAAGCAGATCAAAATAAAAACCCTGATGAGTTCCGGCAGATCAACCTGAAAGCTTACTTTACGGATCCGCAGCTGCTTGAGCTTTTTGATAAAGTAGTTCAGGCAAATCCCGATTTTCAGATTGCCCGGCAAAGGGTGGAAATTGCCAACAGCTTCCTTCAGAGATCAAAGATGGATCTGCTGCCATCCCTTGAAGTGGGAGCAGAGGTTTCCGGTAATCATTATGGAAAATATACAATGGAAGGTGTGGGAAACTATGATACCAATCTTTCGCCTAATATTACGGAAGACCAGAAAATCAATAGGGATTTTACTCCTAACTATTGGCTGGGAGCAAGAAGCAGCTGGGAAATTGATGCCTGGGGAAAGCTGAAAAATAAGAAGATTGCTGCGCAGAAGAAATATCTCGCTTCAACGGAAGGATTAAGATTATTGCAGGTAGAGCTTTTCACCGATATTGCGAATCTCTATTATCAGCTGGTTGCTTTAGATAACCGTCTTGCGATTTATCAGAAAAACTATAAACTTCAGCAAAGAGCCTTTGAAATTGTTCTGGCCCAGCGTGAAGTGGGAAAAGCTACGGAATTGGCAGTTCAGCAGTTTAAAGCCCAGAATAACAACTGGCTGGCAGAGATTGAACACATCAAAGTGGAAATCGTTACAGTAGAGCAGGCGATCACAACATTAACGGGAAGCTATGGCGGAGAGGTGAAGCGTGGTAAAATACTGATGCCTACCAATATGGAAGTATTAAATAAAACCATTAATGTAGAAAATGTGATCCATTCCAGACCGGATGTAGCTGCCAATTATTATGTTTTAGAAGCTTCTCAGGCTGATGCAAAGGCTGCAAGAGCTGCTTTTTATCCCAAGATTGATCTGGGGGCCGGTTTCGGACTGAATTCTTTTTCCGTTGAAACCCTGTTTAAACCAAGTTCACTGGCCGGACAATTGTTGGGAGGATTAATGGTTCCTGTTTTCAATAAAGGGCAGCTGAAATATGAATTTAAGGTAGCGAGCAAAGAGCAGGAAATTGCCTTTTTAAACTATCAGAAAAGTATCACAACAGCTTTTAATGAACTGCAGTCCATCCTGAAACAGACCAAGATCTATGAACGTGTTCTGAAACTGAAATCAGAAGAAGTAGGCTTTCTCGACCGTGGTGTTGAGGTTTCCAATGATCTGTACCTTACAGGATACGCCAACTATTTTGAACTGATCAATTCACAGAAGAGCAAATTAACTGCTGAACTGGATTTACTGCAGTTCCAGCATCAGAATACCAGAAATAACGTCCTGCTGTTTAAAGCACTGGGAGGGAAACTGGATTAATTTTACTTTTTTTACGATGAAGGAAGCTGTCTTTTCAGGCAGCTTCTTTTATAATGTAATCAAAGGTTACGGATTCCCGTAATGATCATTGAGATAATTCCGGCATATTGCGTTACAATCTAACTTTTTATAAGTTAACTTTTTTTTATATGTCCCTAAAAAAAGAGACTGTCCTAACGGGCAGTCTCTTTGTGTATGGTTTAAAATGAATCTGTTGTCAGAACAAAATCACTTTTAGTACATATTATTTAACAAGCTGAATTTCAACAGCAGAAAATCCTTTAGGAGATTTCTCTTTTTCGAAAGATACTTTGTTTCCTTTTTTTACAGGTTCTGCACAGTTGTTATTGTGGAAGAAGATGTTTTCTTTGGAATTATCTTCCGTAATGAAACCATATCCTTTTTCGCTCAGGAAAGTAACAATTCCTGTTTTTCTTGGATCTTCTTCAATAATAGGTGCTGCACCCAACTGAATATCATCAAGATTTACTTCCTGTCTTTGTTCAGGGGGAGTAGATGTTAATCTTCCGAATTCATCCACGTACATGAATACATCCTCCATGTCCTTCCCTTTGTTGTTGTTCGTTTTACGTTCTTCGCGTCTTAGCGCCTTTTCTTTTTGCTTTTGAATTTTTTTCTTGAAATTTTCCTTTTTAGAAAAAGAATCTGCCATAAATTATTTTTAGTATTTAGTTTCTATAAATTAATTGGTTCAATCTGGTCTGCATCAGACCTATAAAGCCTGCCGATGTTTCCTGTCTTGGATATTTCCAATCATACAGAGCTTTAAAATTCCGACAAGTATTGTTCTTTAATAGAAGAATAAAAGTTAAAAAGATGGCTGCTCAAAAGGCAAAGACTGAATAAAAAATATTCGGGTCGTTACAGAAAACAAAGTAATGACTTGGTTTATTAATATGCAAATATACAACAATAAAATGAATAATCAGGTTTTAAATGATTGATTATCAGAAATGGTTTTAATTGATGCTTGTGTTCTGTATGAAGCAGTACATAAAATTGTAATAATAGCATAAAAAAATCCTCAGAAGTCTGAGGATTATAAAAAAATATATTAAAAATGAAGTGGTGGTGCGTGATACGGGAGGAAGGTATCAAATGTTATGCCTAAAATTGAGTCAGGTTTGGGAATTATATAGAAGTGTTTAACTGAAAAGACCTGTCCCGAAGTGTATCTGGTTGGTAAATAGCATTCTATTAAAAACTATTGTTTACATAAAATAATAAACATTTTTTATTCGGTTTAAATGAATAAATAAAAATTCCCGAAAATTTCACCATGTTGAGGCCATTTTTATTATTGACCTTTGTTTTATTAACATTTAAATATAAAAACATGTCAACACAAAATGTACAGGGAAAAGTGGTTTTAATTGCCGGAGGAGGTAAAAACTTAGGAGGATTATTAAGCAGAGATTTTGCCACAAAAGGAGCAAAGCTGGCTATCCACTACAACAGCGAAAGCTCAAGGGCTGAAAGTGAAAAAACATTGGCTGAGGTACAGGCATTAGGAGCGGAAGCATTCTTATTTCAGGGAGACCTTACCAAAGTAGATAATATCACGAAGTTTTTCGATGAAACTATTTCCCGTTTCGGAGGAGTGGATATTGCCATCAATACTGTTGGGATGGTATTGAAAAAGCCATTTTCCGAAACAACGGAAGCTGAATATGACACCATGTTCAATGTAAACTCGAAATCTGCGTATTTCTTTTTACAGGAAGCGGGTAAAAAACTAAACGATCACGGAAAAATCTGTACGATTGTTACTTCATTGCTGGCAGCATACACCGGGTTGTATTCTACGTATGCAGGAGCAAAAGCACCGGTAGAGCATTTTACAAGAGCGGCTTCCAAGGAATTTGGGGCAAGAGGTATCTCTGTAACGGCAGTAGCGCCTGGTCCGATGGATACTCCTTTCTTCTACGGGCAGGAAACTGACGATGCAGTCGCTTATCATAAGTCTGCATCCGCATTGGGTGGGCTTACCGATATTAAAGATATTGCTCCGCTGGTAGAATTCCTGGTAACAGAAGGCTGGTGGATTACCGGGCAGACCATATTTGCCAACGGCGGATACACAACAAGATAGTATTTGTAAATCCATTTAAAAAAAGAAACTCACTGAAAACAACTTTCAGTGAGCTTTTTTATGGTAAAAGAAATAAGGAAATTAAGTGGTTTTAACCTTTCCTTTCTCCAGTATACTTTTGATCATAAAGAATAATCCGAGAAGAACAAACGGAATGCTCAGAAGCTGTCCCATATTTAAGCTCATTCCATGTTCGAATTCTACCTGATCCACCTTGATAAATTCAATCAGGATTCTCATAATGAAGATCAGCAGAATGCTTATTCCGAAATAAAACCCTTTTCCGATCTTAAAAATATTCTTCCTGTAGATCAAATAAACAGAAAGGAAAATGATAAAATAAGAGATGGCCTCGTAAAGCTGGGCCGGATGTCTCGGAAGATCATCAACCTGTCGGAAGATAAAAGCCCATGGAACATCGGTAGGAGTTCCTATAATTTCAGAATTCATAAGATTGGCCAGCCTGATGAAAGTACCACCCAGCGGAAGTACAATCGCTATGGCATCCAGAACGGTCATGAATGGGATAGAATATTTTCTTGCATAGATAAGAAGCATAATCACCAGGCCAATACCGCCGCCATGGCTGGCAAGACCTGCAAATCCCGTAAAATGATAGACACCATCCGGCCCTTTCTGAATCGGTAAAAATATTTCAAGCGGATGCTGTGAATAATAATCAAAATCGTAAAAAAGGCAGTGTCCCAGTCTTGCACCCACCAGAATTCCTATTAATGCATAAGAGAATAAAGCTTCGTGAGCTTGTGAACTAAGGCCTTCTTTTTTATAAATTCTTTTTAAAATATTAAGTGATAAAACAAGTCCCGCAAGGAATAATAATCCGTAATATTTTATGGGAAGTCCAAAGATATTGACGATTTCGGGATTAATATCCCAGTTGATATATAATAAATTCATTGCTGCAAAGATAAGAAAATAGGATTTTCCGGGGAGAATGGTACTGCTCAGGAGTTCTATGATCTGAGTCATAAAGCGTTAGCGCGATGTTGTCTACATTTGATGCTACACACACCACAAAATTTAATAGTATGAAATTCATTGTATCATTCATTGTACTTGCCGGCTTTTTTGTCGTCAGCTGCAGCAAAAAAGAACCTCAGACACAACGGACCAATACAGATACCATTATGGCATCTGACAGTCTTACTTCCGGCTCTGCTCAGATTTCACCGGACTCGGCAGACCAAACACCTACGGTGGACAGCTCTGCGTATGACGTAGATTCTATTAAAAAAAGTAAATAATCATATTTACAGCCACTGACGTTTTAAAAGACGGGACTGATCTCTGTTAAAAAAGGATCAGTAAAGAATTCTATTAAGAAAATAAACCAGAAAAGCATGATTCATTAACCCATAATAATACTGTTATGGCTGATATCTCATTATTTAAAGAAACCGGGATTCAGATTACCCTACTGCTTACTTTAATGATCATTGTAGCGGGCCTTGTCATCGTTGTTCTTAAGTTTTTATCCATCTATGCTAAAATATTAAGACGGAAAGAATCTGCCGAGACCAAAAAAGAAATAGAGAATCTTACCCCGGAAGAAGTAGCCAAATATGAGCAAAGGGAAAAAGAACTCAGCTTCAGGCTGCCGGAAAATGAGCTTTCCGGTACTTTACCTCCTGCAGATACAAAAGGCGTTGTACAAAATATCAATTCTGTAGAAGAGCTGAGGGTATTTCCTGACAAAAGAAGAACATCCTCTTTTCAGAAATATATTTCCCCTGAGTTGAGCCGTCTGATTCTTTATTTCCTGGGGGCCGCTATTTTTTGGCTTGTATTGGGAACAACATTCGGCTTGTATGCAGGGATAAAGCTTGTGGCTCCGGATATAGAGCATACCAGCTGGTTCAGCTATGGGAGGCTCAGGCCGGGACATACCAATGCCGTATTCTGGGGGTGGGCATCTTTGGCCATGCTGGGGTTTGCACATTATGTCATACCACGGGTAAGCAATGTGGAAAAATTTAATATAAAACAAGGTTATCTCTCTCTTATTCTGGTTAATGCAGCAGTTCTTGCCGGGACAATATCTGTTCTTGCCGGGGTAAATAACGGAGGTGGTGAATACCGGGAATATATCTGGCCGATTATGATCACTTTCGGAATAGGAGTAGCCCTTTCCCTGCATAATTTCTTTAAGCCTATCGCACACAGAAAAACCAAAGAAATTTATTTGTCTAACTGGTATATCGTATCAGGAACAATGTTTATCGTTATTGTCATTGTCATTGCCTATATTCCTATCTGGCAGGACGGGGTAGGAGAGACCATTATTCAGGGATATTATATGCATCAGGCTATCGGAATGTGGTTTATGATGATCAATCTGGGATTGATGTATTATTTTTTGCCGCAACAGCTCAATAAGCCTATTTATTCCTACAGTTTAGGGATTTTGGCTTTCTGGACCCATACGTTCTTTTATACCCTGATCGGAACCCATCATTTTATTTTCAGTGCGATTCCCTGGCGCCTGCAGACAACGGCTATCATTGCAAGTGCAGGAATGCTGATTCCGGTGGCTGCAGGTACAGCCAACTTCCTTTTGACATTTAATGGCGCATGGTATCAGCTTAGAACAAGCTATACGCTTCCGTTTTATTTTATGTCTATCATATTTTATTTTACAGGATCATTCCAGGGAACAGTGGAAGCGTTCAGGTATACGAATCTTCTCTGGCATTTTACAGATTTCACTGTAGCGCATTCACATCTTACCATGTACGGGATCATCACATTTATGCTTTGGGGATTTTTTTATACGCTGGTTCCGCGGCTTACAGGAAAAGAACCTCCGAAACTTTTAGTGGGAATTCATTTCTGGTTTGCACTGATTGGATTGCTGTTTTATGTTATTGCTTTAATGATTGGCGGAACACAGACGGGAGAACTCTGGATCAGGAAAAAACCTTTTATTGAAGGAGTGATCAATATGGCTCCTTTCTGGCTATGGCGGGCTATCGGAGGAACATTGATGTGGATGTCACATTTGATCTTTGCTTATAATTTCTATAGAATGGTAAGAAAAGAAGATCAGGTCAGAATTCCCGGAACGCCTGCAGAAATTCTTGCAGCGAAGAGACAATATGGAAACACAGAGTTTAATACGTAAAGATCAGCATCATGATATTTTTAAATGACCATCGAATCCTTTTCGGCTCTGCACTTTTACTTTTTGTTTCGCTTACGCTTTATATTGCCATATTGCCTGCTTTGGATAATCAAAGGATTAATAAACCTTTGCCAAGACAGTCGAAAATTCTGACAAAAGAGGAAAAGGCGGGTAAAAGAGTTTATATAGACAACGGCTGTATTGCCTGCCATACCCAGCAGGTAAGAAATGTAGAAATGGATAATGTTTTTGGGAAAAGACCAAGCATACCTGCCGATTTTGCCATCAATACCCGTACAGATTTCTGGAGAAATACAGCCAATCTGATGGGAACCCAGAGGACAGGGCCGGATCTTACCAGTATCGGGGAAAGACAGCCCAGTGCAGAATGGCATCTGATTCATCTCTATCAGCCGAGAGCAGCCGTTGAAGAATCAGTGATGCCTGCCTATCCCTGGCTTTTTATAGAGAGGGATTATCTTCAGCCCGGAGATGTTGAGGTGAAAGTTCCTGAAAAATTCCGTCCCAGATATAAAAAAATTGTGGCAGGCCCGGAAGCCCTGTTGCTTGTTGCCTATCTGAAGTCCCTGAAACAAACAGATTATACAGATAAATCTATTGTTCCGGCTTTTCTCTATAAACAGAAAAAAGAAGAAGCTGCCCAGGGAGGCAATGCCGGTTTACCGGATGGAGAAGCACTTTTTACAGCAAACTGTGCCAGTTGTCATCAGGCGAACGGAGAAGGGGTTCCCGGTGCATTTCCGCCATTGAAAGGAAGTCCTGTTGTTGCAGGAGGAGATCTTGAATTATATGTCACTATCATCATGAAAGGCTATGACCCGAGACCGGAGTTTGCAACCATGCCGCCAGTGGGTACCAATGCTAATTTTACACCTGAAGATGTGGCTGCAATCATGAACCATGAGCGGACAAGCTGGGGAAATAATGCTAAAAAGGTAACCGCTGAAGAAGTGAAAACCATAATGGATAAAATAAAATAACAATGAGAGATTTTTTTAAAAATATAACCACATTCTCTGGAATAATGTTTACAACCTATGTATCTGCCTGTGATGCCTGTAAACTTCAGCAGCCCGAGGTGACAAGAAACTTTACCCACGGAACCGGTCCGGAAAGTAACTGGGACTGGTTTATCGTAGGATTTGTCGTATTGATAACTGTACTGGCTTTTATATTTTCTGCCAAATATCTGTTCAGACCTGGCGAAAAAGATAAATCCCATATCAAATACTCCGTTTTTTCAGGTGAAAATTCAAGATCATGACTAAAGATAAAAGCAAAGTTTTTTTATTTATTGATGATGATCCGGCTCCCATTGCAGAACTGGATACTCCCATTGTTTTTGATCTGGATACCCAAAAGCTCACAGATGGTGACCATACCCTTAAAATCATAAGCCATTCACCATCAGGAAAAGAAGGGATCAGGAGAATACAGTTTACCGTAGCCAATGGCCCGGCAATACGGATAGAAGGACTTAAAAATAAAGATGTGGTGGACGGTACGCTTTCTTTAATGATCAATGCTTATGATAAAGGAAATCAGAAAAGTTTTCTGATCAATGGAAGTGAAACACCACAAACCATTCCTTTCTGGATATGGATCATTGTCATCGTGTTTGCAGCATGGGCAATTTATTATGAAATAACAAGTTACAATATTCAGTAATGTAGTCTTACCCGGGCTTTGTGTAGAAACCGTGATAAGAACAATAAAAATGCTGGAAAGAAATAATACGGTTAAAAATTGAAAACCGTAAGATCTTCTTTTAGTTTATAGATTATAGAGATTAATGTTGAAAACAGGTCATATGGAGCAATCTGTATGACTTGTTTTGACATAAGTAATTTTAAAAATAATAGTTATGATTAAAGATATTTTAGACAGATGGCAGAACTGGCCGGTGTATGTTAAAGGAACTGCTTTTTTAGGTATTGCAGGGCTTACCGTATTTTTTATCCGGAATGTACAGAATAAAGAGATAAAAGCACTTCAGGACAGGCTTGATGAATTGATGGCAGCAAGCAAAGACTCCCATAAAATAAAAGAAATACAACATCTTACAGAAGATGAACTGAAACAGCTTTATAAATTTTATAACGATCTGGAAAAACAGCACAGAGAAAAAAATATTCCTGATAACGACAGGCCGGAAAATCAGCACATGGCTTACCATAGATATAAATAGATGATCATAGAGGTACATCCTATCTCATGAAAATGAATTTCATAAATCATGCTTCATGAAAAAATATCAGACACTGGCCTATGTTCAAATGATTTATTTTCTGCTTACCATAATATGGCCATTTGTACACCTTGAAAGCTTTTTGAAAATTACTGGCCCCAAGACAGATATATGGCTGGTAAAAACGGTCAGCTTACTGCTTTTTCCTTATATCCTTCTTATTGTATATGTAGTAAGAATAAAGCAGAGCCCTTTGGTTATTCTCGCCATCATGCTCTGTTGTGCCGGGCTGGCAGGGATTGATCTTTATTATTATTTGAACAATGTGATCAAATGGACTTATATGATAGACTGTATTCTTGAAATACTATTTATTGTTTACTGGATTTTTATACTGAAAGTGGTATCAAAAATAAATCCCTGATCATCAGATAAACTATTAAACCTTTACCCATCATGAAATGTGGTAATTTAAATTGATTCTTGACGAAATATTGGGTAACTTTAGCCTGCCACCAAAAAGAAAAGTTATGCATCATCAGCTGGAAAAACATTATGTAAACAGGGTAGGCTGGCTAAGGGCAGCTGTATTGGGAGCAAATGACGGATTGTTATCCACCACGAGTATTGTCATCGGGGTTGCGGCTGCAGAACCGGAACGTCATATCATTATCCTTGCCGCATTAGCAGGTATGATTGCCGGGGCAATGTCTATGGCTGCCGGTGAGTATGTTTCTGTAAGCTCCCAGGAAGATACAGAAAAAGCAGATTTGCTCCGCGAAAAGCGTGAACTTGAGGAAATGCCGGAAATAGAGCTTAGAGAACTGGCCAAAGTATATGAAAAAAGAGGCTGTACCCAGGAAACGGCAATGCAGGTAGCTATTGAACTTACAGAACACGATGCGCTTGGAGCACATGCCCGTGACGAACTCGGAATTAATGAAATAACACAGGCCAAACCTTTGCTGGCAGCAATGGCTTCATTTGGTTCATTTGCTGTGGGAGCTTTATTGCCTTTTACCGTTTCTCTTTTGGCACCACTCAAACAAATGGTGTATTTTCAATATGGCTTTTCAATCATCTTTTTAATGCTGTTGGGTGCAATTTCTGCCAGAGCAGGAGGCTCCAGCATTAAGATAGCGGTATTAAGAATCTGTTTCTGGGGAACCGTAGCGATGGGAATTACAGCATTAGTGGGGCATATTTTCGGAGTTAATGTGGCATAAATGCCAGATAAAATGATTTTTGTTGTGAGATTAATAAAAATCCGTATATTTGCCCAGCAAAAAAAGAAAATGAACTTATCTAACCTTAAAAAAGCAAAGAAACAGAACTTACGTCGAACGTCGTGAGTCATTTTCCTTTGGTTAGAAACTAAAATATATCAGGAGCTTGTCATCACGACAAGCTCTTTTTTTTTGGAAAATATTTAACAATTTATATCTATTATGAAAGTATTAAAATTTGGAGGAACTTCAGTAGGAAGTCCGGAGAGAATCGAACAGTTATTACCGATCATCAGATCTCAGGCAGCAGATAAACACCTTGTTGTTTTATCAGCTGTTTCCGGAACTACAAACGATTTGGTAAAATTATCAGAGCTGTATGAGAACAAAGATATTGAAGCCGCTTACCAACATATTGATGTACTGTACGACAAATACAAAAAATTTGTCAATGAGCTATTTAAAACTGAAGAAGGTATTTCAGAAGCATTACTATTCATTGACAAAATATTTGATCTGTTTTATCAGTTTAAAAATAAAAACTTTAACTCCAGTGCAGAGCGTGTTATTCTGGCTCAGGGAGAAATTATTTCAACAACGCTTTTCCATTTACATTTAAAAGAAATTGAAATTCCGTCAGTATTATTGTCAGCGCTTGATTTCATGCTGATTGATGAAGATAAAGAACCGAATATCGATTATATCAGAGAACATGCAGAACGTAAAATTGCAGAATTCCCGGAGGAAACCTTATTTATCACCCAGGGATACATCTGCAGAAATGCTGAGGGTGAAATTGATAATTTACAAAGAGGAGGTTCAGATTATACCGCTTCATTACTAGGAGCAGCACTACAGGTTGAAGAAATCCAGATCTGGACAGATATTGACGGATTCCATAATAATGATCCGAGATATGTTCAAAATACAAAATCTATTGCCAGACTTAGTTTTGACGAAGCTGCCGAATTATCCTATTTTGGAGCTAAAATCCTTCATCCGCAAAGTGTTTTTCCGGCAAGAAAATATAATGTTCCCGTAAGATTGCTGGATACGATGAATTTAAGTGCGTCCGGAACTTTGATCTCCGGGGAAGCTACCAATCAAAATCAGATTGTGGCTATAGCAGCAAAGGATAATATTACGGCAATCCGTATTCAGTCTTCTAGAATGTTGATGGCTTACGGATTTTTAAGAAAGGTTTTTGAAGTTTTCGAACGTTATAAAACTCCTATTGATATGATTACTACTTCTGAAGTAGCTGTTTCACTTACCATAGACCAAACCGATTATCTTTCTGAAATTGTGAAAGAACTGGAATCTTTTTCAGCCGTTGAGATTGATAACGAACAGTCTATCGTTTGTATCGTAGGTGATTTCAGAAAAAACAACAACGGATATGCTACTATTGTTTCCGAGGCAGTAAAACATATTCCGATCAGAATGATTTCCTACGGAGGAAGTGAAAATAATATTTCACTGCTTGTTTCATCTGCATATAAGATAGAAGCCTTGAGATCCCTTCATAACAGATTGTTTTAGGAATTAAATAATTAATATTCAAATAATTGAAATAATCCAGACTACATCCCATGGTTATTTCATATGAACATTTTATAAACAATGAATCCCAGACTACAGGCTGGGATTTATTATGAAATGAAGTCACCCTGGCATGAAAGACATAAACCGTATCGGAGAATAAGATTGGGCTTAGAGTCAGCTGCAAAGGGATATTTTTGTATATTTAATATATACTATTAAAAATATTAACTAATACTTACAGATAACCTAAAGAACGAATAATCAATGATACAGCAAGAATTCGCCAACAGAGCAAAAGAGATTTTAGAACCCGACGACAATGTTATTGGATTGGCTGTTGCAGGCTCCTGGCTTACCGATGAAATAGATGAATTTTCAGATCTTGATCTTATTCTTGTCACAAAACAAAAAATTTCCCATGATAAAAATGTAATGCTTGACTACGCCAGAAAGCTGGGGGATTTTTTATCAGGGTTTACCGGGGAACATGTGGGAGAGCCGAGATTGTTGATATGCCTGTATGACAATCCGCTTTTGCATGTGGATATCAAGTTTTTAACCCTTGAAGAATTTCAGAGCCGTATTGAAACTCCGGTTCTTCTCATTGATAAGGGTGGACAACTTGCAAACATCATTCATCATACAGAAGCCAGGTTTCCCTATCCGGATTATCAGTGGATTGAGGATCGTTTCTGGATCTGGATTCATTATGCACTGTTGAAAATAGGACGTGGAGAATATTTTGAAGCATACGGCTTTATGGGATTTCTGCGCATGGTTGTGTTGGGACCGTTACTCCACATCAAAAACGGAAATTTACCTCGGGGTGTGAGAAAAGTGGAAACAGTTTTAAAAGCTTCAGATTTTGAAAAATTAAAACTTACCATTTCAGATTATAACAGGCAATCCTTATTGGAAAGTCTGAGAAATGCAGTGTCATTATATCATCACTTAAGGGCAGAACTTTTTGACAGTAAGGTACATTTGCAAAACAACACTGAAGAAAAAGTGATGAGGTATTTTGAAGAAATAGAAAACAAGCATTAGTTAAGAATAATTTGCAGCGAACATCTAAATTCTATGTTTATACAGGAGTAATTATAAAAGCTGAATGTTATAGTAATAATAAACACAGTATAAACATGCAGTACAAAAAAATAAAACCTTGTAAGGAATTAGAACCTTTTATTCATTTCTATTGGGAATTGAAAGAAAATCTGATAGAAAAACAATGGGAAAGGGTTTTCCCGGATGGCTGCGCTGGTATACTGATAAATTTGGGAAATAAATGTTTAACGGATAACGGCCTGTTCTCAATGGAATCAGGAAAGACTTATGTGGTCGGTGCCATGAATTCTTTCAAGGATAGTTTTATTGACAGCGAAACCCATTTAGCAGGAGTGTGTCTGAAACCTTCCACTTTTTCAAATTTTTACAGCTATGCCTCACAAAATGAATTGACAAATGCCACTGTTGAATTTGATAAGGCCCATTCCTTTAGTGTTGAGAAAACATCTGACAATCCTTTCCATTATTTTAACCAGTTTTTTTCCGATAGACTAAAAAACAAGAATATCCGGCTGCAGGAAGTTCTTAATCATATACATTCAACAAACGGAAAAGTAAGTATTAGCGAGCTGGCCAAAATAAGTTGTACGACTGTAAGACAGCTGGAACGGAATTTTAAAAAACTCATCGGATTATCACCCAGGGAATATTCAAATATTATCCGGTTTCAGTATGCTATGAGTTTGATTAAAAATTCAGATCAAAACCGGAGCTTATTGGAAATTGCGTTTGAATGCGGCTATTATGATCATTCACATCTTACCAACGAAATCAAACGAAATACGGGACTTGCACCTTCATTGCTTTAATTTGTCGCATTTTTACAAAGTGCAGATCGTTGTGTAGAAGTAAATTTGCTGCTATATTAAAATCAAAATCAATGCGAAAACTATCACTTTTTATTGCTATGAGCTTAGATGGCTACATAGCCCAACCCAATGACGACCTGAGCTTTCTGAAAATAGTGGAAAAAGAAGGTGAGGATTACGGGTATGCAGACTTTAATGGCCAGATTGACACTGTAATTGTAGGTAGGAAAACCTATGATTATGTGATGAAAGAAATCGGCCCGTCTCATTATGACAATGGACAACGGGATGTTTACGTAATCACAGGAACAACAAGGCCGAAAGAGGGCAGAACGACTTTCTACACAGGAGATATAACAGAATTGGTTAACCGTTTAAAATCAAGTGAAGGAAAGAATATATATTGTGACGGTGGTGCTGAAGTAATCAATGAATTATTGAAGCATGATCTGATAGACGAATTTATTATTTCTGTGATTCCTGTCTTATTAGGCGGCGGAACAAAGCTTTTTAAAGATGACCGCCCCGGGCAGGTACTTGAATATATTACTTCAAAAACATTTGAAACAGGATTGGTACAGCTGCATTATAATAGAAAAAAGGAATAGTTTTCCGATAAAACTGCGATAAGTAAAATGGGTATGGTTTTTAAAAATTTAATATATATTTAAGTATCTAAATTTTTCCTATGCTTAAAAACTTTGAATTTTATCTGTTCCTGGTTTTCTTAATTACCATGCTTATCATGCTGGCTAATAAGATTAAAGTAGCATATCCGGTTTTGCTGGTATTGGCCGGACTTGTCATCAGTTTTATTCCCGGAGTGCCGCCCGTTAAAATAGAGCCTGAATTACTATTTATCATTTTTTTACCTCCTTTGCTATACGAAGCTGCGTGGTCAACCTCATGGAAAGAACTTTGGAGATGGCGCAGGATTATTTTCAGCTTTGCTTTTGTTGTGGTTTTCTTTACTGCATTGTCTGTAGCAGCTTTTGCCAATTATTTTATTCCCGGGTTTTCTCTGGCTCTTGGCTTTCTATTGGGTGGGATTGTTTCTCCACCTGATGCCGTGAGTGCCGGAGCAATTCTGAAATTTGTAAAGGTTCCGAAAAGGCTTTCTTCCATTCTGGAAGGCGAAAGTCTGCTGAATGATGCTTCTTCTCTGATTATTTTCAGGTTTGCTATGATTGCTGCTGCAACCGGACAGTTTGTGTGGCATGAAGCAGCCGGAAGTTTTGTATGGATGTGCTTCGGAGGTGTGGGAATCGGGCTTGCAATTGCATATGTCTTTCTGAAAATACATAAGATGTTACCTACCGATTCAAATATAGATATTCTGCTGACTTTTATTGCTCCTTTTTCTATGTATCTGGCTGCAGAACAACTGCATGCATCAGGAGTCCTGGCAGTGGTAACCGGAGGGCTGTTTCTTTCCTATCGGAGCCATGATTTTCTCAGCAGTGCGTCCCGGATACGTACGGTAACAGTTTGGGAAAGTCTTTGCTTTCTGTTAAACGGGATTGTTTTTATGCTTATCGGGTTAGATTTACCGGAAATTGTTTCAGGCTTAGGCGACACAGATATTTATACTGCGATTGGCTATGGAATTGCCGTCACGATAGTCTTGATTATTGTCAGGATTTTAGCAGGATATGGAGCACTGGTTACTACCTTAATTATGAGAAATTTTATTACCGTTGCGGATCCACAGTCGCCAGGCTGGCAAACTCCCCTGATTATTGGATGGACCGGCATGAGGGGAGTAGTTTCCCTGGCAGCAGCACTTTCCATTCCTATGACTTTAGATGATGGATCTCCGTTTCCACAAAGAAATATGATCCTGTTTATTACATTTATTGTGATTCTGGTAACACTGCTTTTACAAGGACTTACGCTTCCTTTTTTACTTAAGAAATTTCCGCCGGTCGACCGTGATTTCGTAAGAAGTGCAAAAGAGATCGATTATGACATTCAGAACAGTCTGGCAAAAGTAGCGCTTGATAAAATCCGGAGCGACTATGCTGATAAAATAGACAGTTTTCCTGCATTGAAAGATCAGTTACAGAAATATGAAAACCAGTTGAGCAGTTCTGAAATTATTTTAAATTATGAGGAATACAGACATATTTATATTGACATTCTCGACACCCAAAGAAGCTGGCTTATCCATAAAAACCGTGAGGAACTGCTACTGGATGAAAATATTATCAGAAAACATCTGAGACTATTGGATTTGCAGGAGGAAAGATTGAATATGAAAGGCTGATACTGTTTGCATCACAATTGAAATTTGGAATAGAAAACGGATTCTTTTTTTGAACAATCCTTTTATTGGACCTCATTTCAGAGAATACTTTTCATGCAAGTAATTCTTATGGTCATTTTTTGATACAGATTCTCTCCTAATCAGTCACTTTTAAGTACTGAATTACTCCGTAAGCAATTTCAAAGCGATCGAACAAAACTGGAAATAGAGAGTAGAGAAATTGAAATTATATAAATAAAGTGTTTTTTAGGATAGCATTTTTATAAAATAGAAATAGTTTATAGTTGTTAATATTAAGATATAAATCAGATGTGTAGTTTTTTTTTATATATATAGTTTTTTTTAAGTATTGGTTTTCAGTTTATTATTGTCTTGATGTATATGTGGTGTATGTGTGCTGTACTATTTATTTTAACCTGAAGATTGGCTTGTGCTTAATTTTAGCCAAAAATTATTTAAAAGCAATATATGACAAAAAGACTTTTACAATTGATGGTGCTAATGGCTTTTGGTAAAGCATATTCGCAAGTCGGAATTAATACTGCTAATCCAGCTTCTACTTTAGATATTAGCGCAAAAAATGCCACAGGTACTTCTACCACTGTAGACGGAGTTCTGGTGACACGGGTAGATCGGCAGAGAGCCCAAAGTATGACAGGAGTTCCCATTTCAAACTTAATTTATGTCAACAGTGTAGCCACCGGATCACAAACCGGAACCGCTGTCAATATTGATAGTGTTGGTTACTATTACTATGATGGAACAGCCTGGGTAAAACTGCACAATCCTACCAATTCAATAGCTGCTAATATTTACAATGCGGATGGTACCCTTACCGGAAACCGTACCGTTTCGCAGGCAGGTAATACATTAGCATTTACCGGAACAGCTACCAATGCTTTTTCAATAGATAACAACACGCTTTCAGTAGATGCTGCCAATGACCGCGTTGGAGTAGGAACAACCACTCCTGATACAAAACTTACCGTGAGTACTCCTGACAATAGTTATGGTTTGAACCATACCAATGGTACGATCAATCTGAAAACATATATCGGAGGTGGTGCTGGTTATATGGGGACCACTACGTCTCATAACCTGAATTTGATGACTAATAATGCAATAAAAATGACTGTTACTCCTACAGGTACTGTAGGTGTTAATACATCTTCTCCAAGCGCAGTGCTTGATATCCTGAGTAAAGGAACTACGAATGCCACCAAGGCTTTGGAGGTTAATGACAGTACAAATAAAGAATTAGTGGGGGTGCAAGATGACGGATCTGTTCGTCTTGAAAAATACAAAAATATCGGGGTATTAGGGACTGATACGAACGGTTTTCTGGTAGATGCGGGTAACTTGAATATCCCTGCTATTGCTACGATAGGTTTTGCTAATACATCTGCTAATCAGGCAGCACAAACTTCTTATAATGTAACTTTTACGATCAATAAAAATAGTGCAGCAAATATGACCTATAATAATGGTTCTTTTACCATAAATAAAGCAGGATATTACAATTTTTCAACATTTATAAGATATGATATCTCCATGAACAGCCCTACAGGAGGATCAGCTACTACAAGCCTCTTTAAAAATAACGTTTTGTTTTCATTTAATCTTTCAGGACATGCGGATGGAACAACAGGTGTAGGACATAACGTGGCAGGAACACAGTTTTGTAATGTTGGGGATGTTGTTACAATTACAGCCTCTTATAGCAGAATTTTTAGAATAATTCAGGGATCAATAACTATTGTATATTATGGTACTTAGTGCAATATTTCATTGAGTATAATATGTAAATAAAAACCTCTGAAAATCAAATGATTTCAGAGGTTTTTTGTACCCAGGACCGGGATCGAACCGGTACTCCTAAGAACTGGTGTTTGAGACCAGCGCGTCTACCAATTCCGCCACCTGGGCTTGATGTTGAATTCAAACGTGATGTTTGTTTCAAATTGGTGTGCAAATATAGGAACTTTTTTCAATGTTCAAAAGCTTTTTGAAGAATTTTTTTAAAAATTAAGTTCCAAACCATCGTAGGCAAGGTGTATTCCGGCCGGAAGCTCCTTATCTTCAATGTCATGCAGGCCTAAGTGATGGCTGATGTGGGTTAAAAATAATTTTTCAGGTTTTAGCTCTTCAAATAATTTAATAACATCCGGAAGGATAAAATGGGCAGGATGGGGATCAAATTTTCTGATACAGTTTAAGATCAGAACATCCAGATTCTTGAGTTTCTGCTTTTCCGTTTCAGAAATAAACCCGGCATCCGTAATATAGGCAAGCTTTTTAAACTTATATCCGAAAACGGTAATTTTATAATGAATCACCTCTACAGGAGTGATTTCCGTATCCAATACCTGAAAAGGTTTGTTTTCAATTTCATGAAGTTCAAAAGCAGGTGCACCCGGATATCTTACATCCGCAAAAGCATAAGGAAACCTGTTTTTTATCTCATGAGCCACCCTTGAATAGCAGTAGAGCGGAACATCTTTTCCACTTTTAAAAATCAGGGGCCGCATATCATCCAATCCGATAACGTGGTCATTATGTTCATGGGTAATCAGCGCAATGTCTACGGTATGTTCATGGTTGGTAAGCATTTGCTGTCTGAAATCCGGTCCGCAGTCGATCAGTATTTTTTTATTTTCCTCCGTAGTGATCATCACGGAAGAGCGTAAACGTTTGTCTTTGGGATTTTCCGAAGTACACACTTCACATGTACAGCCTATAACGGGTACACCTTGAGAAGTACCGGTTCCTAAAAATTTCAACTTCATTTTGTTTTGAGGTTGGTTTAATTTTGGTAAATTTACAAAAAATTTCATGTCCTAATGTATCAGAAACTAACTCCTAAACAAAAAGCATTAACAATTAATCTAGATCCTACTATTTATGGTACTTTCGCAGAAATTGGAGCAGGGCAGGAGACTGTTCGCCACTTTTTTAGAGCAGGGGGAGCTTCCGGTACGATTGCTAAGGCAATGTCTGCTTATGACAAAGATTTTAGTGATGCCATCTACGGAAAAGAAGTAAAAAACAGGTACGTTACCCAGAACAGGCTTCGCAAAATGCTTCGATATGAGGTAGCTTTGATTGAAGAAAGAATTTCAAGAGATAATAATCCGGATAGAAAATTCTTTTCTTATGCCAACACGGTAACAACCATCAATTTTGACAAAACTGTAAAAGGCCACGGCTGGGTGGGAATTCGTTTTCAGACCAAAGAAAATGAAGATTACAACGAAATCGTAATCCACGTAAAATTCAAAGAAAATGATGCTACTCTTCAGCAGGAAACTTTGGGGAACCTGGGCGTGAATCTTATTTTCGGAGCCTTCCATTATTTTGACAATCCAAGAACTTTGGTAGAATCTCTTTACGATGATATTGCTAAAGATAATCTGGAAATTGATATGATCGACTTCAGCGGACCTGCTTTTGCCTACGTTGATAACAGACTGATGTCTCTTCAATTGGTAAAGAATGGAATGACCGACGCGGTGATTTTCAATTCCCAGGGGAGCAACATGCTTCCGGCAGATGTTCTGTACAAGAAAAATATTTTCGCGGTAAGAGGAAGTTTCAGGCCGGTAACGAAAGTGAACATTGACATGCTTAAAAACGGGATGGATATGTTCTTCAAAGACGCTACCTGTACTCATGAAGAAACAGAGGTTCTTATTGAAATCACCATTTCCAATCTGAGAGCAGACGGCGATATTGATGAAAGGGATTTCCTGGATAGGGTAGATATTCTTGCAAAACTTGGGTACACGGTTATTATTTCAAACTTCTCTGAATATTACAGACTGATTGATTACTTCGCATCGTATACAAGTGGAGACATCGGAGTAGCTATGGGAGTAAATAATATGCTGATGGTATTCGACGAGAAATATTATAAAAATCTCTCAGGAGGAATTCTTGAAGCATTCGGTAAGTTTTTCAGAAATGGGATGAGAGTATATCTGTATCCTTACAAAGATCCGGAAACCCATCAGTTACTGGATTCTTCCAACCTGAAAGTGGAAGAAAACCTGAAAGAACTATACAAATACTTCAAACACAACAACCGTATTGTAGATATTACCAATTATAATCCTGAGTTTTTGGAAATTTATTCCAGAGAAATCCTGAGAAAAATTGCATGTTGTGTGAAAGGCTGGGAAACCCAGGTACCGGAAGGCGTAGCAGAAATGATTAAAGAGCGTGGAATGTTCGGATATAAAGAAGAACTTTCCCTAAAACAATTCTCTTAAAATATAAATACAATGTCAGAATTAAAGAAAAGACTTTCCTCAATTCTTGAAAGTCCTAAGCATAATACAGAAGAAAAACTTGAAAAAGTATGCCACCTGTTGGATCAGGAAATTCCTTATTTCAACTGGACAGGGTTCTATTTCAAAAACGGAGATAAGGATGAATTGATTTTAGGTCCTTATGTAGGAGCACCTACCGACCATACTATTATTCCTTACGGTAAAGGAATCTGCGGTCAGGTTGCCGTTTCCAATGAAACATTTGTTGTTCCTGATGTGCATGAGGAAAGCAATTATTTAAGCTGCTCCATTGATACCAAAGCAGAAATTGTAGTTCCTATTTTTAAGGATGGAAAAAATATCGGCCAGATTGATATTGATTCTCATACCATCGATCCTTTCACGCAGGAAGACCGCGAATTATTAGAATGGCTTTGTAATGAAGTTTCTAAGATTTTATAATCGAAACTCACTATATAAAATATAAACTCCGGCCATTTCAGCCGGAGTTTTTTATGGATTATTAGTAGTAATAACAAACATAATTAAAGGTTCATCTGCCGTATTTTCAATAGAATGATATCCTACAGAACTGATCGCTGTAATATCGCCTTTCTGCAGCACTTTCCTGCGTATCGGACCTTCTGTTCCGGTTCTTTCACGATATTCTCCGGTTCCGTGCACCACAACGTACAGCTCTTGTTCATTTCTCAGATTGTGCGTATGAAATCCGGATTCATCCCCTTTATTCAATAAAACCATATAGGCAGCCAGACGATTGTTGGCCAATTCTTTCTGATCGAACATCTGTATCATATACACAGTTCCGTTTCCTCCATACATGTTTTCACGTTTTTCCAGTCGTGTAATCGTCCTTTCTTCTTTTTCAAACGCCATTACATACAGGTGAATACATTTTGAAACTTCCTGTATTACGTGATCAAATTCTGCTCCTTCAGATAATATAACTGTACCGGACATATAAAGTTCAATGTTTAAGTTTAAAGTTTTGGGGTTAAAGTCGATGGTGAAAAATTAGCTCTGCTGCATGAGGTGAATTTCGGCCAGCAATTCTTTGAAATAATTTTCACATTTGGCAATATGGGTTCCATACCAGGAAAAGGCTTCACCATCTACAATCATAATCTTTTTATCCGGATAGAAAACCTGCAGTTCTTCAATATGTTTTTCTTTAAACGGAAAAGGTTCAGAGGAAAGCATAATAACATCAGCTTCTGCCAGATCTTCAGTAGTGATCTGTGGATAACGGGTTTTATCTTTAAAAATATTTTCAAAACCAATTTCAGATAAAATCCTGTGAATAAAAGTATCTGAGCCTATGGTCATATAAGGGCTCTTCCAGATAAGATAAGCCGTTTTTACGGGAACATCCAGTTTTGCCTGATTCAGAACATCATAAATTTTAAGATTGAAAAGCTGCGCTCTGTCTTCCTTTCCGAAAAGCTTTCCGAGGTTTTTAAGCAGGTAATAATTATCCTCAATGGTATCAATATTGGTGACCATTACCTTGTGCTCATCCATCAGAGCTTCCACCTGATCTTTTACATTCTCTTCCTTATTGGCAAGAATAAGATCCGGCTGTAATGCTTTAATTTTTTCAATATTAATATTCTTAGTTCCGCCGATTATGGGTACATTTTTTATTTTATCCTGAGGATGGATACAGAATTTTGTTCTTCCTACCACTTCATTTTCGGTCAGTCCCAGGTCAAATAAAGCCTCAGTAATAGAAGGTACAAGTGAAACGATTTTCATATTGGCATGTTAGATGATGCCTAAAATTACAAAAGTTTTCCGGTTAAGAAAAGTCCGGCTACGGTAAAATAGATAATAAGTCCTGTAACATCTACCAGCGTTGCTACAAACGGAGCAGAAGAGGTGGCAGGGTCAAGATTTAATTTTTTTAAGACAAACGGGATCATAGAACCTGATAATGTTCCCCACAACACAATAGCAATAAGGGAGACTGAAACACTCAATCCTACATATACCCAATATTGGCCGTAATCAAAAAGACCAATTTGCTGCCAGAGCATGATTCGTATAAACCCAATAATTCCCAAGATGGCTCCAAGACATAATCCGGAGATAATTTCCTTTTTCATGACATACCACCAATCCTTCAGATTGATTTCCTGAAGAGCCATAGCACGGATAATCAGGGTAGCTGCCTGGGATCCTGAGTTTCCTCCACTGGAAATAATCAATGGAACAAATAGCGCAAGAACAACGGCTTTTTCTATTTCCTTGTCAAAATATCCCATTGCAGAGGTAGTCAGCATTTCCGAAACAAACAGAATGATCAGCCAGGTGGCTCTTTTCTTGATCATCTCAGTCCACGAAGTCTGGGTGTAGGGAAGATCCAATGCTTCCAATCCCCCGAATTTCTGGATATCTTCCGTATTTTGTTGTTCAATCTGATCGAGAATGTCATCAATAGTCACAATTCCTACCAGAACACCTGCTTCTGTAATAATAGGAAGAGCACCACGGTCATACTTTTCGAAGTAGGTTACAGCATCCTCTTTGGAAGTTGTCGTTGTAATGGCTACAAAATGGTTATCGGTGATATCAGATACCAGAGTGTCTTCTTCTTCCAGCAGTAAAGTTCCGATGGCAAGGTCATCAATCAGGCGGTTTCTTTCGTCTACCACGTACAGATAGTTCATGGTTTCCACTCTTTTTCCTACCTTTTTGATCTGCTGAAGACATCTTTTTACCGTCCATTCCTTACGGATCTGAATATAATAAGGCGTCATCAGACGGGCAATAGAATCTGAGTTGTATCCAAGAAGCTTTAAAGCAATTCTTCTTTCCTGCGGATTAAGATGGTTGATGGAATACTTGATCAGCTCATCCGGGAAGTCCTCGAAAAGGGCCGTTCTGTCATCCGGAGTCATGGCATTCAGAATTTCAGACACTTCATCGCTTCCGATACTTCTGATGGTTTCCTCCTGGAAATCAGGATCAAGGTGTGAAAATACTTCTGCTTTGTATTCTTTCGGAACCTTCAGAAACGCGAGCAGCCTCTCATCAGCAGGAAGTTCGCTGAGAGTTTCGGCAATATCGGCAGGGTTGAAGATAAGTTCGTCTCTAGAATTCAAAACGTGAAATTTTTTGGATATGCAAAAATAATTCAAATTTTTAAGACTGAGCAATAAACTGACAAAATTAAGGATTAATTAAAGTTTATGGCTTCAGTATAAGAGCAAAAAAAACACCCGCCGAAACGGATGTGCAAAAATTAAATTTTAAATTCCAATATTCTTTACATTGGTTCGCATTCTGAGGTGGGAATGTAGATGCAGACAGCATTTGTACAGCATTGGTATGGTCCGCAATCTGAGTTGTCACCACACTTTTTTATTCCACTTCCTTTAATGTTTTTTTGTTCCAGCCTGTTGAGCTTCTTAAGATTTAAATTCTTCATCATGTATGATCATTTAAATTAAGGCTCAATCATACAGTCGTGATCAAGGCATTCTCCATTACAGCAATATCCGACAGAACAAGGTCTTGTGATGCTGCATCTGAACGGTCCGAGACCGCCATTAATTTGCTTGGCAGCTTCTCTGCTGAGTTTTTTTAGATTTTTCATAGCGTTATAGTTTAGATTTAATGCAAGACTAAAATAATAAATATTTCTATATTATTCATTTGCAGGTGAAAATATTTTATTATGAATCAATGTTTTATTGATGTGTTAAATAAAAACACCTACGAATGCAGGTGTCTGTAATGATCATATTTACTCCAGAGGACATGGATCGATAACACAGGTGTTGTGACAACATGACCCGCCCGGACATTCATAATGTTCTGTACATCTTTTGAAAGGTCCGCTGCCTTTAATTTCCTTTTGCACTTGTCTGCTGAGTTTTTTTAGATTTTTCATGAGATTTGATTTTTAAATGATTTAGTTTTATTCTTTATTCAATACAGATGAAGGGGGAACAGATTCCGAAACAGCACCATCCGACAGTACAAGGATTGGTTTCGCTGCATCTTTCCATAGATCCTCCATTAATTTGTTTTGCTTTTTCTCTGCTGAGTTTCTTTAGATTTTTCATAGGATTTTGGTTTTAATGTTGATCTAAAATAGTAAAAAATATTTAATAAATCCTTATTTGGTGAAAATATTTAATTGTTAATCAGTTGTTTATAGTGTATTTTAAATAAAAAAGCACCTGTTCGTAAGAGATGACAAGTGCTTTATTTATGTGAAAATATTTATAATGCAGGGCAGGGAAATACTTTATGAAAATATAAGGATGAATGATAAATGATAAATGATAAATGATAGACTTGTCCGGTAAGCCCAGGAATCTTCCTGACAAAATTCACCATTGACTTGCGAAGCAAAATTGACCATTGATGATATAAGGCTGTATATTCCAACCTTAAACCAGGAACTTTAAACCTTGAACCTTAAAGTTCCGCTTCCGTTGGCTTAAGCTTTCTCAGTTTTTTGATGATTCCTTTTATGGCACCTTCAGTACCTATTTTTACAGAATTGGTTGTGGATCCCAGAAGGCGCATGTTTTTCCGGTAGGTATCGTGATCGCTTTCGGTGACAAGATTGCCGTCAGCACCAAAAAGCTTCATACTTACCACCACCTGATTGGAGAAAACATACTTTCCAAATCCAACTTTGAAATACCTCACTTTAGAAACAATGGCAAAATCTGCATCATTGTTGAGACAGTAATCTACGATAGTCTGTTTATCAATGCTGTCATAGGGAACCTGAACTTCTGCACGGAGCATTTTATTTTTTCTGCCGCTGAAATTGTCGGTTACGGCATCAAAGAAAGCATTGTTGGTAGGGGCTTTTATTTCGTCAATATCAGGCTCTACCTCGGGATTGAAGTAAAGAACTTTTTTTATTTTATCATCGGCATTTTTCTGGGCTTTTACCGTTGTAAACCCGATGAATAAAAAAGTAGTAACCGCTGTAAAGAATATAATTTTTTTCATTTGTAATTCGAATGCAAAATTACTGCCTTTTCGTTGGATTGCATACAAATTATTAAGAAATTTTTAACATTTTTTTCTATCAAATTTGATATATGAAATCAATAATGTTTGCAGAATCAAAAAATAGTCGTAATTTTGCACCCGTTACATAATAATCATTAAACAATATTGGAATGTACTTAACAACAGACAAAAAGCAGGAAATTTTCGCAAAACACGGGAAATCTGCACAAGACACAGGAAGTGCTGAAGGACAAATTGCTCTTTTCACTTTCAGAATCAATCACTTATCTCAACACCTAAAGGCTAACCGTCACGATTTCAACACAGAGAGATCTCTAGTGAAATTGGTAGGTAAGAGAAAAAGTTTATTAGATTACCTTAAAAACAAAGATATCGCAAGATATAGAGCAATTATTGCTGAACTAGGTTTAAGAAAATAATCTATAAAGATTTTCAAAATAAAAAAGCAACTTCGAAAGAGGTTGCTTTTTTGTTTTTACACAGCAGGCGATTTTTAACCACAAAAGCCACAAAAGTTTTTTATTTGCTTGTTTTAAGTTACCACTAACTGTTTAAAAGTTCACAAGCTTTGAAAACCCTTATAACAGTTAAGATTCCTACGAAATGACAAACTGTATGGATAGGCCAATTCGCCAATTGTGTCATTCCGTAGGAATCCAGCCTGTATTATCTTGAAAAAATACTGAAGATGGTGACAACTGTAACAGCCATCCCAACTGAAGGTGTGATAATTCTTCCCCTCGGAGTGGCGAAAATTCAAAGAATTTTTGACGGGGTGGTTTTCAACATCACTATTCAGCCTTCTTCCCAATCTTCCCCAAATGCGTATTCTGAAAACTATCGGGATATTTCAATCCATAACCCAGAATCCTGTCAAACGCAGAGTGAGAAAACAAAATAGCGCCTATCATTTGTAAATAGGGCAGAGACAAGGCTGTTCCCACAAAATAAACAATGACAGCTACTCCGAAATGATGGAAGAGATTGTAGAAGAAAGCGCCTGCTTTATTATTCATGGTATATCCCAGCATAGAAATATCCGGTGCAAGGAAAAGTCCGGCAAACCACCACCAGGAATATCCTGTCTGTGCAAAGGCATAGATTCCTAACAGGAGAAATGCAGCGTATTCAAGCTTTAACTGTATTTTCATAATTTATTGTACTGACCTTTAAAATAAGTCAATTTTTTCATATGAAAGTTACATTTAGGATGGGAAAAAGAAAGCGGAATACCTTTGAGATATTCCGCCTTATACATTTTGATTTGAATTTGATTTTAATGCCCTGATTTGGCTTCTGTAGTTTCTACATGACCTAAATATTTGGTACAGTACGCTCCGAATATCAGAATAACAAGATAGCAGAATACAGGAATAATAAACGAATGCTGTACTCCAAACTGATCGGCAAGATATCCCTGGAAAATAGGAACAATAGCGCCTCCAAGAATAGCCATTACTACTAATGAAGATCCCTGGCTGGTGTATTTACCTAATCCTGAAATAGCCAGTGTGTAAATATTAGAGAACATAATAGAATTGAAAATTCCGATTCCTAAAATACTGTACATCGCCAGCTCACCATGATTTACCATCGCAGAAATTAACAAGGCAACATTGATCGCTGCAAAAATGGATAATGTTCTTGCCGGAGCTGCTTTACCCACGAAAAAGGCAATGAAATTAAGGATGATAAACACAATGAAAAAGCTGATCTGACTGAACGTAAGATTGACAATGCTGAAAATCACAAGGAACACAGCTGCTGCTGCTCCCAGCATATATAGAGCCTTTTTGCTTTTGCTTATGGATTGATTTAAAGAGATGGCTCCCAGAAAGCGACCGATCATCGCTCCTCCCCAATATAAGGAAAGGTAATTTTTACTGATGATCTCATTAAAGCCCATAATCTGTGGCTGCTCCAGGAAACTGATGATAAAACTTCCTACGGCAACTTCTCCGCCTACATAGCAGAACATAGCAAATACTCCGAATTTCAGGTGACTGAATTCAAGTGCTCCCCAGCCTTTTACGATTTCTTCTTCACCCATCTGGAAGGAAGGAAGCTTCACTCTGGAAATCAATAAAGCAACCAGTAAAAGGATACCTGCAAAAATAAGGTAAGGAATTCTTGTCGCTACCGCACTGAATGATCCGTCCGGAGATGAGAAAAATTCAAAAATCAGGTGACCTCCAAGTACCGGTGCAATGGTGGTTCCGAATGCATTGAATGCCTGAGTCATATTCAGCCGGCTGGAAGCAGATTCTTCACTTCCTAATAGCGAAACATAGGCATTGGCAGTAATCTGAAGTACCGTAAAGCCCAATCCTAAAATAAACAAAGCCCCAAGAAACAGCGGATAATATGAGAACGTAGCTGCCGGATAAAACAGAACGCAGCCAAATGCGGCCAGAAAAATTCCGAACAGGATTCCCTTTTTATACCCTAATTTATTGATGGGATCTCCCTTCGTGATGGAGATCATGAAATAAATCAGCGATCCGATAAAGTAAGCCCCGAAAAAACAGAACTGTACCAGCATGGATTCGAAAAAGGTAAGATTGAATAGTTGCTTCAGATAGGGAATCAGGATATCATTCATACAGGTGATGAATCCCCACATAAAAAACAGCAGGGTAATGGTAATCAACGGAACCGTATAATTCCTGCTTTGAGATTGTACTTCTTTATTAATCATAAACATTTATTTATCTGGATAAGGATAGTTCCTTAACTTTTTTAGCCTACAGCATTGTAATTGGTGAAGTAGGGCAAATATAGGGATCAGCCTATTGGTTTGCAATATTTTTACTAATTTTTAGAATGAAACAGATAATTTTTTCAGATGAATGTATTATTTTCATTTTTTGAGACAATAATACAAAAACGACCGGATTTTTCAATACATTATCCTCAAAAAAACACTTTTTTATTTTCATAAATGATGTATAAGTTCAGATTAGTGATGTAAATTTTCATACTTTCATCAATTGATAGCCAATTTTTTGTATTTTAAACGCCTATTAAAGCAATCGAAAAATTTAATATATCATTATTATATAGTACCTTTGCAAACGAAAATTTAAAGAGTTTAAATATTAATCATACTCAATACGGAGTATAAAGAAGCAAATTTATGAGTATACCTCAAGCGTTTACAGAAACGATTACCCTTGCAGACGGCAGGGAAATCACTATTGAAACGGGGAAGCTGGCTAAGCAGGCTGACGGATCTGTAGTGGTGAAATGTGGTGGAACAATGCTTTTAGCAACTGTTGTAGCCAATAAAGAAGCCAATCCTGGTGTAGACTTTTTACCATTAACGGTAGATTACAGAGAAAAGTTTTATGCAGGCGGAAGAATTCCTGGGAATTTCTTCCGTAGAGAAGCAAAACCATCTGATGATGAAGTGCTTACAATGAGATTGGTGGACAGAGTATTACGTCCTCTTTTCCCTGAAGATTTCCACGCGGAAGTACAGGTAATGATTTCATTGATTTCTTACGATAAAGAAGTAATGCCTGAAGCATTGGCAGGTCTGGCAGCTTCTGCAGCTATTGCGATTACAGATATCCCTTTCAACGGGCCAATGTCTGAAGCAAGAGTCGTAAGAATTGACGGACAATTGTCTGTGAATCCAAGCTATGAAAATTTATTAAAATCAGATATCGACATTATGGTGGGAGCTACTAAAGACTCCATCGTAATGGTAGAAGGAGAAATGAAGGAGATCTCTGAGCAGGAAATGCTTGAAGCCATCAACTTCGCTCACGCTGAGATCAGAAAACAGATTGAAGCTCAGGAGAGATTAGCTGAAAAAGTAGGAAAATCTTTCCCTAAAAGAGAATACAGCCACGAAGATCACGACGAAGAAATTCGTGAAAAAGTATGGAAAGAGTGCTACAACAAAGTATATGAAGTAGCAAAAACTCCATCCAATAAGGAAGAAAGAGGAGAAAAATTCAAAGCGGTTCTTGAAGAGTTTTTAGCACAATATGCTGAAGATGAAGAAGAACTGGCAAGAGTAACTCCTTTCGTTAAAGTATATTACCATGACGTAGAGAAAGAAGCAATGCGTCAGATGATTCTTGAAGACAATATCCGTCTTGATGGTCGTGATCCTCAGACGATCCGTCCAATCTGGTCAGAAATTGATTACCTTCCGGGAGCTCACGGTTCTGCAATCTTTACAAGAGGAGAAACTCAGTCTCTGACTGCGGTAACTCTGGGTTCTGTAAAAGATGCCAACATGATCGACAGCGTAATCACGCAGCACGACGAAAGATTCTTCTTACACTATAACTTCCCTCCATTCTCAACAGGAGAAGCAAGACCTTTAAGAGGTACTTCAAGAAGAGAAGTAGGACACGGAAACTTAGCTCAAAGAGCTTTAACAGCGGTAATTCCGGCAGAAAATCCATATACGATCAGAATTGTTTCCGATATCCTTGAATCTAACGGTTCTTCTTCAATGGCAACAGTTTGTGCTGGTACATTAGCATTGATGGATGCAGGGGTTCAGATCACAAAACCTGTTTCAGGAATTGCAATGGGTCTGATCACCGATACAAAATCAGGTAAATTTACCGTACTTTCTGATATCTTGGGAGATGAAGATCACCTTGGAGATATGGACTTTAAAGTAACAGGTACTGCAGATGGTATCACAGCTTGTCAGATGGATATCAAAATCCAGGGACTTTCTATGGATATCATGGAGAAAGCTTTGATGCAGGCTAAAGACGGAAGATTACACATCCTTAATAAAATTACGGAAACGATTTCCCAGCCAAGAGCAGACGTGAAGCCTCACGCTCCGAAAATGGTGGTAATGGAGATTCCAAAAGATTTCATTGGAGCTGTAATCGGGCCTGGTGGAAAAATTATTCAACAGTTACAGAAAGATACAGATACGGTTATTGCTATCGAAGAGATGGGAGAAATCGGACGTATCGAAATTGCAGGAACAGACAGAGAAAAAATCAATGCTGCTATTGCTAAGATCAATGAAATTACTTTCGTACCGGTTGTAGGCGAAGTTTACAAAGGTAAAGTAGTGAAAGTAATGGACTTTGGTGCATTCGTAGCAATTGCTAAAGGAACAGAAGGACTTCTTCACATTTCTGAAATTGAATGGGCTCGTCTGGACAAAGTTCCTTATGCAGAAGGTGATGAGGTAGAAGTGAAGTTCATGGGTTACGATGACCGTAAGAAAATGAAACTTTCCCGTAAAGTTCTTTTACCAAGACCTCCAAGACCTGAAGGACAAGGTAGACCTGAAGGGCAGAAAAGACCAGAAGGACAAAGAAGACCAGAAGGACAGAAACCACAAGGAGAAAGGCCGCAAAGCGAAAAACCAGTGGAAAATCAGAATCCTTCTAACGAAGCTTAATAAGATTCATTCTTAAACATAAAAAATCCCTCAGTTTTTGAGGGATTTTTGCTTTGCATACCATAAGTTATAAGTTGGAAATTGCAAAGGCGCAAAGGAATTTTAATTTTATATTGATTAGAGGCAAGAAAATCGAAAATCTTCAGCAAGCATATTGTTTTATTTTTTGCATTTGCTTTGCCTGCCTAATCGTGTGAGGGACTAAAATACAGGTATAGTAATTGGATGCTCAATTTTATCGAAGATAAAATTTTTGCGTCTTAAAGACCGTATTTTATTTCTCCTTCTTGGCGTCTTTGCGTTTTCCAACTTCTTACAATTAGCTTCCCACTCTCTGCTTCAGGTCCTCAGCACCGCCTGTTTTTCTGGCTGTCCGTTTTTGGAAGAACCAAAATTGTAAGTATAGGAGAGGGTTGCCACACGGGTATCTCTTTTCACCGCGAAGTTCTCTAAATAATCATTATACACCGTCTGCCCTTTGATATTGCTGGTAAAGAAGACATCAGTGAAGGAAAGTTTCAGAACACTGTTGTTTTTAAACTTCTTCTGCGCTCCAACGTTGAGGTACCAGTTCGGGCTCACATTCAGATAAGCATATATTTCTCTGGCTTTGTAATTTCCTGTAAGTTCAGCAGTGAAACCATTTCCCAGCTTAAAGGAATTAATACTGTTGATGCTGAATGTAAAATTCCCTTTATTATTGATCTGGGTTCCGGAGACATTTCCGGTGTATGAACCATAATAGAAATTAGCACTGTTGTTCATATCCCACCATTGGGTCACCTTTACCGGAGCGATCAGGTTTAATCCGAAATAAGAAGCAGAATTCAGGTTTTCAATGGTCTGTACGGTTACGATCTGCCCGTTTTCTGTTACGGGTTTTAAGATGTCTGTAATGTTGTCAGAATTCCTGCTGTAGCTTAAAGTGGCAAAGTATTTATTACTCAGGCTGTAAGTTAATTCATAATTCATCGTGATTTGAGGGTTCAGATCAGGATTTCCGGCTTTCATTGTAGTAGGATCAAGATAGAATTTAAAAGGATTCAGCTGGTTGTAGCTAGGTCTTGTAATTCTTCTGCTGAGATTGATTTCAAGGTTGCTTTTATCCGTCAGATCATAACTCAGAACAGCGCTTGGAAACAGCTGGGTATAATTTCTTTTATTGATTTGATGGGTGGTAATCTGAGTTCCTTTTACATGGGTATTTTCAACTCTTAAACCTGCTGTAGCTTTGAATTTTTCCCATTTTTTGGACACATTTCCGTACACTGCATTGATGTTTTCCTCATAAATAAAATGATTGGTTTTTCCAAGATCCGGAACAGGAACCCCTGAACTGGCGTTGAAGAATTTCAGGTCATTATCGGTCTTTACAAAACTGGTTTTCAATCCGCTTTCCAGTTTCCAGTCGTTGCTGAAGTTTTTTGTAAGATCAGATTTTAAAGAGTAGATATTCAGTTTTCCGTCCATATCACCTTTAATAATGTCAAGGTTGTCTGTACCGTTGGAAATATCATACGTTCTGGTATCAAAGCTCTGCAAAGATGAGTTGACATAATTGATGTAGTCAAAATCGGTAGAAATATCAGAACCCAGCGAATCAATCGTATATTTATGATTAAGGTTGAATGAAACATTGGTCCAGCGGTCATTCGATCTGTTGACTGTTGTAAAAGTGCTTTCAGGAAGGTAGCTGCTGCCCAGTGTGACGTTGGAATTGTCCCCGTTGATGTTGAATTTGTTGGAAACAAGTCCCACAGAGAATCCAAGCACATTCTTGTCGTTCAGATAATAATCCATTCCTGCTTTGGCTACATGGCTGTTGAATTTGAATTTCAGATAATTATCCTGTACATAGGCTTTCTTAAAGGTATTGGCTTCATAGAAATTTCTGTCGAGAACCAATCCGTTGTAAGCTTCCCTGTAGGCAAAGCTGTAATTTCCGAAAATATTGATGTTTTTATTCCTGTGGTTGATGCTGAAACTGTTGTTGTTTTTCACATACTTACCCGATCCCAGAGAGCTGGAAATAGTTCCGTTAGTTCCTTTTCTCTGTTCCTTTTTAAGTTTAATATTAATGATGGCGGATCCTGCTGCATCATATTTTGAAGAAGGATTGGTAATGAACTCTATCTTTTCAATGGTGGAAGAGGGGATTCCCTTCAGGTAATTGGCAAGATCAGTTCCCGTCATGGGAGTATTTTTACCATCGATTTGGATCAGAAGGTTTCCTTTTCCGCGAAGACTGATATTGTCGTTATTGTCAATATTCACTCCCGGAGCCTTTTCCAGGACTTCAAAAGCGGAATTTCCGGTGCTGGCAATACTGTTTTCAACGTTCATGATCATTTTCCCATCCTGTCTTTCAATGAGAGGCTTGGTTTTGGTGATTGTTACTTCTTCGATCGATTTTACATTCAGGTCAATAGGATTGAGGGTCTTATTTTCGGTTAATGAAATATTTTCCGAGTGATAAACCTCAGTACCGTTTTTATTGATTTTTACCTGATAAGTTCCTTCTTTTAAATCATTAAAATTGAACTTACCGTTGTTATCAGCAATTTCTGTTTTGATCAATTTCTGATCAGCATCAAAAAGATTGATCTCCATCTGCTCTGCTTTGTCGGATTTTATGTTTCCTGACAAAGTCAAACTCTGCATTGCCTGCTGGGCAGAGATCCTGCTGTTGAACAGCATCAGCATACAGACAATAATAAGTGAGAATATTCTGGTCATAGCGTTTTACTTTTTAGGGTTGAGACAGTTTTCTGAAATTTTCAGTAAAGCTGAATACATCACTTCCAGTTCTTCATTGCTGATGCCCTTTAAAGCTGTTTTTCGGTTCTTTTCTACGATATTCTGAACCTCTTTAATCACTTTTACCCCGGAATCTGTCACTTCCAGCAGGGTTTTTCTTCGGTCTTCAGGATGAACTTTTCTGATGATGTATTCGGATTTTACCATTAAATCAATCATTCTCGTGACAGAAGCATTGTCCTTAAAAACCAGATCACCAATTTCATTCTGGGTAATTCCCGGGTTTTCCAGAACCGCTTTGATGATAAGCCATTGATCAATAGTGATCGTGTAACCATACGCTTTCAGCTGGCGCTGAGCATAGTTTCTGTAAGATCTGATCGCTTTGTCTATGTTGTAGAATATGATTGAATTTAATTTTTCCATATTTTCAGATTTAAAATGATGTATCAATTATTGATATGTCAATTAATTAGTAAATCATCATTTTATTTTGTTACAATTCCTGAAAAAATATTTTCAAAAAAATTAAAAACTGTTACCGGATTCTTTGCTTCTGTGCTTTTACAGAAGCAGTTTTAGACCCTGAAGTAAAAGTTATATTTTCTGTGGTTTTGAATAATCTGTCGATTTGCTTTCTGGTGGAAAGATCCGGAGCAACGTTGTAAAACTCATTGATCAGATCCAATGAACCAGGTTTTTTGGGATATTGATTGTTATTGAGGAAATTTTTCAAAGCCAGGTTCACTTTCTCTTCACCGATTAAGTTACTCAATTCTACCATTGCGGCAGCTCCTTTGGAATACGAAATATGGGGAACATCTCCGGTTGCTTTATAAATCGGAACATTTTCAGACAGTCCTTTTTCATTGTCATAGATCTGCTGATGTACGTTGATTCTTTCCATCATTTTTTCTCGACCATGCATTTTTTTGTAGAGCATCATTTCGGTATACATGGCGAGGGTTTCGGTTAGCATTACAGAACCTTCTCTGTCATCGGGGTCGATCTGGCTGTTGCCCCACCACAGATGAGATAGTTCATGGCCTGCCAGTTCATTGATGACATCCTGTTTTTTATCGGCTTGAATGTTGGCGTGAAAAATCATATCTTCTGGCATAAAAACAGCAGAAGGATAGGCTGTCGCGGCAAAACCTTTGGTAAAAGAAGAAATCTCCGCAAAATTGATGCTTTTAAAAGGATATTGTCCAAAATTCTGCTGACAGTAATCTAAAGTAAGCTTTGCATTTTCAAGGAGGTGATCCACATTCTCAAAGTGTTTCTGATGATAAAAGAGATTGATGGAAATTCCTTTATAGTTCACGCTTTTGATCTTATATTCAGCAGATGAAACGGCAAACCGGAAAGGAATCTGATCGGCTTTATACTCGAAATAATTACGACCAGATTCTGACCATTTTCTGACAAGGTCTCCTGTTCCAATGGCTGTCTGTTTCTTTTCGGTGGAAATCATCATGGTAAGATTGATAAAATCCTTTTTTGAAACTTCAGGAGCTTCAGGTTTCTTCAGCTCAGTAAGTTTTCCAAGCTTGAATTTGCTTCTTTGTTTTTCATCCTGAATTTCATTATCCTTCTGATATCCAATTGTTGGATAATATCGGCTGATTCTCATAAAAGACCCGTTTTCAATAATGGCATTGAAAGACTGGTGTCCGTTGACCGCAAACCATTGATAAGATAATGTAAAATCAAGAGAAGCAGTCTTGCCCGGTTGAAGAGGCTTTTGTAATGAAACTTCTGTAATATGGTTATTAATTTTTGAGATTTCAGTACCACACTTTATCACAGCAGATTCCAGTTTTAAATCCTCATTAAAATTAATCAGAACCTTATTGATAGGTTGATTGGTTTGATTTTTAAGGGTATATTTTCCTATAATCTGATAAGCATTGCTTGAAGGATACAGTTTAATTTCTGTCGCAATATCGGTGATATCCGGCTGTGGAAGTTTTTCATATTTTCTATAGTTTTTTTCATATGCTGCCGAGCTTAGAATAGCCTGATCTTCATTTTTGGGAATATAACCTTTCATAAACAATACTCCGGCAAAGATTCCTGAGATGAGCAGAATGATACTGAAGCCAGATGCAAATACAGGAACTTTTTTAATTTTTATAATACTGCTGAGCATCCATAAAATACTGATAATTCCCGTTCCGAATAATAGTCTTTGAGCAAAAGCTTCTTCATAGATTCCATAGCCGTTAAACTCACTGTAAGTCCCTTTAAAACCTGAGAATATCCTGAAAAGAGGGTAGGAGATTAATTTCCCTGAAACCGGACCTGATACTATAAAAATGGCAAGGATGGAAACTCCAAGGGCTATAAATTTATTGGGAATTCTGTCATTCATCAAAAGAATCAATCCGGAAAACAGCATCAATGGGAAAGTATTGAAAAGAAAAACACCAAGATAAGCCTTCCAGTCTATATGAAAATATTGATAAGCCATTTGAAAAATAATTCCCTGAATAATTAAAATTCCGGTAAAGAAGAACAGCAGAAAGCTGATGGAAAGAAAATGTCCGGTTAATCGGTTTTTGGAAAAATAAGTGCTGTTTTCAATCAGAGAAAATCCTGATGAAGAACTTCTCCAGTAAACATCGTTTAAAAAATAAGCGGAAATAAGAAGTCCAAGCAAATGAAAATTCTCTGAAATGGTGGTCGCCATAAGTCCTGAACTCGCATACTTCTGCGGAAGACGGATTCCTTTTTCAATTTCGGCATACATTTCCATTCCCACAGAGAATAATAAAAGAATAGATACAGCAGGAACGGCAATACTTTTAAACAAATAGGTAAGATCCGTTTGGGCAAATGAAAGTACAGATCGAAAAGAACTCCATGCATTGAATCTGGGTGTAACAGTGGAGTATTCTGCTCCATTTGTTTCCGAAAATATAAGAGTTTTTCCTGATGTTTTTACTTTCTGTCCGGAGGTATTGGAGAAAGAAAATAATCTGTGCGAAAGCAGAAGAATTCCAGCAGATATAAAAAAGAATAAAATTCTGTTAAACAAAAGATAACCAGAGAAAGGAATCATTTGGGTATTTTTCTGTTGAGCAGTCAAATCACGGGCTTCCATAAAATAAGCGGATAATCCAAAAGGATCTATTAAAGCCGAAAACTGTTGTGTTTCCAGTGACTGGGGAAGACTTCCCGCCATAAAGGGTGAATTGGAAAACAGCAGGATAATCATGTAAAAAACATACAGAAGCAGTCCACCTACTACAACCAGCAGTTTTTTCCTGACAATAAATGCAATGAGAAAAAGAAAACTGCAGACAAACAAACTGTTGATAAAACCGAATATGAATATAGGATATAGATAATGGACAATGTTAAAACTTTCCTGCATTTCACTTCCGGTCCGCATCATCTGACCTATGATAAATCCTGTCATTAGGAAACAAAAACTTAAAAACGTCTGTAAAAAATAGATGGAGAATTTTCCTTTCAGATAAGTAAATTTTGAAAAAGGAAATGAAAACAGAATACTGTCAAATTTTGAATCCTGATCTTTAAAAAGCAGCTGCAAAGCATAAACCGTAGCGAAAAAAATCACGGCAAGGCTCAGCATTCCGGTCATAAAACCAATGGTGTAGGGAGAGTTTAAATAAATCCCTTCTCCCACTGAAAGATTGAACTGGTTTCCACAAAAGATGCCCATTCCTATTAAAAGTAAGGCCACAAGATAGGTGAGCCAGTGCTGGGAAGAGCGTCCGGCTTCAAATAAAAATATCGTATTCATGATTAAGGTTTTTGGGTGAGTGTATGGAAGTAAACGTGCTCCAGCGAAGGGGTTACCGGACTGAAGTCTTTCGGAGGTTCTTCAGAAAATACAGTGATGTGAAGTTCTCTTTCCAAAAGCTGTCTGCTGATGATTTCATAGTTTGAATGGTAGCTTTCCAGTTCATTTTTGTCAATGGGTTTTGACCAGATTCTGTTGTCCAGCTCTGCAATGAGTGTTCCCGGATTTCCTTTTCTGAGAATTTGCCCATGGTTCATCACTGCCATTTCTGAGCAAAGGTTTCTGACATCTTCAACGAGATGAGTAGACAGAATAACAATAACCTCCTGACTGATATCATTGAGAAGTGTATTGAAGCGGTTGCGTTCCTCAGGATCCAGCCCTGCAGTAGGCTCATCTACAATGATGATCTTCGGATCTCCCAATAAGGCCTGGGCAACACCGAAACGCTGTTTCATTCCCCCAGAAAAGGTATGGACTTCTTTTTTAGCAAAATCAGAAAGGTTGACTTTTTCCAGCAAGCCCAGAATTTGTTTTTTACGTTCGTTTTTGTCGGTAATCCCTTTCAATACGGCAATATGTTCCAATAGATCATACGCGGAAACTTTTGGGTATACTCCGAAATCCTGTGGGAGAAATCCAAGATTCTGTTTAATATAATCAGGGTTTTTGGCGATGTCCACTCCGTTGAAAAGTATTGTTCCGGAGGTTGGTTTCTGAAGTCCGACAATGGTTTTCATCAAAGAAGATTTTCCGGCTCCGTTGGGACCAAGAAGCCCGAACATACCGTTTTTGATGTCGAGTGAAATGTCTTTAATCGCCTGAAATCCATTTTTATAGGTAAGGCTAAGATTGTTGATGGTTAATGTGTTCATAACGTTGTGTTTGGGGAATAGAAGGACAGGCGGCCATATGGCAGCAATTTTAGAAGTTAGAAATGGCTTGAAGCTGAAGGTAGGAAGCTAGATGCTGGAAGCTAGAAGTTAGAAGTTAGAAGTGGAAGTGGAAGTTTTACAGATCATTCTCAAACGCTCTCACCCTCAAACTCTCCAACCCCGCAACTCGCATCTCGCAACTCCTCGCAACCCGCATCCCGCATCCCGTTTACTCTTTAAATTCAAGAATATCTCCAGGCTGGCATTCCAGGATTTTACAGATGGCTTCAAGGGTATCGAAGCGGACACCTTTGGCTTTGCCGGTTTTCAGGATAGAGAGGTTCACGGGGGTGATACCCAGTTTTTCTGCCAATTCTTTACTCTGCATTTTTCGTTTGGCAAGCATCACATCTAAGTTGACTATAATTGGCATTTTAAATAAATAGGTCTTGTTCGTTTTGCAAATGTAGTCCTTGCTTAAAGATATTCGCAAGAAACAGGCAGAAAATTCCAAGCATAAAGTGAATAAACACCAATCCCCATATGATACTTTCTACTTCCACAAAGAAACTCGCGACAATAACCAGTGGAAGGGGAATGAAAATATTATACAGGTAAAATCTCTTAAGCTGAATGATATTTTCCTGAGTAAACAGTTTCTGTTGGAAAAACACTTTGAAAACCCTGGCAGATAACCAGAAAAAGATTCCATAAGTGATAAGCACCAACATAAAGGAAAAGATCATATAAGGATAATTGTTTTCGATATTCAGAAACGGTTGTTCTGTAAACGGATAATTGATGTGAAGGAACTGTCCTTCTTTATAAGGCGTGACCGCAAATCCGCTCATCAGACAGAATAAGGAATACCCAAAAGTGATCAGATATCCGGCCGAAAGTAAGGCACAGATATAAAATAAAATCCTTGAAATAATTTTGGTCTGGTTCATGGTATGAATTGTAATTACTATTGCAAATGTATAATTAATTATCGTAAAACAATAATTTATTTAAATAAAATTTTAATTTTTAAATTCTGAGATCATCAATAATATTAAAAAAATAACGTGTTAATCACAGTTTTTAATTAATTTTAATATAAAAAAGTTGATCAACTTATCCCTTTAATTAATACTCGAGCTTAATGATTAACAAAGGTTTTCTTATTGATACCCTTCGACAGGCTCAGGGTGGCAAACCGGAATACCAGCCGAAATTTTTAAGCGTTGTCAGGCTGAGCTTGTCGAAGCCATTATTATTAAAAGGGATAAATCAAAAAATTGAAATCATGGCTTACAGTACAGAACTTGCCGACCGGGTACGTGAACGGCTTTCAATGGAAAATAATATAGAGGTCGAGGAAAAGAAAATGTTCAGCGGACTGTCTTTTCTGGTGAACGGAAAGATGTGCATCAACATCAGTCATGATAACCTGATGTGCCGCTACAATCCCGAACTGGAAGATGAGGTTTCGGAAAAGAAAGGCTTTCTCCCAATGATCATGAAAGGGAAACAGTTAAATGGCTATTGCTATGTAGAACCCATCGGTTTTCAAAAAGCAGATGATTTTGAGTATTGGATTAAAATATGTTTGGATTATAATCCCGTGGCGAAGGCGTCTAAGAAGTGAGTTTTCGGGTTTGAGTGTTTGAGAGTGGGAGCGTTTGAGGGTAAGTGAGTGTGGTGGAGAGGTACGGGGTGCGAGTTTCGGGGTTTGATGGTGTGGATGAGAGTTGCGGGTTGCAGGGTACGGGGTGAGAGTGTTTGAGAGTGGGAGTGATGAAGTTCATCAATCCCACCATTCATCATTCATCATTTATCATTCACGAGTATACAGTTTTTCTCTGATCCGAATTAATATTTTTGTGGTTTTCTCCAGGTCCGGAGCGTCGGGTAGAGTGGTGGTAGAATAATGACTTTCTATGGATTCTATCAGGTTTTCTGCCTTTTGCAGGACGTTTTCATACGACTGGTTTCCAGCTTTGATATCTAACAGTTCGTCACGGTTATCAACACAGATTGTCAGTGACCCGGTTTTAAAAATCTGTTCACAGGACTGCAGCAACCGGATGGTGTGCATCATATTCTTGCTGTCGTAATTCTGTCCGTGAGTCTGATTAACGTTGTAACGGTCTTCATTACGCTCAGCCACCCATTTCCAATATTCCCTGTAATCTTTGCAATACACGGAATACGCATCAAGATTGCAATACAGGTAAGCAACCGGTTTTTCCTCTTTAGGAATCGATGATAAGGAAACCTGATTTGCTTCTTCATTCTGAATAATTCCTTTATATCCCAATGTCCCCGATTCATCATAAAATAAAGCATACATTCCCTTGGTATGATCAATGTTTATCAATCCGCAATTTTCCTGTGAGAGGCCATCCTCATCCAACCATTTTTTCAAGGGTACAGAACCTTGTCCTTCCAAAATAAAACAGAAATCCAGGATTGATTTTCTTTCTTTATCAATCGGATTGACAATCTTTTTATTGAGACCTTTTGCCTTTTTAATCTGGGAAACAGCGTAACCTGCAAATGTATCTTTGCATAGTTTGGATAGGAAATCTTCTGTTTTCAATAAATCCATCAGTGGATGTTTGTACAGAATACAATCCTCAGGACTGGCCAGAATTTCCAGAATATTAGGATTGTTTTTCTGAAGCAGTTCTACAAATCTCCCGATTTCATAATACGTAAGATCATTCGTTTCATTGGAAATCTGCGGAATATAGTTCAGTCCAAAGAAATCTTCCTTCGGCAGATAATACACCCCGCGGATATCCGTATCAGAATTCTCCGTCGCCAGCCCAAAAGCTCTGCTTCCGGAAATGGCTTCGAAGAGGAGGAGGTTTTTGTTTTTTAGGTCTTGGATGGTCATTTATAAAATCAATATATATGTATTTTTGAGATCTAATTTTTAATGCAACTGTTTAAAATTACTTCCAAAGCTTTTTCTGCATCGCAGGCATACAACCCGGAACACCATGCAGGATTTGCTTCAATTAAAGCCCAGCCTTTTCCTTTAATAATCCCGAAATCCAGAACGATTGCTTTTGGAAGTGTTTCAGCATATTGTGTAATAAACCTGCCGAAAAACTCAAACAAATCTTTTTGTTCCGGTTCAGAAAGCGGGTTGGTGTCGAAAGTATCATTTCTCCAATAAGAAGAATAAGTTTTAATTTCATTATTCAAAACAAAACATCTAACCTCAAGTTCCCATTCCACTACTTCTGAAGTGAAAACCATACTTTCCAGATCAAGTGTTTCAAAGCCTTTGATATTTGTAACTTTATCGAAAACTCCTGCTTTAAAGCTTTTAAAATCCGAACATTTGATAAAAATATTTTCTTCATGTACGAAGTCTTTCAACTTTCCGTAAACAATTTTCCGTTTTGTAAATTCTTCTGAAATGTTTGAGAGCCAGTTATCATTGGGCTTTGTTAATGTTAGATTACATTGCTCTGCTACAATTTCTGCATAAATATCTTCACCATAGACTGCTACTACATCCGCGCGAAATTCCTCCGGAACATTCCATTTTGCATTGAAACGACTCAGTTCATAAGAAGAAGTGAGCGATGCTTTTTTCAAATTATTGCTATCTTCCGTATACATGGGAGAAAGAGCGATTATATTTTTCATCTGTATCTTTTATTTTTTTTTATGTAAAATAAGCTTTTTATGTTATTTTCTATTTTAATATCTCCCTAAAAACCCTCTCCATCTCACCTTTATCCGCCTTTCCTCCTGATAAACCTTTCGATTTTTCTTCATTATCTGCTATCGTTTTCTCCAGAAAATCAAACAGTTCCCAATCGTTCGGATGGTAGTAAGATTCTCCTTTGGTGACTTTTAAGGCAACGAGATCTTCTATTTTCCGTCTGGTTTTGTTATCTGTTAAAACAAGCAACTCACTGAACAGTACAGGAGGAACCGTTCCTTTTTCTATGATCCATTTTCCTGTTAATGTGGTTCGTAAACAATAAAAATAACTTTTTAATTTTACTTCATCACTTCTACAGGCTTCCAGATATTTCTTGCTCATGCTCAGATAATGATAAGAAACCGCTACCGGAGAAAAACAGGCATCAGCCAAAGGTTTAAAGAGTTCTACAAACCTTTCATCCGCTTTATATACGATAGGAGAATAGAACCAGCTCAGTAAAGCCGCATTTGACTTCAGCAAAAGATGAAACGTCTTTCTCAGATCCCAGCCGGAACCATCCAGATCATCTTCTGTCATAAATTCTATCGTTTCATCCTTATCCCAGGGAGAAAGATACCAGTCTTTGTTGTGACGGTATATAAAACGTATATCATAATCACTGTCAGGAGACGCAAAACCCCAGGCTCTGCTCCCTGATTCTACGGCAAGAAGGACTTCCACGCCCCGTGCTGCTTCTATTTCTTTTATTTTTTCAAGTATTTTTGGTGTCATTGTTTTTGTATTTATGATGCAAAGTAAAAGATGAAGTGCGCAATGTTCTTACGTTGTTTTTTTGTTGCGGGATCCGGGTTTCGTGGGGGTGGGTTTTAGGGTTTGAGTGTGGGAGAGTTTGAGAGTTGCGGGGGTTCGGGTTGGTGAGTAAGTGAATATTGAGGGCTAAAATTTTTTGACTTTTGAAAATTGGGCGTTAAAAAAATAAATTTTGTGAACGTTAAGAAAATTCTCCTGTCTGAGTGCGACGAATATATTGATACAAAAAAGTAATAATGAATTCGCACGAGTTTAGAATTTTTAGAGAACACATTTTATTTTTAGCTCAATTTTCAAGGTCTTGACCTTTTGTTTCTTTTGTGTCAAGACAAAAGAAAAGACTCATTGAATTTTACTAATATTGCACTTTTCCATTTAACATAACTATAAACATCCATGTTATCATCAGAATTACAGCATAAAATTGATTTTAAAACAAAACCGTTAGGCGCATTAGGACATCTTGAACATATTGCCCACAAAATCGGAATGGTTCAGAAAACCACTTCACCACAGTTATTGAATCCTCATATGGTAGTTTTTGCGGCCGATCATGGGATTGCTGCTGCAGGCGTCAGTGCCTATCCACAGGAGGTCACCTATCAGATGGTGATGAACTTCCTTGGCGGAGGTGCTGCCATTAATGTTTTTTGCAGACAGAATGGTATCAACATTAAAATTGTAGATGCAGGAGTGAACTTTGATTTCCCGGAAGGACTGAATCTCATTGATAAAAAAGTAAGAAAATCCAGCCGTAATATTCTGGAAGAACCTGCCATGACTCCTGAAGAATACCATCAGGCGCTTAAAAACGGAAAAGCAGTGGTGAATGATATTGCTAAAAAAGGCTGCAATATCATTGGCTTTGGAGAAATGGGAATCGGGAATACCTCCGCTTCTTCTTTGATGATGAGCAAGCTCTTTGATATTCCGATTATCCATTGTATCGGACGTGGAACGGGACTGAATGACCATCAGCTAGACAATAAGGTCAGTATTTTAAAAGAAGCTATTGAAAAATATCCGGCTGAAATGACTGAGGATGAAATTGCCCAAACATTTGGCGGATTAGAAATTGCCCAAATGATTGGAGCCATAGAAGAAGCTTATCATCACAATATGCTGATCATGGTAGACGGATTTATCGCAACAGTTGCTGTAGCTACAGTCTGGAAAAAGAATCCTGAAGTGTTGAACAACTGTATCTTCTGTCATGTAAGCAATGAAAATGCCCATCCTCAGTTGCTGGGGTTAATGAGAGAGCAGGCTATTCTTAATCTGAATCTACGCCTCGGAGAAGGTACAGGTTGTGCATTGGCTTATCCGATTATTCAGAGTGCGGTTAATTTCCTGAATGAAATGTCAAGCTTTGAAGATGCTCATATTTCCAACAAATCATCTTAGTTTTATACAATAAAAGGGGCAATGAAGCCCCTTTTATTGTATAAAAATGAAAAATACTAGTAAGTTTTAGCAATATCTTTCCCTGTAAACATCATTCGTACGGGCTTATGTTGAATAGCATCCGAATTGAATTTATAGGTGTTAAATATCTGCATAGATGGAATATATCTGTATAACCCATCGTCAACCAAATATATTTTGCCATCATTGGTATTTTGTACAAGTTGGGTCGAAGAAGTGATATCAGCTCCTCTTTCTCCGGTGTATTCTTCTATATTCACTTTAGAAATCAGATAGGCTTTGCCCTGAACAGCAAACAGATTATTGATTACTGCAAAGGATTCAATACGTCTCAGGGTACTTTCAAATACGATGTAAAGACTTCCTGTACTGTTATCCTGGAAAAATTCTCCGTCACGGATTCTAAAATCTTTAGGTGGTGAATCTTTAAGGTAGAATGCAATCCCTTCATAAGCATAGCCGTCTTTTCCATCTCCCAATTCATTTTTATCTCTGGTGTAGAAGTGCGTCTTTTTATCACCATTGAAATACCTGTAAATCGGAAAACTTCCCGGCTCGTCACCATTATAACTGGTACCAAGGTTGCTTTCTTTCCAGTTGCTTTGTCCATTGATCTCATTAGGATTGGTTGTTAATACCTGATCATTAGTAATGGTATTGAACCATGCTGAAATTGCCGGGCCAGGCCCATCTGCAGAGCCTATTAATCTTTCCAGATAATAATAACTCAATCCTGAATATGATTTTGGAAGCATTTCTACCCGAGGAGAGTTAATGTACAAATGTTTTTTAGTATCGTTACTGTAAAACCCATAAATAGGATTAGTTAAAGAGAAAAATTTAGTCCAGATTCCTGCAGGAGGAGGAGTTGGGGTATCAGGAGTGTCTCTGAAGCCTCCTTTCGCTATTATGTTATTGCCGGATGCATTTAAGGCTTGGGCTTCATTTAAATTGTCCAGTTCATCACCGGGAGCCGAGCAGCTTACGATGGATATAAGACATAATCCAACGAAATACGCTTTTTTCATTTGTTATTTTTTCATGGTTATTAATGGAGCAAAAGTAAAAATACTTCAGAGATAAAAAGGACAGATTTAAGGTGATAAGATTCATGTTTTTAATTTTTTTCATTGATCTCTTTATCATTGTTAAAAGCTTTCCTAATTTTACGAAAATTGATTAATCCAGTTTTTGTATTAAAAAAGAACAGATGAAAATTCTCAAGAATGAACTGATTTACTTTGCTACGGCGTTAATGTTTTTCACAAGAATTCCGGTTCCGTTTACCATCCCGTACTCCAGTGAGATTATGAATAAATCCCAGAAATATTTTGCCTGGGTAGGCTTGATCGTAGGGTTTATTAACGCTTTGGTTCTTTATCTTTCTACACTGCTTTTTAATCTTGAAATCGGGATTGTTTTAATGATGATTTCTAATGTTTTGCTGACCGGAGCTTTTCATGAAGACGGCTTCACAGACATGTGTGACAGTTTCGGAGGCGGATATGGAAAGGAAAAAATCCTGACGATTATGAAGGACAGTCGGGTAGGAGCCTATGGTACAATAGGGATCATATTGCTTTTTGCTTTAAAATTTTATAGTATTCAGACCCTGGGAATGAGTAATCCGGTGGGCGTTTTACTCATTGTTATTTTAGGGCATACGGTAAGCCGTTTTATTGCAGGAACGATGATCTATACTCACCAGTATGTTACCGATATTGATGTAAGCAAATCAAAGCCTTTAGCCAATAAACCGTTGGATAAGATGGCGTTGCTGGTAGGATTTATCAGTGTTTTAATTGCATTTGCCCTGGTTCAGGACTGGCATTTGATTTTTGCTTTTGCTCTCGCGTATGTGGGGAAAATCTATTTGGGCTGGTATTTTAAAAAACATATCGGAGGTTACACGGGAGATTGTCTGGGTTCTGTACAGCAGGTTTGTGAAGTTTTATTTTATTTAGGAACAATCATCGTATGGAAATTCATCTGATCCGTCATACTGCTGTAGACAATCCGGAAAACCGGTGTTATGGTTTTGCGGAAATGCCTTTACGTAAAGATTTCACTGAAGATTTTACAATGTTGAACCTTGATGATAATTATGATGTAATTATTTCAAGTCCTTCTCAACGTTGCCGTCTTTTAGCTGATTTTTTTAAGCTTGATTATCAAACAGATGAAAGGCTTCGCGAAATGAATTTCGGGAACTGGGAAATGAAAAAATGGACGGATATTCCAGAAGAAGAAATCAATCCGTGGTACAAAGATTTTGTGAGTGTAAAAGCATCAGACGGTGAAAGTCTTCTGGAAATGCAAAAACGCGTTCTCAGCTTCTGGAATGAATTCATTCAAAGAAAAGATCTGGAAAAAGCACTTATAATTACGCATGCCGGAGTTATTCGTCTGATCTTTCAGGCGGTGCTTCAGTTTCCATTGGAGAATATGTTTGCTGTTCAGATTGATTATGGAAGGAAAGTGATTATTCAAGTGAATGAAGGAGTTTTTTCAGTGAAGAAGGTGAATGTATAATTACGGTAAAAGTTTTATTCAATAGGAACGGACTTTAGTCCGTCTGTTAAAGATTACACTTTGCAGGCTGGATTCCTGCGGAATGACAAACTGTGTGGATAGACCATCATTCTAATTGTATCGTTCCGTCGGAATCCAGCCACAATCCTGTAAAAAACATACACAGAAATAGTACAATCCCCACCATTCTCCCAACTGAATATGTGAAAATTTCCCTCCCCGCAGGGATGGCGAAAATTCAAAGAATTTTTGACGGGGTGGTTCTCAACATTTCCCTAACCATACCATTATAAAAAACGCCACCCGATACCATCAGATGACGCCATAGAATTTATTTAAAAATTCTGATAAAACTATCTTTTTCCAGGCTTTCCAGTGAGAAATCAAAATCAGCTTCCGCTTTTTCTGTCGTAATCTCACCACCAAGCTCTTTGATAAGCTCATTGAAAGGCATCGCTTCATACCATTGCTGGTATAATGCACTTGTTGCCATTGCAGAAATCTGGCTATTTCCTGAAACATGAGCATGTCCGGCTCCGAAATTCAACAGTACGAAACATTGTTTTTCATTCTTTGTCACCAGCATTCCCAGAATCATTTGCTTCTGAACAGAATTACATCTGGCTTCAGCAAAGAGATGATTAGGATTCATCATATAATCGTAGGAAATATCATCCCCTTTTCCGATCACAATTTTATATCCGCAGTTCGCATCTCCGCTGAAAACGTTGTTCATAACAAGGGTTGGCTCACAAAGACCTTTATTGGCATAAAGATATTCAACCGCACCGTTGGGAGCAGACGTCATATCTCCTGAATACATCAATTGTCCGTTACCATGGTTATAAGCGGCATTCCAACCTATTTTTCCTGCGATGTTCAATCCTGAAAGATCAAGGTCATTGGCACCCCATTGGTTTTCCCAATAAATACCTACAGCCAGCCTATCCGCATAAAAACGGGTTCCGGTAGGAATATTTCCAACAAACATCTTTTCAGAAGTTGGCAATGCGAATTCTATATTCTCAGGGAAATAGAATTTCTTTCCGGATAGGTTTTCATACTTCAGTTTCAAAAAGTCCAGAATGAAATCATAATTGAACTGATTCACGTAAGTTTCCTTACCTTTTTTAGTCCATGATTTTCCGTTTCGGATTCTGTAAACAAATGTATCCTGACCGTACATTCTTGAGTAGCATGCTGACAATGCTTTGAATAATGCAAACGGTGTCGCATTTTCCAGCCAGTGCCAATCGCTGTTTTCCAGTAATGTATTGGTAGCATCGTTCAGTGGGTTTGAAACCAATGGTTTATGATGAACCTTAGATAACTTTGATATTTTATTGATCGCTTTGGGTGCTCTGTTTTTATAAGCCAGAAATAATGGTTTGAATCTGTTGAAAATTTCCGCCATTTTTTCCATTCCAAAGCTTTCAAAAAGATATGTCGGATTGAAATTACTCTGCTTGATTAAATTAATCAAATCATCATTTTTGATTAAAAGCGTAGTGTTCGTCGTTTTATAAATGACATAACGCAAGAATTCAACAGGATTTTCAGGGTAAATATCATATAAGTCAGCAATTTTTATAATCGCTTCTTTATTTCTGATGTTTTCTTTTCCTGTAAAATCATATTCCAGCTCCGTATGTAAAATAGAAAGCAAATCATCAATGGTTTCTTCTTTTAAAGCAATTCCTGATCTTAAAAGAGCAAGACATTTTTCCTGCATTTCTTCCACAGAGCAGGCTTTGATAACTTTAAAAACCAGCTTCATATCAGGAACATCCAATATTTCATCGGGAATATAGATTTCACTTTGGAAATTACTTCCATACGTTGACATATAATGGGTGATCTGTTCAATCAATAAATCAATTCTGGAAGCTTTTTTTATTTTCTCCCAGGATTTATGAAAGGTCTTATTCAAATCATTTCCATTTAATTTTTCCTTTGCATAAAAAGAGATGATCTCATTTTTTGCCCATAGAGCATCCGGTTCAATCATGAAACCATCATCGGAAATAAATGGTTTTTCATCAGATTTTCTGGCCAGTACAGCATTGAATAATTGTAGTGTTTTCATTGTTTTAAGTTTAAAAAATAAGTGAGGAGTAGATTCATTAAAAGTGAAGGGTATAGGAACTCCTTTTACCTATAGTTTATAAAAAGCGGGGAGTATTTTTCCAAAAAATATAGGAACTCCCTTTGCCTTATAATTTGTAAAAAGGCGGAAAGTAAATCTGGAAATATAGGAACTTTCTTTGCCTTGAATTTTTTTTAAATAACTTTTTAGTGCTGTGAAATTTTGGTTATTGTTTTTGTTCAAACCTAACGGGTTTCTAAAACCCGTTAGGTTTGAATAGTAAGCAAGTTTTTAAATAAGTTTAAACAATTTTAAACATAAAAATTATGCTTTTCTGAATTTCTTCTTTTTCTTCCATGGAGCATTCTTCTGAACATCTCCTGCCATAATACATCCGTAAGGCATCACTTCATCCAGAACTTCACAAAGTCCGTATTCTTCTATTTGTGCTCTTACATTCTTCGCACTTTTATAAGCGCTCGGAAGTTCAGAAATATCAATCTCATTGGAATAGAAACGGATATCTAATCCTGCTGTTTCCTCATTGAAGATCTCCTCGGTCGTTTTATGAGCCAACGATCTCTTATGCTGGCTTCTGCTGAAATTTCTTCCTGCGCCGTGCGGAGCAAAACCTAAGTTTCTTTCATTGGTCTTTCCCTGAACAATCAATACCGGTTCTGCCATATTCAACGGAATCAGTCTTGGTCCGGTGATATCAGGCATGAACTTATCATCCAGCGGAGTAGCTCCTTTTGCATGATAGAACAGGTCTCCATCTCTGAAAACGAAGTTATGTTCGTTCCAATACCTGTTTTCCTTCTCCATTTCCAGCTTATTCAGCACGGCATCATGAAGGGAAGTATGATTTTCTTTGGTCCATTGTCTTATTAATTGAAGGGCTTCCCAATACGATTTACCTTCATCTGTATCATAAGGAATCCAGGCGTTTTCTCTTAATGTTTCAGGGGAGATTTCCTGTCTGAAACGGTTGGCGGTCTTCATTCCTTTATCATATAAGGCAGCACCCGGAGCTCTTGATCCGTGATGGGTTACCATCATTGTGTTTCCGGTATTTTTGGAAATTCCAACGAAAAGGAAATGGTTTCCGTCTCCCTGGGTTCCCATATGAGAACGGGCGATACTGATTAGTTTTTCATCATTTAAGAACTTATTTTCTCTGAAAGCATCCATCAGTTCCTGAGACATCGGCATCTGTTCGCCTCTTGGTCTTCCTCCGTATCCGAAATGAGTGATAGAATGTGCTGCATCCAGGACATCTTTAGGATTTGTCTTTCCAAAATCCGTCAGCATCACTGAACAGCAGATATCGGCGCTATGGAATCCCGGGTGAATGGCATTTTGAGCCACGACCACTCCTCCCACCGGAATCTGGCCTTCAGGACCTGTAGGGCAGGCGTCCGGCATTAAAGCTCCGCCAACCAGAGTGGGAGTTTTCATCAAAACTTTCATGGTTTTGATTACTTTGTCCACATTATCATTTTCACTTTCGTGTTCTGCACGTATATTGATTATAAAATCTTTAGCTGTTTCATGAAGCGGAATAAGATCTGGCTGTTTGAACTGTACCAGATATTCTGCGATCTGATGTTCATCCAATTTATTCTCGTTGATATAGGTAATGGCATCCTTAAACCATTTTGCCGGTCTATATCCTAATTCGATTAAATGATTTCCATTAAATTCCATATTGTTTCATTTTGATGATGCAAAGTAATATCATTATTGCGCAATAGTTTTGCGTAGATAAAGAAATTTTAATTATTTTTACAAAAATTTATTAAAAAGACGAAAAAGCACATTGGCAGACTCGTAAACATAGTATAAAATAAAAAACAAGGCTCATGGTATTATTAGAACAATTAAAACATTTCCCGGAAACCATCCAGTTTAATGATGTGATCGCTCATATTGATGAGCATTATGAATTTACTCCTACTGCATTTCAAAACGGTGATACCACCAACCAGGCCGGACAGAACAACGGTTCATGCAAGGTTTTCAGTTTTGCAAGCATTAAGGATCTGACAAAAGAAGAGACACTTTGGCTGTTTGGTGAGTTTTACAGAGAGGATGTCCTGAAAAATCCTGAAGGAACTGATCATCAGAATATCCGGAACTTTATGAAATCCGGCTGGGAAGGAATTACTTTTGATGCCAATGCTTTAAAAGAAAAATAATTATAAGAAAAGAGCAGACAAAAGTAATTTTTTATTTAAAACACCCAATCATTAAACACTAAGGTATGTCATCCAATAAAAATGCTCTGATCAGGTATAAAACATTAGATAAATGTCTTAAAAATAAATACAGGAAATACACGCTTGAAGATCTCATTGATGAATGCTCGGAAGCATTGTTTGAATTTGAGGGAAAAGAATCTTTTGTAAGTAAGAGAACCGTTCAGCTTGATCTTCAGAATATGCGGAGTGAAAAATTCGGGTATGAAGCTCCTATTGAAGTTTACGAAAGAAAATACTACCGTTACAGTGATCCGGAGTACAGCATTCATAATATTTCTGTGAATGAAAGTGATCTGAAAGCAATGAACAATGCAGTTCAGATTTTAAAACAATTTAAAGACTTTTCTATGTTCAAAGAAATGAATGGAGTGATCCAGAAACTGGAAGATTCTATTCATGCCACCAGCCAGAAATCTATTATTCATCTGGATAAAAATGAACAGTTGAAAGGGCTGGAACATATTGATATTCTGTATGAAAGTATTGCTAATAAAAAAGTACTGAAGATCCTTTACAAAAGCTTTACGGCAAGGGAATCCAATATTTTTACAGTACATCCGCAGCTGCTGAAGGAATTCAACAACCGCTGGTTTCTGATCTGTCTTTACAAACAGAAAATGTACAATCTGGCACTGGACAGAATGGAAAGTATTGAAACAGATGACAGTATTGTATATATTGACAAGGAGCTGGATGGCGATGAATACTTTAAAGATATTGTTGGGGTTACTGTTTCAGAATCAATGGATCCAAGGAATGTAGTCTTTTGGGTAGATTCAGGAAATGCCCCTTATGTGAAAACAAAACCGCTTCATAAAAGTCAGGAGATCATAAAGGAAGATCATGAGGGAACTCTTTTTAAAATATGTGTTCAGATTAATTATGAACTGGAAAGGCTCTTACTTGGATTTGGAGACTCTCTGATTGTACACAAGCCTAAAAAACTACGGCTGAAGATGGAGGAAAAATTCAATGCAGGATGTAAAAACTATCAGAGTCTGGTTGTTCCTGAGGAAAACTAACTTATTTAATGTGCAATTCATAAAGCGTTATTGCAGATTATTTATTTTGACATTTTATCTTGGCTTGGAAATTGTATTATTACCTTAACAATACCAAATTAATTATGAAATCAAGAATATTTAAAGCATTAATTGCAATCATAGCACCACTGGCGATAGAGTATATCGTTAAAAAAATATCTGAGAAAATAGATAAAAAACAGGAAGAGAAAGAGAACGAAAAAAAGCAGATTACGGCTTAAACGTAAAAGTAGTTTACATTTAAAATTATTGAAAAGAGACTGTCATAACCATGCACAGTCTCTTTTTTTGTTGGTAATGGATCTTTTTAATGAGTGCTGAAGACCACCCCGTCAAAAATTCTTTGAATTTTCGCCGCCCTCCGGAGGATGGGAATTTTCACGTCTTCAGTTGGTGTATTGGACAGGATTGTTCTTGTATTCCTAATAGCAAAGGCTGGATTTCTACGGAATGACAAACTGTGTGGATATATCATCATTCCAATTGTGTCATTCCTTAGGAATCTCAACATCTTTATTATTTAATTCTTACATAAAAACTTCTTTTAAAAAAAAACTTTTGTGACTTTTGCGGTTTCCCTACACAAAATCATAGATCCCTTCTTTCCATCCCAATACTTTGGAAGAGTCTGCTTTAAGCCAGTTTTTCAGGATTGTTGCGTATACTTTTCTGAAATCTTCCTTATAAATAAGATCGCCATCATTCAGATTCTGCAGATCAGGAAGGGCGTTCAATAATCCTTTTTTCTTAAGGTTTCCGCTGATAAAGAACATTTGATTGGCAGTTCCGTGATCGGTTCCGTTACTGGCATTCTGTGCCACACGACGGCCAAACTCTGAGAATGTCATTAGCAGGATATTTTTGAAGAGCCCATTACTTTTCATATCAGCAACAAACGATTTTACCGCTTCATTAATATCATTGAATAACTTTTTCTGCCGGTCATTCTGGTTGACGTGCGTATCGAAACTTCCGATCGAAAGATAGTATACCCGGGTATTAATGTCAGATTTTATTAAAGAAGCTACCGTTTTGAAGTCTTTTCCCAGCTGAGAACTGGGATAGGCTTGTTCCGTCTTTCTGGCTTTGCTCTTCTCAAAAATATAATCAGCATTATTAATGGTAGAGCCTAAAGTCTGATAAAGGTAAGATACCGTTTCATCATCGTGATGGTGGTCATAAAGAGATTTGAAATATTTTTCCTGGCTGGTCTGATAGAGTCTTTTGGGATCTTTAAAGGCAAAAGCTTTGTTATTTTCACCTTTTAGGGCCAGACTAAGCATATCATCTACTTCCAGTGCCTGTGTAGGATGATCACAGTGATAACATTCTTCGTCCAGAAAACGTCCCAGCCAGCCTGTTTCCAGAAACTGATCACTTCTGCTTGCCGACTGCCAGATATCCATGCTTCGGAAATGCGACTTATCCGGGTTGGGATATCCTACATTATTCATCACAGAAAGCTCTCCGTTATCAAAAAGTTCTTTAAAATAGGAGAGAGAAGGATTAATCCCTGCTTCATCCGTAAGTGGTATTGAATCCTGTATAGCCAGAGTCTTCCTTTCCCTGAAATAAATATCATTTTTTGCCGGAATAATAGTATTCAGCCCGTCATTTCCACCCGTAAACTGAAGAACGACCAGAATATTCTGACTGGGATTCAAAGCTTCATCCAGCGTCATCGCTTTTAAGAAATTAGGTATCAGCATAGAAGCCGTAGCCAGGGAACTTATTTTGAGGAATTCTCTTCTTTTGATTAACATAATTTTGCTTTTAGGGTTTTAAGGTGGCAGATGACAGGTAGCAGGTTGTACGTTACAGGACTGGGCTGCATTATATTTTAGAGCAGCAGAAAATAAATCAGGGGTAGCCAAGTTATTTTGCGACAGCTATTACCTGCAACCTAAAACCTTCACCTAACATAACTGATATTCCGGCGTAGACATCAGGTTGATGACATTCATTTTGATACTCTTGTCAGAAAAATTCCTTACAGAATTCATATCCAGAGTTTGAGTATTCTGCAAAAGATAATCTTCACAGTTTTTACTGGCGAAAATCTTTTCAATACGCTGCCAGTCGATGGTGATATTGGGATTTTTAAAACTTTTGTTTAAAGCTGTTTCCCGGGATTTCATTCCCATATCGATATCATCATCCTGGCGGGGACTGTATTCCAAAGGACGGAGTCCGGACCAGATCTGCGGAACCTGAAGCCTGAGCATCAGGGTAGAACTGTCAATCCATGCCTTGCCGTTCGGCCACCCTGCTACATTGGGCGGATAAAGCAGCATTTGCCCCAGTAATTTCTGATACACGATGAGGTTTTCAGGATTCTGAATATGCATAGGAAGGATTCGCATCATACCGGCCATCAGTTCTATAGGTGATTTTATCCTGTTTGCGATATTCTTCTGATCATAAAACCAGGTGCTTGAAAAGATCTCAGTCATCAGTTTTTTGATGTCATATCCTGAATTGTAGAAGTTTGTACTGAGTGTATGGACGATATCCTGATCCACTTTTTCATTCACAAAAAACTTATAGATCTTTGTGGTAATAAACTGAGCTGTTGTCTTTTGTTCCAGAATCATATGGAGCACATCGCTCCCGTCAAAGTTGCCTGTTTTTCCCAGGAAAGTTTTGCTGCCTTCATCATGGAGATTTTTTCTTTCTTTAAAATTTCCTTCTTTATCATAACTCCATCCTGTAAAAGCTCTGGCACCTTCTCTTACATCTTTTTCAGTGTAATTTCCTCTTCCCATGGTAAACAGTTCCATCACTTCACGGGCAAAATTCTCATTAGGATGGTCTTTTTTATTCTGTTGATTATTCAGAAAATTCAGCATGGCAGGTGACTGGCTTACTTCAAAAAGCAGATCTCTGAAATTGCCGAGTGCATTTTTCCTGATTGTATTTAAAAGCTGTTTGTTGAACTTTGGATTGATCACTCTTGAAGCAAAATGTCCATGCCAGAAAAACGCCATCTTTTCCCTCATCTGTTCCTTGCTGTTAACGATGGCGTTCAGGAAGTTCAGGTTCAGTTCGTTATTTTGTTCCCTGTTGATCCGCTGCATTTCTTTTTTCTTTTCCGCAGGAGCCGTACTGTTCATATAATCTGCTGCCGAAACCGGATCGAGAGTATCATAAGTGATCTCGCTGAAGCTTTCTTCTTTAAATAATTCATTCATCAACGTTTTAATGTTTTTATTTTTCAAATCATTAATTTGATTAACGCCAACACCAAAACCTGCCCGCCAGAGAAGATGCTTGTTTTTTACTAATGAATCTGCCATCATGGAGAATTTATTTTTTGATGTAATTCTAAGAAGAAGGTTAAAATTCATAACGGGTTAAGGATTGTTAATATTGTTTTTAGGCTGGAAGAGGGAAGAAAATGAAGCTGGAAGTTATGGTGTAAAGGAAGGAGAAATTTCTCTTTACTTTCATTATAACAAACGTGAATTTTCATATAAAAGCATATTACTTCTGGCTTCCATTTTCTTTCCTCCTTTCTTTTTTCTATAATTCACTTTTTGAGGTCAGTTTTTGATAAAATTTGTTAAACAAATATTTAATTTTTGTTAAAATTAAAGTGTTGACATTCATTATTTTATAAATTTTATTAATGTTAAAATCAATTGAATGTCTTGGCTTGGCATGATTTTTACATCCTCTTGTTTAGTAAAATTAAAAAATTAGAGTTATGAAAATGTTTAAACAAGCAATAGTACTGGCTGGTATTTTAACAGCAGGTATCGTAAGCGCCCAAAGTGCTCAAATGAACAATATGATCAAGGTAGGTGCAAATGTTGGTTTAGCAGTTCCCGCAGATAACCTTTCTGCAGCAGTAGGAGTGGATGTAGCTTACCAGAATCTGATTACACCGGGATTTGGGCTGGGTATCGCATCAGGATATACTCATTATTTTGGAAAAGACAACAACGGATATAAAAACAATGATGTAGGAATAGTTCCTGTAGCTGCTTTAATCAGAATTTATCCAAAACAAACCGGTTTCTATTTCGGAACTGATTTAGGATACGGATTTTTAGTTGGAGATAAAGCTGTAGCATCCAATACCAACGTTGAAAGAGCAGGCGGAGGTTTCTACCTTAAACCGGAGATCGGATACCACAACAGAGACTGGAACTTCTTCGTACAATACCAAAAGGTTTTTGTAGGTACTAAAGGAGATTTGCCAGGTCAGGACTATAATGTGGGGAATATCGGGGTAGGATTCGGTTACAATATTCCATTAGGAAAGTAGTTAGATTTAATATATAAACAATTATTAACCAAAACCTTTTCACGAAAGTGAAAAGGTTTTTTTGTTCTGTGCAGGATTTACAAAAACAATTATTATATTTGGTAAAATTTGAGGTTATGATTCTGAATCCAAAATTTCCACTTTATTTACCAGGAGTAGAGAACAGTAATAATGATAGTGTTTCTATCATTGGAGCAAGTCTCCGTGAAGATATAACAATCTTAGGCTATTTTGTTTCCGGGAACGGAGGTCTTGAGATAAAAGTAGAAAATACATATGCAACCAAAGAATATGCTTCCTTTTCAGATATTTTAAAGAAGTTTATTCAGGATAATCAGCTTGAAAATGTAAAACGTCTGGGAATGGCAGTGCCAGGTCCTGTATTGGACGGGAAAAGCAGTCCTGCAAGACTAGGTTGGCATTTAGATGTTGCCGAATATACTCGCGATTTCGGGTTTGAAAGAGTAGATATGCTGAATGACCTGGAGGCTTCTGCTTATGGAATGGCTCTTCTTGAAGATAATCATCTTGAAGCGATCTATACAAGCGGACACCTTGAAAAAGGAAATGTAGCAGTTCTGGCTCCCGGAAACGGATTAGGAGAAGCCGGATATTTCTTTGACGGAAAATACCTGAGACCTTTTGCAACAGAAGGAGGGCACTCAGAGTTTTCGCCAAGAACCAACGTAGAAGTTGAATTTTACCAGTTCTTAAATAATATCTATGGTATTGTAAGCTGGGAAAATGTGCTATCCAAGTCAGGGTTATTCAATATTTACAGATTCCTGAGAGATGTGAAAAGACATCCGGAACCGGAATGGTTAGGAGAACGTCTTGCGCAGGGAAATTTTGTAGAAGAACTTTATAAAGCGGCTGTTGAGGAAAATGTACTGATCTGCAGAATCGCTTTGGATACCTTCCTTGAGTTCCTGGCTAGAGAGGCCAATAACTTAACATTAAAGTTAAAAGCTACGGGAGGATTACTGATTGCCGGAGATATTCCACAGATGATTGCAGAATATATTGATAAAGCGAAATTCTATGAGAAATTCAAGATCAGTGATAAAATGGAGGAAATGCTTAAAAACATTCCAATCTATCTGGTCAAGCAAAACCACACTGCATTAAATGGTATAGCACTTTATACGGCTTACTATCATGTATAAAACAAAGCTCCGAAGGAATTCGGAGTTTTTTTATGAGATGATATTATTCATGAAAATTATAAATTTTATTGATATACATCAATGAAATCTATTGAATAAGATACCTACCTTTGTATTGTTAAATAAGTAAACAACTCTATTCAATGAAAAAAATATTTTTATTAGCAGTTTTAGCCGGAGGTTTAGCTTTCGGACAGTCAAAAAAAGTAGTAGCATCTGATGTACACTGGTGGGGATACAAAGTAGCAAAATCTGAGGCCAGCTCTCACGACGGTACTGTAAAAGTGAAGTCCGGAGATATGGTAATGAAAGGAAACCAATTGGTAGGTGGAAGCTTCGTATTGGATATGACTACTATCAGTTCTACTGATCTTACAGGAGAATACCAGCAGAAATTAAACGGGCACCTTAAGAATGGTGACTTCTTTGAGGTTGAAAAATTCCCAACAGCAACGTTCAAAATTACAGGAGTAAAGAAAAACAATGATAAAATCTACAACTCTCTTGTAACAGGAAACCTTACTGTAAAAGGAAAAACCAGCCCGATCTCTTTCCCTGCGAAGATTTCTTACAGCAAAGGAGTAGTAAGTTTAGTATCCAACAAATTCTCTTTCGACAGACAGAAGTTTGATGTAGCTTACAAGTCTACGATGCAGGACGTTTTTGTGAAAGATGATATTGATATGCTTGTAAAGGTAACTGCTCAATAAATTAATCAAAAAAAGATTATTAAAAGTGTAGAAGTTCTACACTTTTTTTTATTTTTGTTGAATTGTAAATAAAAAAGAATGAAAAGATTACTATTGTTTGCTATGGTGTGCGCAAGCATGTCATTTGTTTCTGCCCAGAAGAAATTTGATAAAGTGTCAAAAGTGACTTCATCAGAGATCAGATGGTGGGGGTATAAAGTGGTAAAAACTGAAGAAACTTCCCACTCAGGAACAGTAAAGCTGAAAAGTGGAAAATTTAACTTTGACCATACGGTCCTGGTGGATGGAGAGTTTATTATCGATATGAGAAGTATGATGGCGGGAGATGTTTCTGATGAGGATCAGATCAAGCTTACCAACGATCTGAAAAGCTCAAACTTTTTTGAAGTAAAAAAATTCCCCATTGCAAAATTCCATTTGACTAAAATTATTCCTTTGGCAAACAGTGAATACAATTCTACAGTGTACGGTGACCTTACCCTTAAAGGAGTAAGAAAAACAATTTCTTTCCCAGCGAATGTATACGTTACCCAGTTCACAACTTCTATTGAATCCGCGAAGTTCTCCCTGAACAGAAGAGACTTTAAAGTATTCTATCAGTCTTCATTGAAAGATTATTTCATTAAAAACGAAATGGACATTCAGTTTAAAGTTTCCACAGAAATGCTGGATAACGAGAATAGAGTTCCGAAAAAGAAAAAGTAAATATATTCTATTGATACAGAGGAGCAGTTCGTAAGGACTGCTTTTTTTATTTTCTTTATTTAAAGATCTGATCCCGCACTTCTCTTGTTTCTGTATTTTTTATAAATTAGTGGTATGAAAATTTATATCGTAAGCGGTCTGGGAGCAGACTTCAAGGTTCTTGAAAGAATAGAGTTTCCCAAACACTGTGAATTGATTTTTATAGACAGGCTGATTCCTGAAAAAAATGAGCCTTTCGATGCTTATGTTAAAAGAATGGCGGAAAAAGTAGATGATTCCGAGCCTTTCTGTCTGTTGGGGTATTCTTTCGGAGGGATTATTGTACAGGAGATTAATCAATTGAAACCTGCAGAAAAAGTAGTGATCCTAGGAAGTATAAAATCGGACAGGGAAAAATCCAGATTCATCAGGACAGGGGAGATTACCAAAATTCCAAGAATACTTCCTGTAGGTTTGTTCAACGACAAAGCAGCCAATGTATATGCCGTTGTCCGAAAGCTTTTTGATCCTAAAAACCCGAAACTCCTTCAATATTTTAAAGTAAGAGACCCTTATTACCTCAAATGGTCCGTAGAAAAAGTTTCCGAATGGAAATTTAAAGAGAATCCCAATGTCATTCAGATATTAGGTGATAAAGACATTGTTTTTCCCATCCGCTATTCAAATCCGAATTATGTGGTGAAAGGAGGAACACATCTTTTTCCGGCCACTAAATCCAAAGAAGTTTCCAAAATACTGGCAGAGATTTTTTCTGAAAAAACTGAAAAAGTAATGGATTAAATATTTTTTTAGGGGTGTTTGGTTTAAAAGTGTAGTTTTTATGGAATTTATATTTAAATTTGATAGGGTTAAATATAAATTTTATGAAAGTAGGATTAAAATGGATCGTTTCATTCTCTGTTATCGCAATCGTTGCAATTGGGGGATTATTCTGGAATCCGGCTGCCGATATTCCTGATACAAGGGAATTTTTAAGTGAAGATAAAATTGTTGGCGCTGATGTTGCCTGGATTCTGGCTGCGGCAGGACTTGTTTTGCTCATGACACCAGGGCTTTCCTTTTTTTACGGAGGAATGGTCGGAAGGAAGAATGTAATTTCTACCATGCTGCAGAGTTTTATTGCCTTAGGCGTTATCTCCATGGTTTGGGTAGTCGTAGGGTTTTCTTTATCTTTCGGCGAATCTATTGGAATTACGGTGGCGGGACAGCATTACGGAATCATTGGAAATCCACTCAGTTATCCCTTTTTTAAAGGAGTAGGAAATCTGCCCCATAAACTGATGGCTCCCACGATTCCTTTTATTCTTTTTGCCTTGTTTCAGATGAAATTTGCTGTTATTACTCCGGCTATTATTACCGGATCTTTTGCAGAAAGGGTTCGTTTTATATCTTATTTATTGTTCATTGTTCTTTTCAGTATATTTATTTATACACCGCTTTGTCATATGGTGTGGCATCCTGAGGGTCTTTTAAACAAATATTTCGGGGTAAAAGACTTTGCAGGGGGAACCGTTGTGCATATGAGTGCCGGCTTTGCTGCGCTTGCCGGAGCTTTGGTGGTAGGAAACCGGAAGAATCCTCACCATGAGCCGTCTAATATTCCGTATGTGCTTCTGGGAACAGGAATGTTGTGGTTCGGATGGTTCGGATTTAATGCCGGATCTGCTTTGAGTGCATCTGCATCTGCGGCTACCGCTTTTGGAACAACTACCATAGCATCTGCTTCGGCGATGATGACCTGGATCTTTTTTGACAGAATCAATGGGAGAAGCGTATCGGCTTTAGGAGCCTGTATAGGAGCTGTAGTAGGATTGGTGGCAATAACTCCAGGGTGCGGTTTTGTAAGCATTCAGGAAAGCCTTTTTATCGGATTTATCACAGCAATCGTTTCCAATCTGATGGTGAACTGGAAGGTTTTAAAAAAAGTAGATGATACGCTTGATGTTTTTGCCTGTCATGGAGTAGGAGGGATTATGGGAATGATTCTTACCGCCATTTTTGCTCATGGTGAAAAAGCAAGTCTGCTCCATGGCGGGGTTGATGTTTTTCTTCATCATATGGCAGCCCTTGTTTTGGTTTCTGTTTTTACTTTTTTAGGTTCATTAATTTTATATAAACTTACAGATTCCATGATCACATTAAGAGTTTCTGAAGAGTCTGAAAATAAAGGGCTCGATCTTTCGCAGCATGAAGAATGCCTGCAATAGCTTTTATATTGTGACGATATGTTGATATCATTAAAAATTTGAAGGTATATTTCAGGATTTATCATGTATCTTTGTTTCTGAGGAAAATGACGAATCATTTATGGAATCAATATCGGTTTTTGAAATTATTAAAGTAGGAATAGGTCCGTCCAGTTCACACACGATGGGACCCTGGAACGCAGCGGCAGCATTTATCAGGATTATAAAAAGAGAAAGATCAATAGAAGAAGTTAAAGAGGTTTTTCTTGAATTCTTTGGCTCACTCGCAAAAACGGGAATCGGGCACGGAACTGATATTGCGGGAATGCTTGGGTTGAATGGAGAGGATTTTAAAACGATCAATACTTCAAAAATTGATGAAAAGATAGATTACATCAAGAGTACTCAAACCATTAACCTTGGTGGTGAAAAGGTAATTCCATTCATCTACGGACATCATTTGATTTTAAATATGAAAAAGAGCCTTGATTTTCATCCGAACGGAATGATCTTCAGAGCTGTTTTCGAAGACGGAACTGAACTTGTGCAGGATTTTTATTCTGTAGGAGGAGGGTTCATTGCCAGTCAGGAAAAAAACTCTATTCAGAAGCAGTGTGTACGTACGCTGTATCCTTGTCATAAAGCTTCAGATATTGCAAAATATTGTGAAAAGCTGGGATTTGATAAAATGTCAGATTTGATTTTCATGAATGAAGAAAGCTGGAGAACCCAGGATGAAACGAGGCAGGAAGCACTTTATATCTGGCAGCAGATCAAAGAATGTATCTACAAAGGTGTCAATAAGGAAGGAGTTCTTCCTGGCGGACTGAATGTTTCCAGAAGAGCTGCAGGGATCAACAGAAAGCTGCTCGGAGATAAAATCTATAAAAACAAAGACGAATGGTTCCAGCAGGTGGTAGACGCTGAAGAGAACTTTACAAATATCAATAAATGGATTGCCTGCTTTGCACTGGCTGTGAATGAAGAGAATGCAAGCTTCGGAAGAATTATTACCGCACCTACCAATGGCGCAAGTGGAGTTATTCCGGCGGTATTGATGTATTCTCAGGCATTTACCCCATTTACGAGTGAGGAGGATATTATAAGATTCTTGCTTGTAGCGGGAGAAATCGGGACCTTATTCAAGAAAAATGCAACCATTTCTGCAGCGATGGGAGGATGTCAGGCGGAAATCGGAGTATCTTCTGCAATGGCAGCAGCCGGACTTACAGAAATCTTAGGAGGAAGTGTAGGACAGGTATTGATGGCGGCAGAAATTGCGATGGAACATCACCTTGGATTAACCTGCGATCCAATTAAAGGGCTGGTACAGATTCCATGTATTGAAAGGAATACGATGGGCGCGATGAAAGCCATTACAGCAGCCAATATTGCACTGGAAAGTGATCCCACGAAAGCAAAAGTAACATTGGATGAAGTGATTCTGACCATGTGGGAAACCGCTCAGTCGATGAGTGACCGTTTTAAAGAAACTTCGGAAGGCGGACTGGCCATTGCAGTCAACGTTCCGGAATGTTAATAGAAATCATTTTATTTCAAAATATAAAACCCTTAGCCACTATGACTAAGGGTTTCTTAATAAAATAAAAGTAAAAACCGTCGGGCTTTTAGTATCGTATAAGAATTTTTATCTTAAAATTCCTCTGATTCTGTTGGCGTTGGAAATCAACTCTTCCAGGTATTCATAGTTTTCTTTTTCAAGCGCAGATTTGAATTTTCTGAGCTGAGTAATATGTTCGTTCAAAACGTCCAGTACATTTTCTTTGTTTTGTTTAAAGATAGGAACCCACATTTCCGGATGCGACTTGGCAAGACGAACGGTACTTGAAAAACCGGAACTGGCAAGCTGGAAAATCGTTTCTTCTTCACGTTCTTTTTCCAATACGGTATTGGCAAGGGCGTAAGATGTAATATGGGAGATATGGGAAATATAAGCAGTATGAACATCATGATCTTCTGCATTCATGTAAATCATGTGCATATCGAGAGCATTGACTACTTTTTCAACGGTAGCCAGAGCATCGTCGGCCGATTCTTCTTTGTTGCAGATGACACCAGCTTTTCCCGAGAAACTTTCAGCAATAGCGGATTTCGGACCGTTGTTTTCCGTTCCCCACATCGGGTGGAACGCTACAAATCTTGACCGTTTCGGATGGTTTTTTACCGCATGTACAATGCCTGCTTTGGTGGAGCCTGCATCCATTACCGTCTGCTGGTCAGACACAAGATCCAGAACAGAAGGCAATAGTTTTCGTGCAGCGTCTACAGGAATAGCAAGAATAATCAGATCCGAATTTTTTATTCCATGTTCAAGATCTACTCCCGCATCAATGATTTTAAGTTCCAGTGCGTCATTGATATGCTGTGTATTGTTATCGATTCCGTAGATGAAGCTGGCCAGGTTTTTCTCTCTTAATTTCAAAGCCATCGAACCTCCGATTAATCCCACTCCAATAATACTTATTTTCATCTTTTTCTATTTTTTAAAATAAAAAAACCTCGTCCCTAGGACGAGGTTTTAAATTATATTCATAAGAATCCCTATCCCAGAGCTGAGGTAAAAATTCTATAATAATATGTTCCGTTGTTAAAATTCACGTAGCAAAGGTATAAATATTTTTTTAATGAGACGAAATTTCTTTTCTAAATTATATATAGATGGGGTGAATTGGTGTGTAGAGGGGTATTTTTAGGCTTACTTTATAGATATTATTTCGTTTTATCTAATTCTATCCATTCATTAAATGTAGCTTCACCTCCAACTCCTTTAATAAAATAGGTGTTGTTTTCTTTTTTTATTTTAAAATTAGGTATTGCTGATTTACAGTTTTTCTCGTTTCCTGAATAGTATAATTCTAAAATATCATTTTTTTCAAGAGTTTTATAATCACCATTGCAAATAATTGGTTCTTGATACGTTTCTGTTACTAAGATTGCCTTATCTTTTTTTATACTAAAAGAATATTTAATAAATGCAGTGCCCGTTGTTGTTTCCTCTGTTGCTTGTGTTACTAAAAAATGACCTATAAATTTGGAGTTTATAGTGTTTGAGTTTTCTGATTGATTAATATTAGAAAATTTATTTTTATTGTCATGAATTGGATCATCCGACACATTAAGTTTTGTTGCTGGGCTGTCATTTTTTTTAAGCGTTGATGTTTTAGTTTCATTGACTGTTTGGTTATGACTACTTTCTTTACATGTAACAAGTATAAAAGAAAATAAAATTAAAAAGTTTTTCATCATTTGTTTAAGTTACTTATTCAGATTTTATCCTGCTTTTATGAACATATCCTTTTTTACCTTCTTTAGAAACTACCAACCACCAATCTCCGCTTCGATCTAACACTTCAACCTGTTCACCTGTGTTGATCTTTTGTAGGATTTGGGAAGAAGAGTTTTTCTCCTTTCTTAAGTTGGTAAAACCATCACTATCCTGAATGATAAAATTGGTATTGCTTTCTTTTTGGTAAATGTATTTCACATAGTCTTTTAAAGTAGGTAAATCATAAAATTTATTTTTTTCCAGATTTGATTTATATGTTGGATTTTTATTTAAATAGCTTTCGATATCACCTTGTATTCCAACTCTTAATTCTCTCTCAAATAAATAAGATATTGTTTTTTCAGGTTCAAAATATTCTTTGGGAGATGATGATATTTTACTTATAATATCACCTATTCTTAAATAACCATCACCTTCTTTAGCATAAGAAAAGTCTTCAACTTTACCTTTATAAATAGTAGTTTCTATGTCATCAAATATTTGTTTTTTCAATTTTTTATACCCGCCAGAATCTATAAAAATTAACTGCTCCATATCGGAAAGACTATTAAAATCGAATTTTTTAAATACTGATTCTACAAGCTTTTTATCCTTATTGTATCCATAGTAAACAACTAAATCGTATAAAAGATTTGAATTGTTTGTTTGCAGCCAAACATAAGATACGGGAGTATTATAAAATATATAAGAATTAAAATGATACAACAAGTCAGGATTTATAAACTCTGGTTCGGCAGCACCAGCGTCCTGAATGAAAATAAATTTATTTTCTTTAATAGCTACCTCTGGAAACATTGCCGGACGTAAAGCAATTATGGAATTTTTATAATCTTTCAAATTGAAAGAAAATACATCCAAAATTTTTTGATTAAAGGTATTTTCATCAGGAAATTGAAATTTTCTTTGCTCTAATACTTTTTTTGCTTTATTGATAAATTTAGGAGACAGGTCATCATAGTTTGATTTTGTGCCGTCTCCTTCATCTGTAATGTTATAAGGTTTGTCTTTTAATGAGTTTATTTCTTTGATATTCTGCAAGTGAAGTTTACTTTCTTGTCCGGTGCAAGAAAATAGAAATGAATACATAAGAACTAAAGAAATGTTTTTCATTATTTGTGTTTATTTTAGAGTCCAGCAGTAGATCGCAGAAGTTCTCTTTCTTTCTTTCTTTCTTCTGTTCACATGAGTATGATAGAAATATGAGTGATAGCAAAATGAAAATGTATTTTATCAAGATGTATATTTTTTGTGAACTAGTTTATATTTATTGGCGATTTATTGATAATCATCATCCTGGGGCGAAGTTGTACTCTCGTTTTGTAGATCTCCCCCTTCAATATATTTTTTTAAATATGGATAACCAAAGTAGTTGTGTTTTTTTAAAATATCTAGTACTTCGGGGTGATTCATTGTATTTTTATTTTGAAGGTAGAATAGTGTAGTAGCTTGCGAGTTCCAAGAATCTGTGCTTAAACCTTTATATTGATTGAATGCGGGGATTTCTATATTGGATATATTTGCCACAATCTCAGCTTTCTCGTCTGGTGAGAATCGAGATTTTATACTGTCGTTATAAAGTATATCAATCACATAATTTGATAAAGCAGAGATATATTTATCATTATTTTTAGTTGTGTTTTTTTCTATATACTTAAGTAAATTTTTTCTAATAATTAGTTTTCCCTCACAATTTTTTACAAATAAAATATTTCCTATTTTTTGAGAGGGTTCTGACATTTCTTTGGAATATTCTTGAAATAGATCATTTAGAACTACTTCATTTATTTTTTCTTCTTTATCAAAGCCAAAATTTACAAGTAATATTTTTAAAAAATCCTTGTCATTGGCTAATAACCAAGCTAAGTCTCCTTTACTGTTGTTAAATAAATATTTGTTTCTAGCAATAATGTTTTGATTTAAATTTACTTTCAAATTATTATTTTTTAAGTCCACAATATCATTTAAAAGAGGCAGATCTGTTAAAATTTTAAAATTGGGATAAACATATATATGATCATAAGTGTAATCAAATTCTGTTTGTTTAATATTTTGTTCCTGTGATGGATTGACAAAATAAGTAGTAAAATTGTGATGCTCCTTTACTGAGGTACATGAACAATCTTCCTGTGTTTCAAAAATATCTTTAATTTGCTTTGAAAAAGAGCTGTTTTCAGGTACGTGATAACCATTTTCTTTCAATCCTTGTAAGGTTAACTCTCCACCTAATTCTAAATCTTTATCTGTTAGCTTATACTGATTTAATGTATTTGTGTCATTTTCAGAAAGCTCAATTTTTTCTTGAAGCTTCATATGTTTTTTTATTAAATCTATATCATTATTTATATTTTTGATTGTTGTATTTTTCTCTTTATTTTGACAGCAAATAAGACTTGTTGCTGAAAAGAAAATGATTACAAATTTTTTCATGTTTTATTATTACTAAATTATCTATATCCTATATGAAAATGATCTTGATGAACACCAGTAGCTTTGCCAGTTGTGTTCTTTATTCCCTTTTTATATGCGTAGTTCTTTATAAATTTCCATTTGACAGCTACATCTAATATATTTTCTAAATCTTTAATGAATGCTTCTTCATTTTTATATGTTTTCATAGCATCCTTCCAAAGTGTTTGTGCACCATTTGTACTTCCCGGATATCTTATATCAACATCATTTCCTGCTATATTGTGTCCCGCATGCCCAATATTTCTTCCATCGTTAGCCGAAATATCATTAAAATATAATGCTTTTGAATACTTATTTAATGGTAAAGAGTAAAAGAAACCTAATAATGCAGCACAGACTTTTTCATTTACCCAGTTATCTCCACCTTTATCTCTTGTTCCAAACCTTCCCCAATTAGGTCCTGTTTCAGGAAAAGGTAAAAGATTGTGACTGTTTTTTTTGATATTATAAGTTTTGATTTTTTGCCCTGATTGATAAATGTTATATTCATAATCCATGCTATCGGGTTTTGTGGTTATTTTTTTAACTTCAAAAGTATCTACATTAATATCATATTGATTTTTATCTCCTTTTTCTGTGTTATTATCTTTCTTTCCATATATACATTCGTTTACTCTAAATAAAATAGATGTTATTTCATCGAATGATTTTTTCTTTCCCTTCCAATCTACATCTGTTCCAATTAATTTTGAAATTAAATTTACATTTTTTTCTCCATTAGCTTTTTTTTGAATAGTTCTTTCATCTGCAACCCAGTATCCCATACAAGCTAGCATTGCAACTTCTGCATTTGTGCCTACTTTATTAGCGCCTTCATCAGATATAATTTCAATATTAGCATATTTTTCAGTGTATTTACTAGCTGCTGTATAATTATTTCTACCTGTTAGTTGAATGAATCCCCTTCCTCGATATCTCCAACCATCTCCATCTTTTGTATTTCCTAATTTTGCTTTAACTGGGCGGTTCTTATCATCATATACTAAATTTGCTATCATCTCCTGATTAGCTTTTTGTATGCCATTATCATTCGCTTTATTTAAATCTTTTCGACCATATTTATTCGCATCTTCTTTATGAGTGTCAAAATATGAGAAAGGCCGACTTTTAAATTCTCCATCAAGATAATAACCACCTATTTTTTTTATTGGATCTCCTTTAACCCAATTTTTACCTTTATATTTGTCGCCTTCAATTAATCTCTTAACAGAATAATTTAGCCCTTCATCTTTAATATGTAAAGATGTTCCTGCTTCTATTCTGGTTTGCGCAAAAAAATGAGCTTTATTCCAACATGTATTCATTTGAAATTTTGACATATATTTATTATATGCTTCCATGACTGATTTAAGTTTAGTTTCATCCTTACAGTCAGGGAATATTTTTTTCATTTGATCTAAAGTAATATCTTTATCACAATTCGGACATTTTCCGTTTTCTGGTTTGGGATCTTGCGTTTTTTGCACCCCCGCCGCACTCTTCACCTTCTCCACCTGCATCAGTCCTTCCGAATTTACCCCAAATTTCTGAGATTCCGCAGAAAGGTCTTTGGAGATAATTTCAATGAAATAATTTTGTGCATCGGAATCCGGATCGCCGATATGAGAGTCTATTCCTTTTCCGAATATGTCTTTGGTAATGATAAATCCTGAAGTATCACATACATCGGCAGGAATTTTAATATTTCCGCTTCTGTAAACTTCATCATTGGAAGTGGTATCATATTCCCAGATAACATATTGGATGTGTTTTCCCACCATATTTTTGGAATGAATCCTGACCCTTACTTTATCTCCTACAGCAACTTTGGAAAGTTCTTTTCCTGTATCATCAATGAAAAGGGCTTCTATAATATTGCCTTTAGGATCCGGCTGTTTGGGACCACCTCCTTGTCCGGCCGGGAATTTTGGCGTGTGTTTCTCAGGTTGCGGCTTGGGTTTTGGCTGGTTTTGAGGCTGCCCTTTATAATCAGGGTTGGCTACATCTACATTCACCTGGCTGGCTCCCTGAATTTGCCCTGAATAAGTGGCTGTAACATAATATTCATGATTCGCGCCTTCATTCCTGTCACCTTTCATCAGAAACTGATTGGCCATCTGACGAAGGATTTTTTCATCAGACATCAGAGGTATTGACACTTCTGCAATCCCTTTTTCATTGACGCGAGCCTTATAGCTGCGGGTGTGACGGTTGTTTTTGTTAATACTGGCATCGTGCCCTTTTCCAGGAGCGTCATCTTCCCAAAGGTGAAACTCAATCTCTTTATTAAACATCGCAATACAATGAGCCTGCGCAATAAGAGTATCACGGTAGCTGGCTTTATTGACGTCTTTTGCTCCTCTGTTGAAGAGTACTACTTTATCAATCTTCGGAACTTTGTTGCTTGTTGGTATTAATACACAGCTTCCAGCCAGTTCTCTGGTGGAGGGAAGACCAGGTAAAATACCTTTCTTAGTTTCATAGACTTTCATTTGAAACTCTATTCCCAGCGCAATTTCCCCAAAGTTGTACGTCACCTTTTCACCGGTCTTGGGCTTTCCGGTGATGTCTTTCCAGCTTCCGTTCTTTTGTTTCTTAAAGAGATACCATTCATAATCACCTTTAAGACCAAATGAAAGGCCTGAAGGTTTTATTTCGTAGGTATAAGTTGTTCCTACCAGAGGATTCTGATTCCCGATAATAGTTCCTGTCATGGCTTAGCTATAATAAAGTTGGTCTGTATCTTTTGTATCTTCCTTGAATTCATCAAAATCCACAACGGGATTATAAACCTGCTGTTCCTGCGTACTTGCTTTGGCAACCTGGCTTTTACCGACTTCGCTTTGCTGTCCGTGTTTGAGAATGGTTATTTTCCCTCCCGTACTGCACATGAGTTCTGAGATTTCCGTAAGACAGCTTTTTCCCATCACTTTTACTTTTTCATACGTCTTCTGCCATTTTCCGGCTGGAGCATAAGCACACGGAAGATATCCTCCTGAAGTTGGCTTGAGCTTGCATTGTCCAAACGGCTGTGCCGCAGGATCGAGCTGAAGATCATCCTCTGTTACGGCCAGATAATCAGCGTTTCCTTCTTCATCATTCCAGTAGTGTTTCTGATGGCTGGTCACTTTAAATTTTGGAAATTTAAATCCCTGATTACATTGCACGGTTCCTTTCTGCACAATGAAATATTTTCCTTCATGAGGACTGGAACCACTGTCTTCTTTTTGATCTTCCTTTTCTTCTTTATCACTTTGTTGTTTCGTTTTTCCGGATGACTGCTCTTCATTTTGTGAAGTTTCTTCCGTTGAATTTCCTTCATCAGAACCTACATTTTCTGTAGATTCCTCCTGGGAAGATGCTGCTATATTTTGAGGTTCTGTTTCCTCAGCCATGAGCTGTGGATCTTCCGGAATCAAAATTGTTTTGCCCGGAACAGGTTCCTGCATGACATCTTCCGGCGGACAGTGGAGATTATGGTAAGTTTTTAAAATACCTTCATTTTTCAGCTTAAACTGCCGGGCCAGAGAACTGAAAGTATCGCCTTTTTGTGTGACATAATTTTTCATATTATCCTTGTGTTATATTGATGTGATGTTGGTGTATCAATACCTCTTCATGACTGAGTAAAACCGAGGCTTTAGCCTGAAGAAGATTCTTATTTTTAGTGTGAGTGGTGTATTCTAATACAATATTTCCTGAAGCAGGTCTTGCAGCCGGTTTTTTGAGCCTGATCCCGCGCATGATCTCCTGTGAGGTACATAATTCAGTGATTTTTCCGCTTAAAATAGTCAAAACAGAGTCCTCTTCTTTATTTTTATGTTCAGGTTTAATTTCACAGGCTACCGGAAATGAATTCTGTACAAAATAAAAAGGTTCTGTCCACTTTATTTTTCTCCTGAACCAGTCTGTTTGGGGAAACAGAGTCTGAAACAGCAGTGTACTCTGAAATTGCTGTAATAAAAATGCTTCATTGCTGATGTTCCTTTCAAAAGAATCCATATAATTTCGAGCGACTTCACCTACATAAAACTCTTCAAGATCTTTACGTTGTCTGGTAAAAGTGTCCGTGATTTTTTTATGATTTGCCAATCCTTTTATCCTGCCTTGTTCATTAAGAATAAATTCAAGTGGCATAATACTTTTCATGCAAGCTATCGAAAGGCTGCTTACCTTATCATCCGGTTCATTTCCTCCGGATTTAAAGTCTCTCTGACTGTAGCTAAGGATATACAGACCTGTGTTTTTGTCTTTTCGGAGATTTATATCAATGGTATAACCGATGTTAACCGAAGATTCGAAAGACGTTTCAAAAGTCTCATTAATGCTATAAGTTTGGGCCCAAAAGGAATCGGAGAACTGGCCGGGAAGACTGTTATTCCTTTCATTTTCCTTCTGCGATTCTGTTTTAAAATGAGTAGGGACAAAAATATTTTTAACGTCATTAAGGTTTTCAAACCAGACTTTATCCATTTTCGGGCAATGAGAATTATGAAACAGCTTAAGCTCCTCACTGGTCATACCCAGCCGGGAAGCGATGGAGGTAAGCGTGTCTCCGTTTCGTACCTTATATTGTAAGAAATCAATTTCCATCCAATGTGAATTATCAGATAAAGCTATTAAAAAACTCTGTTGGAAATGAATTTTTGGGGTTAAATTTTAAAAATTGTAGTAGAATTACGACATGAAACTGATGGTGTGAAGAAACCACCCCGTCAAAAATTCTTTGAATTTTCACCACCTCTCCGGAGGATGGGAATTGCACGTCTTCGGTTGGCATGGTGGCCAGATTTGTGACTTCTGATGTTTTTTAATGCAAGCCTGATTTCTACGGAATGGCAAACTGATGGTAAGACAAGTATTCCAATTGTATCATTCTGTAGGAATCTTAGCTGGTATAAGGATTTTCAAAGCTAAAACAGTTATTTGTAACTTTTGTGGTTTCATTATATGCAGTACAACCAAAAGTTATGATTAATTTTAAAGCTATAAAAAAGAAAATATGAAGAATAGATTCTTGCATGGAGTTTTCATAATATTGATCAGTTTGAGTTTTGCATATGCTCAGAAGTCCGGAGATCAGTCGCCTGTTTTTTTCACTATCCAAGCACAGGATACTGTAAAGATGGGAGAAGCATACAATGAGAAAGATACAACAGGAAACAAGAGTTTAAAAAATAGGATAAAACCTATTCAGACAAATTTTAAAAGAATCAATTCCGTGACAAAATGGACTGCTGTCAAAAAGAAAGATATTGAAGGAGAATCTGCAGAAGGCGGGGAAGCCACATTTTATTACACAGATAAAGGTCTTCAAAAAGTAATTGCGAAAAATTATGGAGAAATCGGGCAGAAGCTGACAGAATATTATCTTCTTAACGGACAGCTTTCTTTTGTTTTCGAAAAAGAGTATAGGTATAACCGGCCGCTTTTCTATGATGCTAAAGCAATGAAAGAAAATAATGACACGGAAGCATTTGACCTGAAAAAATCAAAGATTACAATGACCAGAAATTATTTTGAAAACGGAAATATCATTATGATCACCAATACTACAGGACGTAGATTTAGTATCGGTGAGGATTACCCCGCTGAGCAGGAGGAGAAGATCAGAGAAGATTTTAAAAGGCTTCTGAAGCTTGTAAACTAGAGTCGCGTTATGATTGATCAGCCTTGATGATATTCAGTCTTTCCTCAACCTCCTTGATTCTTTTAAGCCAATAGTTAATACCTTCCTGATTGGTCACTGTTTCTTTGAAAGCATTACGGTTGACGGCCCATAGATGTGAGCTGTTTTTCTGATAGTCCAGTTCACGTTCTTTTTTATTTTCAGGCTCTGTGCGGTATCTCCAGAATACCAGAGATTTCATGTATTCTGAACGGACTTTTTCCAGATAATCAATAATAGCCTTGCGGTCCTGTGGAATATATCCGGGACCAGAGCATCCACATGAATGAAAAGTGATTCCAACCGTATACAAATCCCGGATGTGCGCCCATTGCTTGTCATCATTTTTGGGAGGGGATTTAAAGTCAAGTCCCATATTGGCCATCAGATTCCCACATTCCGGGCATTTGGCTTCCACAGAGGTCTGAGCATCCCGGTCCACATCTTTCAGGTGGCGGCGCTTGAATGTTTTCTGGCAGTTGAAACAGGCATAATGACCTTTGTAAACCATCATGGCATATCGGCACATAGTGTTCTCTTAATCTTTGGTTATAAGTTATTTTGTATTTGTTTTTTCCTCTTCATTAAAACTGATTCCCATAAAGCTGCTGGCACTTCGTGGATCGTAGACCGACCATACATTTCCCCAGAGAAATTTGAAGGTACAGCTTGGGTAAGGTGTTTTCTTTTTTTGGGTGGGTGATATTCCAAGGACTTTGGTCAGGAAAGTATTATTCCGGCGGAAAACATTCATTTCTTTTTCCTCTGTCCATTCATTCCAGTCTTTGGCATCAGTCTTTTCAGAGGTATTCATATGGATGGTATCCAGCTGATCTTTAAAAAAGCACAGACTGAAAGATACCTGATATCCCTGTATTTCTACAGGCTTACAATAATACCAAAAATATCCGGTTTTTACATCCCACAGATCATGATACTTTTCTTTATAAAAATCAGACTGTTTCAGCTGGTCAAGACTCATTCCTTTATAAAGTGTGGTAGCAAAGGCTTCCAGCTCAATAACTCCATTTTCACTGTTAATCAGCATGTCCCAAAAAATTGAAGCTATAAATATACCCGTTTTTTCTTTACAGACAACGAATAATATTTACAGCTTCAACAGAAATAGAAATATCGGTGTGTGTTATTGTGTTATGGATTTGATATTATTAATGTGGATGGGATATCAGACAGCCATAGACTTTTTGTATCGATCAGGTTTTTCCAGCTTTTACTGCTGATGAGCATCAGGTCATGAGAATTCAGGAATTCTTTCTCAATCTTCTTCTCATTGTGCAGCGTAATGTGATTAGGGGCTACCTGTTCAATACTTCTGATCAGTTCTTTTACCTCAATATTATTTCGGATCTGTCCTGCCGCATCCAGAATGATAACCTGGGAATTATTGTTATTAATCAGCCTTTTCGCATATTCAAGAAGGTAAAAATCACTCAGATTGAAGATCGGAACAAATACTTTGTCGGCTGCTTTAAAATCTTTTTCCACCAAAATTCCTACAGGAATATTGGTTTTGTCGAGAATCTGAAGGGTAAAATCGTCAAAAGGAGAATTGTTGAATATGTTTCCTTTGCCTTTTACCGTGTTCAGAAGTTTTTCAGGATTAATAATTTTGGTGGTAAAGCCTAATAGCCTTCCCAATAAACTACCTTCATACATAGATTTCCCAAGCATGATCAGGAGAAGATCATAATGGCCTTTGTTGGTAATGCTGGTAAGATCACTTTCGATATCAGTAGACGCTTTGAAGAGGGTAGTGACTTCCAGATTCAGATCGTGAGAGGTTTCAATGACATTCTGAAACTGCGACTCCTCATACTCGTTGATGTCATAGGCATGCATTTCATCTACCGGAGCAATATTCATCGCAGTGATGCTTTTATTGCCGTTCATTTTATGAGTGAAATTGTGTGCAAGTTTCAACAAAGTACTTCCGGATTCCGGTTTATCAAATGAGAGAAGAACGCGGTATTTGGAATCATTATCCTGAACAGACTCGTCCTGATTCTTTTTAGATTTAAAAATAAAATTAATAAAGTCTAACGCAGGGCCTGTCATGAAAGTGGTGAAAAGTGCCATAATCACAAGCATTGCAAAAATTTCAGGACTTAAAACTCCAAGATCATATCCGATGTTCAGAACAATAAGTTCCATAAGACCTCTGGTATTCATCAGAGCTCCTATCGTTAAACTTTCTTTCCAGTTAATGCCTACAAATCGTGCCGTCAATGCACTTCCTGCAAATTTTCCAAGAACAGCAGTCAGAATAATAAATCCGGCGGTCATCCACAAATGGCTGTCATTCAGAAGTCCGATCTGCGTACGAAGTCCTGTAAATACAAAGAATAACGGAAGTAAAAGTACCAAAGCCACATCTTCTACTTTATCAATAAAAAGCGTACGGAATTTTGTATTCTCAGGCATAATGGCACCCGCCATAAAAGCTCCGAATAAAGCGTGAATTCCGATTACTTCAGTAGCATATGCAGACAAAATAAGGGTTAGAAAGAAAATAGCCACCATGGGTTTGCTGATCGTATTTTTTCCGGCCTGAAGGTCTCCGACTCTTTTCAGGAAAGGTCTTACAATTTTAATCATTAAAAAAACATAAGCAACAGCCATGATAATCACATAGATAGAGCTTGCAAAAGAACCTGCTTTTACAATAGCAATTACGGCAGCAAGAATACACCATGCGGTAATATCATCGGCAGCGGCACAGGTAATAACAATCGTTCCCAGTTTGGTTTTCTGGAGGTTTCTTTCCTGTACGATTCTCGCCAATACCGGAAATGCTGTGATACTCATCGAAATGGCTATGAATAAAGCAAAAGAGGTAAACTGAATACCATCCGGTGCAAATTCCTGATACACAAAATAAGAAAGTCCTATTCCCAATGCAAAAGGAATAATAATACTCGCATGGCTGATGACAACCGCATCATGAGCTTTTTTTCGTAATACACTCAAATCCAGCTCCATCCCAACAATATACATGAACAGGATAAGACCTATCTGGCTCAGAAACTGAAGGTTGCCTAATGATTCTTTTGGAAAAAGAAATGCAGAAAACTCGGGAAAATACATTCCCACCAGTGATGGCCCTAATACAATACCGGCGATCATTTCTCCAATGACCGTAGGCTGTTTTATTTTCATACAAATCCATCCGAAAAGCCTTGCTGTCATAATAATAGTGACAATTTGCGCCAATAATAAGGCAAGCGGATGGTGAAGATTTGTTTTAAAGGATTCCAGGAAATTATCCCAGGTAGAGCCGGTGCTGGTGTTAGCAATAATATTTTCCTTTACTTCCAGCGTCTGCCCTTCTATGATGAAATAATACATCAAAGCAGAAAAAACGGCTATGGTCGTAATATAGAAAATTAAATTTTTGTATTTCCCCAAATTCATGATTCCAATATTTTATGCAAATTTGATAAGAATATAGTTATGTTAAATATCCTTTTTTTTAAAATGTAACGAATGCTCTGAAAAATGTAATAAAATCTATATGAAAGAATATTTCATTGTAAAATCAAATAAATTTATGCAAAAGTAAAGGGATTACTTACTGAAAAAGGGGAGTTGTAATAAAGGACTTATATTCTGTAATGAAACCGGAAAGATCTGGAAAAGGACTATTTTCCGAACAGTTCCATCAGTGAACTTTTGTAGGCCTCACCGATCTGAAGTTTCAGAAAACCGTGATCTTCCGCAGGAATGGTGGTAATGATTTCGTTGGTTGAAAATACTTTGATGGAAGACAGCGCAATGATTTCTTTTTTATTCACCTGAGCAAAATCTTTTGATGGCAGCATTTCCAGAAGGTTTTTAAAATTCAGGTTTTTTAATACGATGGTTGTTCCGTCAATAAGCATAATATCTTTATCCCTGCTGTCGATTTCAGAGGTTTTGATATAGGAAATCTGTTCTGTGAATATAACGGTTTTTCCAATATTGGTATTCCACTCGATAAAAGTCTTTTTAGGGGGATTTTCCACCAGTTCTTTAGCTTTTTCGAAAGCCTGGATTAATCTTTCTTTTTTGATGGGTTTCCTTACATAATCCACCACATTCAGATCAAAAGCTTCGGCTGCATATTCTTTATAAGCCGTGGTAAAAATGATCTTTTTGGAACCTGAAATAATCTCAGCTACCTGAAGCCCTGTCATTCCGGGCATTTCAATATCCAGAATACACAGATTACAGTCGAGGCTGTCTATTTCATTCAGAAAAATTTTAGGATCATTGAATGCTTTTACCACCTCTACATTCTCAATCTGCTCGCATAGAAGTTTTAAATAGCTGATGGCCAGTAATTCATCATCCAGAATAACGCATTTTATCATAGAATTCTCCTAAATTGATTTTTAATTCCGCGGTAAATATTCCGTTTTTTGAGCTTCTTTCCAGTTGATAATACGTACTGTAGATCATTTTAAGTCTCTGATCAAAAGACTGGCTTCCAAAACCGCTTTTTTCTTTTTCCAGAATATTTTTCAGAGAAGCTTTATTACTGACTTTCATAGTGAAAATACCGTCCTCAAGCTCCATATAAATGGAAATAAAAGAGTCCTGAGCCAGGAAATCCGTATGTTTGAAGGCATTTTCAATAAGATCCACCGAGATCAGCGGAGCAAAGACCTTTTCTTCATACAAAGCATCAGATTTATTGATCCTGGATTTAATTCTGAAGTCAAAAAGAGGATTGATCTTGATTTTATTAATCTCTATAAGGCTTAAAGCAAAATTAAGCTCTTCTTTCGGGCTTACATACTTATTGTTGCTTTCGTATAAAATATAATCCAGCACATTCGCCAGCTTATCCAGTGACATATACGTCTGATACGCGTGAGACTGCACTGAGTTCAGAATATTTTTAAACAAATGAGGGTTCAGCTTTGTCCCGATATGTTCCAGACGAACTTCATTCAGGCGCTGCTCAATAAGTTTATTGGTTTCTGTTAGTTTGGTGTTTCTCTGTTTCAGCTTTTGATTCTGGCTGTAGAGATAAATGCTTATTGTCAAAAAGAGGAAAATGGCAAAAACTCCGATGAATATCAGATAATCATGAATCATGTAGTAATTGCCGTCCATAGCTTGTTTTTGAAAACTATTTAAGTTTCTTAAGACCGTTCACTGTCACGGTTTCTTCACACTTTTCAAAAGTGATCTCGTAAGAAGGATTTTTTTCAGGATAAGTGATAAGATAATCCGGACATGGTTTTTTCTGAGCATGACTGCGGTCAAAATCTACTTTTCCGTTGGTAATGATGCTGTTTTTTATAAATTTCTCATCAATCTTGTAGGTCGTCATTGCATTTTTAGCCTCTTCAGAATATTTGAATTCTTTGGAAAGACTTTCAGCAATCACACGGCTGTTCGGTAAATATCCGCTGCAGCTTGCTCCTTTTTTGTTTAAAATAAAAAATACGATCAAAAGCCCCGGAACGAAGCCTATTGCATAAAATTTCAGTTTCTTCATTAGAAAATTAAAAGATTGATATCGTGGTACGTAAGTCCGAAACGGTCGCAGATGATCTTCTTGGTATGTCTTCCTTTGTACATATATAAGCTCTGCTTCATTTCGTTTTTGCGGATCAGCATGTTTTCAAAGCCGCCCTCTTCGTCATAATTTAAAATATAGGAAAGGAAGAAATTCGAGATAGCCTTGGTGGTGGTTCTCGGCATTCTTGAGGTAAGGTTCGGAAGTCCGCAGTGGATGACACCGTGTTTGATGACATAAGGATCTTCCATGGTGGTAAGTTCTGAAGTTTCAATCACTTTACCGTTATCTATGGTAATATCGATAATGACACTGCCTTTTTTCATTTTCATCACCATATCTTCAGTAACGATAGGGGTCATGTTCAATCTTGGAAGTGCTCCGATTACTACGTCGGCACGTCTTAGACTTTTGCTGAGTTCTTTAGGATCAATAATAGAAGTCGGTACACGGCTGTCAACAATCGTGTGAAGTCTTCTCAGTTTTGATAAAGAGTTGTCGAAAACTTTTACACTTGCTCCTAAACCAATCGCTGCCTTTGTAGCAAACTCACCTACAATTCCGGCTCCAAGGATAACAACTTCTGCTGGTCTTACTCCTGTAATTCCTCCCAGCATTAAACCGTTTGATAACGCTAATAATTCGGAAGCATATAAGATTGAAACGGTTCCTGCAATTTCACCAACCAGTCTTACCAAGGCCAGCTGCTTGTATTCATCAACGATAAATTCAAAAGCGATGGCGTTTATTTTTTTCTCTGCAAGCTTTAAGAAATAATCCTTATCTCTGAGGTTGATCTGAAGTGCTGAAACCAGATACGTATTAGGTTTCATGTACTCAATTTCATCTTCTGTAGGAGGGTTCACCTTCAGGATAAGATCCTGCCCGAAAGCTTCTTTGGGATCATTGGTGATTTTCGCCCCAGATTCCGAATACTGTAAATCTGTAAAAAACGAACCTTGTCCGGCACCTGATTCAATAATGATTTCATGGCCGTGCTCTACCAACACCTGTACGGCGTCAGGAGTAATGCAGGTTCTCCTTTCGTTGAGACAGGTTTCTTTAGGAATTCCAATACTGAACTGTTTTCCTTTCTTTATAACCTCCAATTTTTCCTCTTTCGGCATTAATTCTTCTTCTGTGAAAGGAGTAAAAATATTTGTACTCATCCTTAAATTAAATTATGTCTTACAGATTGTTTTTTTACACTCAATTAATGAGCAAAGATACATAATATTTAATCGAATGAAATTTCTCTGTTTTCACCCGTATTCACAATACTCATTGTGTGGTACTTAAGACCATAAAGCTCCTCTTCATACACTTCCGGCCACTCGATGATGCATAGAAAAGAGTTATCCAGATACTCTTCAATTCCGATATCATACACTTCTTCAATGTTTTTCAGACGGTAAAGATCAAAATGATATACTTTTCCTTTTTCAGTATTGTATTCATTCACAATAGAATACGTGGGAGAGTTTACTTCGTCATTGCTGCCCATATTTTTAAGCAGAAATTGAGTGAAGGTTGTCTTCCCGGCTCCCAGGTTTCCTTTTAATAAAAGAATATTATGTTGTAATTGAGGAATGATGGTGTCAACAACTTCCTGCCAGTCTTCGATTGTATTGATAGTGAACTGCATATGCTAATTTGTTTTGCAAAAATAATGATTTATGAGTTTTAAATGAGAAATTAGAAGCTAGAAGTTAGAAATTAACGGTTGAAAGTTAGAAGCTAAATGAGCCCTTTTAAACCTCAAAACCAGATCAATCGGATATTGAAACTCTTTCCTCAAATACTCTCTATCCTAAAAACCCCTCAAACTCTCAAACCCAACAACTCGAATCCCGAAACCCGAAACCCGCAACGAAATTCTCAGCCTCTTCCAACTTCCCTATAAATTACTTAATTTTACAGCATGATTTCCAAACAGACCATTGATAAAATATTCTCCACGATCCGCGTTGAAGAGATTGTGGGCGAATATGTGCAGTTGAAAAGAGCAGGGTCTAATTACAAGGGGCTCAGTCCTTTTCATGATGAAAAAACACCCAGTTTTGTAGTTTCTGCCAGTAAGCAGATCTGGAAGGATTTCTCTACAGGAAAAGGAGGAACAGCCATTTCTTTCCTGATGGAAATTGAGAATTTTACGTATCCTGAAGCACTCCGCCACGCTGCAAAAAAATACGGAATTGAAATTGAAGAAGACCAGCGGGAAATTTCTGAAGAAGCAAAAAATGCCCAGACAGAAAAAGATCTGCTGTATAAAATTCATGAGGTTGCCAATACGTATTTTCAGGAGATCCTTTGGGATGATCAGGAGGGCAGAAGCATAGGACTTTCTTATTTCAAAGAGAGAGAACTAAGGGATGATATTATTAAAAAATTCCAGCTGGGATATTCTCCGGAGAAAAAGAATGCTTTCACGGCTTATGCGCTTGAAAAAGGTTATAATAAAGAAATTCTTGAGAAATCCGGACTTTCCATCTTCCCGGAAAACACGCCTGCAGGGGTTGACCGTTTCAGGGAAAGGGTAATTTTCCCTATTCACAGTTTTTCAGGAAGGGTTTTAGGTTTCGGAGCAAGAATCCTGAAGAATAATGTCAAAACAGCAAAATACCTCAATTCACCGGAAACGGAGATCTACCATAAATCCAATGTTCTTTATGGATTAAACCAGAGCAAGCAGGCGATTTCAAGAAAGAATGCCTGTCTTTTGGTGGAAGGGTATATGGACGTGATTTCCCTCCATATGTCCGGAATTGAAAACGTAGTGGCAAGTTCCGGAACGTCTTTGACGACAGAGCAGATCAAACTGATTAAGAGGCTTACGGAAAACGTAACGATTCTTTTTGATGGTGATAATGCCGGTATCAAAGCCAGTTTCCGAAGTATTGATATGCTGCTGACTGAGGGAATGAACATCCGTGTCTTGCTTTTCCCTGATGGAGATGACCCGGATTCCTTTGCCAGAAAACATCCGCAGGAATACGTTGAAAAGTACATCGAAAATGAAGCGATGGATTTCATCGATTTCAAGGCGGAAATTCTCCTGAGAGATATCGGAAATGATCCGATTAAAAAGGCTGAAGCGATCAGAGATATTGTAAAATCTGTTTCTTTCGTACAAAATGCCCTGAAAAGAGAGGTTTATCTTAAAGAGGTTTCCAATAAATTCGGACTATCCGAACAGAGTCTTTTCAATGAACTGGATGTTCAGAAGCAGATCACCCAGAATCAGACGCATCATGTTCAGCAGCAGCAAAAGGAAAAAGCAGCAGCTCCGAAAATGGAGATTGTTCCTTTGGATAAAGAAAAAGAGGATCCTTTTCTGTATGATGTATTATTCATGGAGAATAAACTGGTAGATCATATGCTGATGTTCGGAGATATTGTTCTGAAAAGGAAGAATGAAAATAATGAGGAATATCAGATTACCGTTATTGAAGAAATTCTTCATCACTTTGAAGAAGAGCAGTATACATTTTTAGTCAAAGAAAATGAGATTATAATCAACCAGGTGAGAGAAGGAATTCAAAAGGATGAACTCAGAAGTGGAAACTTTTTTGTATCTTTTATGGACGAAGAGATTACCACAAAGGTTGTAGATGCTTTAATCCCGCTGGATGAACTTGAAAACTGGGCTTCAAGAAATATCTATCCTCCCAATTATGGTGATAAAGTGGCAGATCAGATCCAGGGAGATGTTCTGTTACATAAGTACCGGTATATTGACTATCTGATTAAGGAAACAGCCAAAGAACTTGATCAGTACAGCAATACGGATGAGGTAAAATATTATGAGCTGATCAAAAAAATCACGCTTTTAAAGCAGGCTTCCATACGGTTGAGCAATATCATCGAATATTCACCGATCAAAGGGATTTATGTAGATAGGAAGAGATAAACAAGAGTCAGATTTTTGGATATTCTGTGACAAAAAGTCCTATAAAATTTTAGGAATAAATATTGTAATTTAAACTTCGAGAATATTTTAAAAATAATACATAATAGAAATATGGACATTAAAAAGGAATTCAGAGACTTCTCTGTAAAACATTTAGGAAACAACGGTTTGGTTACCGATCAGTATATGGGAATGTATGGCCCAACGAATCTTACTCCGTACATCATGGAAGAAAGAAGATTAAACGTTGCTCAGATGGACGTTTTCTCCCGTCTGATGATGGACAGAATTATCTTCCTGGGAACAGGTATTGATGATCAGGTAGCAAACATCGTGACGGCTCAGCTTTTATTCCTGGAAAGTGCTGACCCTTCAAAAGATATTCAGATCTACATCAACTCTCCTGGTGGTAGTGTATATGCGGGTCTAGGTATTTATGACACCATGCAGATCATCAAGCCGGATGTAGCAACTATCTGTACAGGTATGGCTGCTTCAATGGGAGCTGTATTACTGGTTGCAGGTGAAAAAGGAAAACGTTCTGCGCTTAAGCATTCAAGAGTAATGATCCACCAGCCTTCAGGAGGTGCTCAGGGAGTTGCTTCTGATATGGAGATCAACTTAAGAGAGATGTTGAAACTGAAGCAGGAGCTTTATGAAATCATCGGTCATCACTCAGGACAAACGTATGAGTGGGTAGAAAAATCTTCTGACAGAGATTACTGGATGACTTCTGAAGAAGCAAAAGGTTACGGAATGGTAGATGAGGTTTTACAAAGATCTACTGAGAAAAAATAATTGATGATACAATCATGAGAACCGCACCCATCTGGTGCGGTTTTTTTGTTGGATTATGTTTTTAAATGTTTAGATTCTGCGAAATGACAAACTGTATGGATAAACAATCATTTCAATTCTATCATTCCCTATGAATCCAGAACAATGATTCGAGAACAGATATTAGAGAAAAATTACAACCTGTCCAAATTCCAACTGAACACGTTAAAATTCCCATCCTCCGGAGGGGTGTCGAAATTCTTTGAATTTTTGACGGGGTGGTTCTAAATGGCACATCCACTCAGTATTGTTAAAAAACAATTATCATTATATTTAAGATCAGTTTACAATCGATTTATACTTTCGCAGCCATAAAAGTGAATATGAAAAAATTACTATGGTCTGCAGCCGTGCTGGCAGTATTGGCTTCATGTAAAAGTGATGATGATACAACCATAATTAATCAGGATATTAATTATTCCAAACTGCCTCAGGAGTTTCCATTTACCAAACTGGCTACGATAAACGGAGTAGATGTAATCAACGGCGGATTTGGTTCCGGTGCTGCCGCTCATCCAACAAGAAAAGGTGAGTTCTATGTCATTACAGACAGAGGTCCCAATACGGACTTCCAGAATGGTAAAAAATTCCTTGCACCTGGCTTTACACCCACCATTATGCATTTTAAAATCAATGCAGACGGGAATATAGAGGTCATCAGATATATTAAACTTAAAAATCCTTCCGGACAACCTATTACCGGACTTCCAAACCCTGCAGGAATGGGAAGTACAGGTGAGATCGCATATGATGCTTCCGGAAATGTTTTAGGAACTGATCAATATGGTTTAGACAGCGAAAGTATTGTTGCTGCTGCTGATGGTACATTCTGGGTTTCCGACGAGTACGGACCGCATATTGTCCACTACAGTGCAGATGGAGTGGAGATGGAAAGAATAAGCCCGATTGGTGTAAATACAGGTTCTCGAAAACTGCCTGCTGTTTTAGCGAAAAGAAGAGCCAACAGAGGAATGGAAGGTCTTTGTATAAGTCCGGATGGAAGAACTCTGGTAGGAACCATACAGTCGATGATGTATGTTCCCAGCAAAGCACTGGCTACCAATAAAACTTTAACGAGAATTGTCACATTTGATACGGTTACAGGGCAGACTAAACAGTTTTTATACAAACAGGATGGTGGAGCTTCTGATTCGGTTTGTGATATTACAGCAATAAGTAACAGTGAATTCTTAGTCATTGAAAGAGATGGAAATTTCGGTTCCCAGGGCGGAATCAAAAAAGTATACAGAATCAATCTGAGCAATGCAACAGATGTAAACGGAGCCGATATCACCGCTGTTGACGGAATGAAAATCAATGGAAAAGCTTTAGAACAATGTTCATGGGATGAAATTACCAATGCCGGAATAAAAGCTGTTACTAAAACATTAGCCGTAGATCTGGTGGCAAAACTGGGGTATGAACATGATAAATTCGAGGGAATTGTTTATCTGGGAAATAATAAACTGGCTGTTTTCAATGATGATGACTTTGGAGTGGTAGATGATGGAAACGGAAATCCAAAATCCAAAATTTTACCTAAAACGGGTAAAGTAGACAAAGGAACAATGTATGTAGTCGATATTCAATAATTAGATTTTTTTAACGGAAAACGGCGGAATCGAAGATTCCGCCGTTTTTATTGTTAGATCAATGATTTCTAGTTAAAAGCTTCAATAATCTTAGAGAAATCCTCTAATTTCAAAGCTGCTCCTCCGATAAGACCTCCGTCAATATCCGGCTGAGAGAAAATTTCTTTTGCATTGTCTGGTTTTACAGAACCTCCGTAAAGAATAGAAACTTCGTCAGCAACTTCCTGTCCGTATTTTGCAGCAATAATATTTCTGATGTGAGCATGGATTTCCTGAGCCTGCTCCGGACTTGCCGTTTCTCCTGTTCCGATAGCCCAAACAGGTTCGTAAGCAATCACTACTTTCTTGATTTCTTCAGCAGAAAGCGTGAAAAGAGCTACTTCAGTCTGGTTTTTTACGACTTCAAGGTGTTGCCCTGCTTTTCTCTGTTCAAGAGTTTCTCCATTACAGTAAACAGGAATAAGACCTTTATCAAGAGCCAGTTTGATCTTTCTGTTACAGTGAGAATCTGTTTCTCCGTGATATTGTCTTCTTTCAGAATGCCCGATCAAAGAACCTGTAGCATCAATGGATTCCAGCATATCTGCAGAAATTTCACCTGTGTAAGCACCGCTTTCATGCTCGCTCATATCCTGAGAAAATACTCCGATTTCATCCTTTTCAAAAACGTCTTTTGCCATCATCAGGTATAATGCCGGTGGAGCAATCCAAACTTCACAGTTGGTAGCGTTATTGTTTTTATAGCTTAGTAACTGAATCATTAATTGCTGTGCATCAATTACATTTTTGTTCATTTTCCAGTTTCCTGCAACTATTTTTCTTCTCATAAGATTTAAATATAGATTTATTTTATTTTTTCGTTGTTGTTTATAATCCCCAAAGGTTTTTCAGCAGAACATAAAATGTATGTTCCTCTTCCGTTACTTTATTGTCTGCTTTGATTAAAGATTTTGCAAACTGAACAAATTTCACACGTTCATCCTCAGTAGAATCATCATGGAAACATCTTGCATGGAATTCAAAATGATCTTTCCATTCTTCAGGCTGTAAAAGGGCCAAAGTATCCAATTCATTATCAAGGTTCATTCTGAAAGGAAATTCATCCGCCAGGTATTGCTGTACCAGCATTCCTTCTTCAGGGGCAAACTCTCCGTCTACAGAAGAAAGAATCATTAATAAATGATAACCGGCGATTGATTTATTTGATTTTTGCATGAGCTTTTATATGTTTAAGTTTAGTGTTTAAATTTGATAATTGATAATTGATAATTGATAATTGCACAAAAATATCTGTCGTAACCTATCATTTATAATTCATCATTCATCATTTATAATTAATTAACGTAGTCCTTTGCAGGTTGTTTATCTACAATTTTTCCATTCTCAAGAATCAGTACAAACGGGTTGCTTCTTGCTATTGTTTTAATGGCAGTTCCGTCCATTAGTACATTTTTAATGGTTTTAAAAGTATTAGGCTCTGTAGAAACTCCGTAGATAAGGGCGCCTTTCTGGGCATTTACTTTTGCCTCCACTTTCTGAAGCAGGTCAGCAGGGATTTCTTTTGGATGATAGGAAAACACCAGAACAGCTTTTGGAGCGTTGATGATCTCATGGGTAACTTCCATTCCTGTAGGATCTTCAATCTTAAATTTTACAATTTCAGATTTGTAACCTTCCTTGATCAATACAGATTCATTTTTTCCATCTTCAATTTTCCATGGAGAACCTTCTGCCCAATATTCTGTTTTTTTGATATAATCATCCTGATTTACCTTTACTACCTGTCCTGTTTTGTCGTTTTTCAGGGAGTAAAATGTCTTATATTCAGAAGGGTTTTTGTCAATTTTAGCTTTTTCACCTTTAATATCTGTCCCGATTTTGTAATCACGGAAATCAATGATCGGTTCATGCATGATTCCCTGTGCCATAACATAAATCATTCCCAAAGAAAAGACTGTTAAAAGAATATATTGGAACGTATGGGAAGACTCTTTTGAAGTAACTCCATACTCATCTTTTTTACGGAAATCTTTTCTGTAAAGGACAAATAAGATAATCAATCCTACCAGCAGTACAACATCTTTTAAGAAGCTCTGCCAGGGAGTGAATTTGATGGCGTCTCCAAAACATCCACAATCTGTTACCACATTGAAATAAGCCGAATAAAACGTCAGGAATCCAAAGAAAATACAAAGTGCAATTAATAAGGATAAGGTAAATTTAAGCTTTAACTTAAGAAGCAGCATAAATCCTAAGAAAAGTTCCAGTACCACCACGATAATGGAAAACAGCAGGGCAAACTTTTCAAAAAACGGCATATTGAAAACAGCAGGAGAGAAATATTCTTCCATTTTGAAAGAAAAACCTACCAGATCCACGGCTTTCACAAAGCCTGAAAGGATAAAAATGACAGCAATAATAAAGCGTAATAAACCTTTGAGCATATTAAATATTTTTGGGTTCGAACTGATTTTCTTTTTCCGAGAACTTGATCAGACAGAAGACGGCGTAATTCAGCATGTCGAAATAGTTGGCATCAAGCCCTTCCGAAACGATCGTTTGTCCCTGGTTGTCCTCAATCTGTTTGGTTCTCAATACTTTTTGATAAATAAGATCCGTAATCGAAGAAATCCTCATATCTCTCCATGCTTCACCGTAATCATGATTTTTTCTTTCCATCAAAGCTTTCGCTTCGTTGGCATATTGGTCATACAGACCTAAAATTTCTTCTTTATTTTCGTTGAAATCATTGGAAAGACCTTTTTCCAACTGAATAAGTCCAATGATAGAATAGTTCACAATGGCGATAAATTCATCTTCTTCACTCTCATCCACCATTTTTTTATCAGTCATCTGCAGCGTACGGATCCTGTTGACTTTAATATAAATCTGATCCGTAATGGAGCTTGGTCTTAAAACCCTCCATGCCGCACCATAATCCTGCAATTTTTTGCCGAAAAGATCACGGCACTGACTGATAACTTTCTCAAACTGTACTGATGTTTTTAACATAAATCTTCTTAATCTTCCAAATATACGAATTCGGTTTTAGATTTTTCAATTTGATAAGCTGAGTTTGTGAGGGAGAGGGTGGGAGAGTTTTAGAGTTTCGGGATTCGGGATTCGAGTTGTTGGGTTTGAGAGTTTGAGGGGTTTTTAGGGTTAGAGAGTATTTGAGGAAAGAGTTTCAATATTCGATTAATCTAGTTTTGAGGTTTAGAAGGGCTCATTTAGCTTCTAACTTTCAGCCGTTAATTTCTAACTTCTAGCTTCTAATTTCTCATTTAAAACTCATAAATCACTAATTTTGCACTACAAAAATCATTCATCAATTATCATTCATCATTTATAATCTACCTTCATCAATAATCTCATGCTCTCCAACCCTAAAACTCTCCCACACTCAAACGCTCCAACTCATTCAATCAACTGCAACGGCCGTTTAGTACAACTGGACACCCCGAAAATCATGGGAATCCTCAATATGACCCCGGATTCCTTCTCTGATGGCGGAAAATTCAATAATGAAAAATCAGCGTTGAAACACGCTGAAAAACTGTTGAAGTATGGAGCTGAAATACTGGATATCGGACCACAGTCTACACGTCCCAATGCAGAATTTTTAAGTGCTGAAGAAGAGATCAGCAGAATCGGAAATACCATCTCTCAGATTAAAAAAGAGTTTCCGGAAACGCTGATTTCCCTGGATACTTTTTACGCAGAAACTATAAAATTCGGATTTAATGAAGGAATTGATCTGATCAACGATATCTCAGGCGGTCAGTATGATACGGAAATGTTCAATACAGCTGCTGAAACGAAACTTCCTTATATTCTGATGCATGTAAATCCTTCTTACGAAACCATGCATGATAAAATAAAGTTTGAAGATATTACACTGGAAGTGAACCAATATTTTTCAAAAAAAACAAAAGAACTTTTAGAAAAAGGAGTGAATGATATCATTCTTGATCCTGGTTTTGGTTTCGGAAAAACAGTGGAAGACCAGATGAAAATGATCCATGAAGTTGAATACCTCGGGTTCGGAAAATTTCCTCTGCTGATAGGGATTTCCAGAAAGTCATTTATCTACAGGCCTCTGGGAAAATCACCGCTGGACATCAATGAGGAAACACAGAAACTGCACATGAAAGTATTGGAACAGGGAGCTAAAATTTTGAGGGTTCATGATGTAGCTGAAGCAAAGGAAACACTGAACCATTTTTTACGAAAAAAATAAAAAGTGCAAAAAAAACTTGTGAGTAATTAAAAAGTTTATACATTTGCAATATGAATTTTACGAATCAGAAAAATATTATTGTCATTTCTATTATTGCTGTTGTGATTAACAACAGTAAGGAAACGGCATTTTAAATAGATTTTAATTTAAATTATATATAAAAACCGTTTCAAACTATGAAACGGTTTTTTTGTTTTTAATTTTTTATAGTATAAAAGTATGTATCAGTTATTATCAGTAATTATTATCGTCATTATTATTCCCTTACGGCTGTGAGAAGGAAGGTGTATGACTGTACATATATTGAGCCCTCTCACAGCGTGAGAGGGCTTTTTTTATTTCCATTTGTTAATTTTTTAAACTTCTATAACATGTATTACAACGATGACACTACCATCTACTTTGACGGAAAATTTATGAAAGCGAAAGATGCGGGGACTGATCTTTACAGCCAATCACTTCACTATGGTTACTCTGTTTTTGAAGGCATTAAATCCTACAGCACAGATCATGGAACTCAAATTTTCAAAGCAAAAGAACACTACGAAAGACTGAAAAGATCAGCAGAACTCATGCATATTCCTTTTGATTATTCCGTAAATCAGCTTACAGAACTTACCTATGAACTTCTGGATCGTAATGGGTTTACAGATGCATACATCCGTCCGTTGGTTACGTGTTCGCCCAATATGTCACTTTCAAAAGGACAAAAATCTTATCTGTCTCTTCTTGCATGGGAATGGAACAACGGCTATCTGGCGGATAAAATGAAAATTATGACTTCCCCCTTTCAACGTCCTAATCCTAAGGCATTCAAGGTGGAAGCCAAAGTAGGAGGACATTATGTAAACTCAATATTGGCCTGCCAGGATGCGAAAGACAAAGGTTATGATGAAGCGCTGGTTCTTGATGAAAACGGAAATGTTGCCGAAAGTTCAGGTGCCAATGTGTTCTACGAAAAAGACGGAGTTTTATATACTCCGGCCAAAGGAAGTATTCTTCCGGGCATTACAAGGCAAACCGTTATGGAAATTTGTAACGAGCTAGCTATTCCGGTAAAGGAAACTTTTTTCAAACCTGAAGAAATGAGAGGCGCAGATGCAGGCTTTTTCTGTGGTACGGCAGCAGAAATTGTTGCCCTGGATTCACTTGATGATGTTCCATTTTCCAAAAATTGGGAAAATACGGCGAGCAGGAGAGTACAACAGGCATATTTGAAATTGGTAAGAGTTCTGTCATTGTAAATTTTAAGAATGTAAATATTTGATTATCAAATAAATAAATTCATTTTTTAAACAATTGAATATTGTAGTTTTTGGAAAAAACGAAAATGAAAAGAATATTACAAAATGTAGTTTTGGATCAAAATTTAGTAAAAAACTCTATTTGAAGAAGAGAAAAGAATAGAAAATGTAGGAAAAGTATGTTAAATAAATATTCAAAAACATTCACGCAAAACAGTGAACAACCCGCAGCCAAAGCCATGTTGTACGGGATAGGATTTACAGAAGAAGACATGCACAAAGCTCAGGTCGGAATTGCCAGTATGGGCTATGACGGAAACACCTGCAATATGCATCTGAATGATCTTGCCCAGGTCGTAAAAAAAGGAACATGGAACCACGGATTAGCCGGATTGATTTTTAACACCATCGGAGTAAGTGACGGAATGAGCAATGGAACAGACGGAATGCGCTATTCTCTGGTAAGCCGTGATGTGATTGCCGACAGCATCGAAGCCATCTGCGGAGCGCAATACTACGACGGATTGATCGCATTGCCAGGCTGTGATAAAAATATGCCGGGAACTATCATTGCAATGGGAAGGCTGAACAGACCATCCATCATGGTATACGGAGGAACAATTGCTCCAGGCTGCTATAAAGGAGAACAGCTTAACATCGTTTCAGCTTTTGAAGCGTTGGGGAAAAAGATTGCAGGAGAAATTACCGAAGAAGATTTTGATGGAGTTGTAAAAAATTCCTGCCCAGGAGCCGGTGCATGTGGTGGAATGTATACAGCCAATACAATGGCTTCCGCGATAGAGGCTTTAGGAATGAGCCTTCCGTATTCTTCTTCCAACCCGGCTTTAAGCAAAGAAAAACAGGAAGAATGCCTTGAAGTAGGAAAGTACCTGAAAGTATTACTGGAAAAGGACATTAAACCTTCGGATATTATGACCCGCAAAGCTTTTGAAAATGCGCTGCGTATGATTGTTATTCTTGGAGGAAGTACCAATGCCATTCTGCATTTTATAGCTATGGCAAAAAGTGTGGGAGTACCGCTTACTCAGGATGATTTTCAGAAGATGAGTGATAAAACTCCGGTACTGGCAGATTTAAAACCAAGCGGAAAATACCTGATGCAGGATCTGTATGAACACGGAGGAATACCATCCGTCATGAAATACCTTTTGAATCAGGGATTATTACATGGTGACTGCTTAACGGTAACCGGAAAAACAGTAGCAGAGAATTTAGAAAATGTTCCCGATCTGGATTTTACTACTCAAAAAATAATCAAACCATTATCAGAACCTGTAAAAGAGACAGGTCACCTGAGAATATTATACGGAAATCTTGCAGAAAAAGGAAGTGTAGCCAAAATTACAGGAAAAGAAGGAGAACGTTTCGTAGGCAAAGCCCGTGTATTTGATGGCGAAAAAAATCTGATCAGAGGAATTCAGGATGGAACCGTCCAGCATGGTGATGTCATTGTCATCCGTCATGAAGGTCCGAAAGGCGCTCCCGGGATGCCGGAAATGCTGAAACCTACGAGCGCGCTTATCGGTGCTGGACTGGGAAGTAGTGTCGCTTTGATTACTGATGGAAGATTCAGCGGAGGAACTCATGGTTTTGTAGTAGGACACATCACTCCCGAAGCGCACGAAGGAGGTTTGATCGCTTTTGTCAACGATAATGATCTGATTGAAATTGATGCTGTCAACAACACCATACAGCTCAAAGTTTCAGAAGAAGAAATAGAAAGAAGAAAAAAAGGATGGCAAAAACCAGCTCTTAAAGTACAGAAAGGACTGCTTTATAAATATGCATTAACCGTGTCATCAGCCGCAGAAGGCTGTGTAACAGACGAAATCACTCAATAAAAATATGGAAAACCCGAATTTATCAACAGAAATACAACTGAGCGGAAGCCGGATCATTCTTGAAGCCTTTCTTCAGGAAGGAGTGAAAACCGTTTTCGGATATCCGGGAGGTGCTATTATCCCTATTTATGATGCCCTTTACGATTATAAAGAAAACCTGAAACATATCCTTGTACGTCACGAGCAGGCGGCAGTGCATGCAGCACAAGGTCTTGCAAGAGTCTCAGGAGAAGTCGGTGTTGTAATGGCTACCAGCGGCCCGGGAGCAACTAATCTCGTTACGGGACTGGCTGATGCTTTACTCGATAATACTCCCCTGGTATGTATTACGGGACAGGTTTTTGAACACCTTCTCGGAACTGATGCCTTTCAGGAAATAGATGTTATGAACATTACAAGTCCGGTTACCAAGTGGAATTATCAGGTGACGGATGCTCATGAGCTTCCCGAAGTATTGGCAAAAGCATTTTACATTGCAAAGTCAGGCCGTCCCGGGCCCGTAGTGATTGATGTGACTAAAAATGCCCAGCTGCAGTCTGTTGCTTATAAAGGCTATTCACCATGCCACACATTACGAAGCTATAAACCGGATCCCGATCCATGTATGGAAAATATCGGAAAAGCTGCAGCGTTGATCAATAATGCAGAAAAGCCATTTGTCATTGCTGGACAGGGGATTATGCTCGGAAAAGCTGAAAAGGAGTTCTTACAGTTTGCAGAAAAATCGGGAATTCCGGTAGCATGGACGGTTCTGGGAATGAGTGCTATTCCAACTCATCATCCACAAGCGGTAGGAATGGTAGGAATGCATGGAAACTATGGCCCGAATATATTAACCAACGAATGTGATGTTCTGATTGCTGTAGGAATGCGGTTCGATGACCGTGTGACCGGAAGATTGGATCAGTATGCGAAACAGGCAAAGATTGTTCATCTGGATATTGACAATGCGGAGATCAATAAAAATGTAAAAGCAGATGTTCCCGTTCTGGGAAACTGCAAACATACGCTTCCTCTTCTTACAGAAAAGATCGTAAAAAAAGAACATCATCACTGGCATAAAAGATTTAAAAAATGTCATGAAATTGAAAGCATCAACCTGATTCATACGGAGCTCTACCCTGAAGAAGGTGAAATTACAATGGGAGAGGTGATCCGCCAGTTGAATGAGATAACAGCAGGCGAAGCAATTATTGTAACAGATGTAGGACAGCATCAGATGGCGACATGCCGATACTCTCAGTTCAAACATTCCCGAACCAATGTCACAAGCGGTGGGCTGGGAACCATGGGATTCTGTCTTCCCGCTGCAATAGGAGCATCTTATGCAGAAACAAACCGTCCTGTTATTGCTGTGATGGGAGACGGAGGAGCTCAGATGAATATTCAGGAACTGGGAACCATTATGCAGTATCATCCGGAAGTGAAGATTTTAATTCTGAATAACTGCTATCTGGGAATGGTAAGGCAGTGGCAGGAATTGTTTCACGAAGAAAGATATTCCTCCGTAGATATCCAGAGCCCCGATTTTGTCCAGGTGGCAAAGGGATATAATATTCCCGGAAAAAAAGTATCCGAGAGGGAAGACTTAAAATGGGCCCTCCGTGAAATGTTAGATCACAAAGGGTCTTTCCTCCTTGAAGTAATGACAGGAAAAGAACACAATGTATTTCCGATGATCCCTCAGGGAAAAAGTGTTTCGGAAATTGTATTAAATAATAAATAAAATTTAAAAATAAAAAAGATGAAAACAGATCATAAAGAATATACCATTACAGCGTATACAGAAGATTATTTAGGATTAATCAGCCGCATCAATGCTATTTTTTCGAGAAGAAGAATCTCTATGGTGACCTTTAATGTTGGTCCTTCAGAAATGGAAAAAGTAAAAAAGTTTGTTATTGTTATCAGAGAAACAGAAGATTCTGTTCAGAAGATCAGCAGACAAATGGAAAAGCAGGTAGACGTTCTGGAAGTACATTACCACAGAAATCCATATCTGACCGCAGTAGAATATGCTAGTTAAGCGCAAAAAATTAAACATCAATAAATAAAATCAAAAAAAATGGCAAAATTGAATTTTGGAGGAGTAGAGGAGAACGTAGTAACAAGAGAAGAATTTCCGTTGGAAAAAGCTCAGGAAGCACTAAAAGATGAAGTTGTAGCAGTAATTGGGTATGGAGTACAGGGGCCTGGACAGGCTTTAAACCAGAAAGACAACGGAATTAATGTGATTGTAGGGCAGAGAAAAAACTCCAAATCTTGGGATAAAGCAATAGCAGACGGATTTGTACCGGGAGAAACATTATTTGAAATTGAAGAAGCATTGGAAAAAGGAACCATTATCTGCTATCTTCTGAGTGATGCTGCACAGATTGAATACTGGCCGAAAGTAAAACAGCATCTTACTCCAGGGAAAGCGTTGTATTTTTCTCATGGTTTCGGAATTACGTTCAGCGAGCGTACAGGAATCGTTCCTCCAGCTGATGTAGATGTATTTCTTGTAGCACCAAAAGGTTCAGGGACATCCTTGAGGAGAATGTTTTTGCAGAACAGAGGTCTGAACAGCAGTTTTGCCGTATATCAGGATGCTACAGGAAAAGCCAGAGAAAGAGTGACAGCATTAGGTATCGCGATCGGAAGCGGATATCTTTTTGAAACCGATTTTAAAAAAGAAGTATACAGTGATCTAGCCGGAGAACGCGGAACTTTGATGGGTGCTGTACAGGGAATATTTGCTGCTCAGTATGACGTATTGAGAAAAAATGGGCACAGCCCTTCCGAAGCCTTTAATGAAACCGTAGAAGAACTGACTCAGTCATTGATGCCATTGGTAGCCGAAAACGGAATGGACTGGATGTATGCCAACTGCAGTACAACCGCTCAGAGAGGAGCTTTGGACTGGTGGAAACGTTTCAGAGATGCTACTTCGCCTTTGTTTGAAGAGCTGTATGACAATGTAGCCAAAGGAAATGAAGCTCAACGTTCCATTGACAGCAACAGCAAACCGGATTACCGTGAAAAACTGGAAGCTGAACTGAGTGAACTAAGAGAAAGCGAAATGTGGAAGGCCGGGAAAACAGTAAGAAGCCTGAGACCAGAAAATAATTAATAAGTAAACGGATGATGAAAGAGGGAGTAAGTTCCTCCGTTTTAGAGAATGTCTATAAAGCGGAGGAACGATTAAAAAATGTAGTGGTAAAAACACCTTTGGCTGTCAATAACAATCTGTCAGCTATTTATGAGTCGAATATTTATTTTAAAAGAGAAGATCTTCAAAGGGTTAGATCCTATAAAATAAGAGGTGCCTATAACAAGATGGCCACCATGTCTGAGGAAGAACTTTCAAAAGGTGTTGTGTGCGCCAGTGCCGGAAATCATGCGCAGGGAGTTGCATTTGCATGCCAGACCATGAAGGTGAAAGGAACGATTTTCATGCCTTTGCCAACTCCCGGGCAAAAGCTTGAACAGGTGAAAATGTTCGGTGGAGAATACATTGATGTTGTTTTATTTGGAGACACATTCGATGAATCCAAAGATGCTGCGATGAGGTTTTGTAAAGACCATAACAGCGTATTTATCCATCCTTTTGATGATCCGGCGATTATTGAAGGACAGGCAACAACAGCACTGGAGATTCTGGAACAGACAGAAGGTGTGGTTGATTATCTTTTTGTACCGATCGGCGGCGGCGGACTGGCAGCAGGAATCTGCACAGTATTTCAGCAGTTGTCTCCGCAAACAAAGATTATCGGGGTAGAGCCCTCCGCAGCAGCAAGCATGAAAAAAGCCCTTGAAAAGGGAAAACCTGTTCTTCTTGAAAAGATCAGCCGTTTTGTAGACGGAGCAGCCGTACAGCAAGTGGGAGATATTACATTTGAACGCTGTAAAGATATCCTGTACGATATGGCTACAGTGGATGAAGGACTTGTCTGTGAAACCATATTGTCTTTGTATAATAAAGATGCTATTGTTGTTGAACCTGCGGGAGCGCTTTCAGTAGCAGTATTGGAAAAATACAGGGAGGAAATAAAAGGTAAAAACGTAGTATGCATTATCAGCGGGAGCAATAATGATATCACCCGGATGGAAGAAATCAAGGAAAAAGCATTGCTTCATGCAGGATTAAAACACTATTTCCTGGTCAGATTCCCACAGCGTCCCGGAGCATTGAAAACCTTTGTAATGGATGTACTGGGGCCTGATGACGACATCACTTATTTTGAATATACTCAAAAAAATTCAAAAGAAAAAGGAATTGCAGTCGTAGGAATTGCTCTGAAGCAAAACAAAGATTTCACCCCATTGATCGATAAGATGAAGCAGTATGATTTCTTTGTTAACTATCTGAACAATGATCCTTCGCTGATGAATCTACTTATTTAAAATCATATTCAATATTAAATTATTTCGTACACAAATCAGATTCTAAAAACACAATGATGAAAAAGCTTCACACTCTGTGAAGCTTTTTTGTTTTTGGCACTGTCAAACGACATAAGAAACTGGAGCGTTAAGAAAATGAATTCTCTGAACGTTAAAAACTCTGGTGTTTGAGTGCGGGACAACCTATGATTCTAAACATAGATCGTTTCCGCACGAGTTCAGAGTTTTTAGAGAACAGATTTCATTTTTAGTGGAAGTTTCTAAGTCTTGAATTTTTGATTCTTTTGTTTCAAGACAAAAGACTGTTTCCGCACGAGTTCAGAGTTTTTAGAGAACAGATTTCATTTTTAGCTGAAGTTTCTGAGTCTTGAATTTTTGTTTCTTTTGTTTCAAGACAAAAGAAGTATAATGAATAAAAAAAATTAACGGTATCGAATCATATTCAATATTAAATTATTTCGTACACAAATCAGATTCTAAAAACACAATGATGAAAAAAGCTTCACTGATTGTGAAGCTTTTTTGTTTTTTGACAGAATCCAATGACATAAGAACCTGAAGCGTTAAGAAAATGAATTCTGTGAACGTTAAAAAAACTCTGGTGTTTGAGTGCGGGAGAACATATGATTCTCAACATAGACTGTTTCCGCACGAGTTTAGAGTTTTTAGAGAACAGATTTCATTTTTAGCTGAAGCTTTTAAGTCTTGAATTTTTGATTCTTTTGTTTTAAGACAAAAGAAGTATAATGAATAAAAAAAATTAACGGTTTGCAATCATATTCAATATTAAATTATTTCGTACACAAATCAGATTCTAAAAACACAATGATGAAAAAAGCTTCACAATCAGTGAAGCTTTTTTTGTTTTTTTGACAAAATCCAATGACATAAGAAACTGAAGCGTTAAGAAAATGAATTCTGTGAACGTTAAAAAAACTCTGGTGTTTGAGTGCGGGACAAAATATGATTCTAAACATAGATCGTTTCCGCACGAGTTCAGAGTTTTTAGAGAACAGATTTCATTTTTAGCTGAAGCTTCTAAGTCTTGAATTTTTGATTCTTTTGTTTCAAGACAAAAGAAGTATAATGAATAAAAAAAATTAACGGTTTGCAATCATATTCAATATTAAATTATTTCGTACACAAATCAGATTCTAAAAACACAATGATGAAAAAGCTTCACAATCAGTGGAGCTTTTTTTGTTTTTTTGACAGAATCCAATGACATAAGAAACTGAAGCGTTAAGAAAATGAATTCTGTGAACGTTAAAAAAACTCTGGTGTTTGAGTGCGGGACAAAATATGATTCTAAACATAGATCGTTTCCGCACGAGTTCAGAGTTTTTAGAGAACAGATTTCATTTTTAGTGGAAGTTTCTAAGTCTTGAATTTTTGATTCTTTTGTTTCAAGACAAAAGAAATATTGTTCTTTTTATAAATTATTTTTCAAGCGAAAAATTAGAAATTACCTTCGGACGCTCTGCTTCATTAGCAACCTTCCAGGATGTTCTGTACATCCATTCCGTCATTTTATACAGCTTTTTGTAATTGATATTTTCTGATTCATCCTGCGGGGTATGGTACTGATCATGCAGAACACTGGTAAAGAATACAGCAGGAATGCCAATTTTAGCATATGGAAGATGGTCACTTCTGAAATAGAAATACTCAGCATGGCTTGGAGAATCCCAATCCTTCAGATATTTGAACTTTGTGCTTTCGTTATTAGCATCTTCAGCCATTTTAACAAGTTCTTCAGAATTTTTGTGTGGAGCATTTCCTCCCAATAAAGCGGCTTCATTATTGTCATTTCTCCCGATCATGTCACCATTCAGTACGGCTACAATTTTTTCTTTTGGAACAACAGGGTGTGCTGCATGCCATCTTGAACCCAGTAATCCTCTTTCTTCAGCGCCATGGAAAACAAAAAGAATGCTCCTTTTTCCCGGCTGTTTTTTGTAAGCTCTGGCCATTGCCAACATGGCAACACAGGTGCTTGCATTATCATCAGCGCCGTTATAGATGGTGTCGTTTTTTACGGGATGTCTGATCCCGTCATGATCCTGGTGTCCGCTTAGTAAAACATATTCATTCTTAAGAACAGGATCTGTACCTTCTATTTTTCCGATAATATTAACGGATGGATATTTATAGGTTTCAGTGATCAGGTTTAAAGATGCTTTCGGATTGTTTTTTACCCAGTTGGCATTTTCTCTTTTGATCCACAGAACAGGAATATTATTGGTGATTTTTTCTCTTAATCCTTCCACTCCGTAGCTTCCTCTTGTCATTTGAGGCAGTATTTCTACCCAGCTTTGCTCGGAAATATCATCGGTGATGAAAATAATGGCTTTTGCTCCCAGTTCAGCGGCTTTATTGTAATATTTATTTCTTACAAATCCAGGATATCTCCTTACAAAAAGAGTCATATCCTTAGAAATATTTTTGTCGGATGCGTTTACTGCAATAACTTTCCCTTTGATATTCAGTTGGGCAAGATCTTCCGGCTCTGTATTTCCGGCATATACAATTTCAGCATCTACAGAAGCATTTACAGGTTCTGCAACCAAAAAATCCTTCCATAATTTTAAACTGTTGTCTCCAATTTTCAGGGTGCTTTGCTGGATCACCTGATGTCTGTACATATCAAAGAACTGGAAAAAAGTTCCGTTATCTCCGGCAGGTTTCATGCCGGCTTCTTTAGCTTTGTCAGCCAGCCACATAGAGACTTTCAATTCATCCAGAGTTCCTGCTTCACGGCCCCAGAACTGGTCTGCAGCAAGCTGATACATATCGGTGCGGAGATCAGATTCTTTGATAGCAGAAACTAAAGGTTTTTTATAGTTCTGAGCATTTCCGAGGGTAAACAGGAAAAGGCTTAACAGAGAAAAAACATAATTTCTATTCATAAGAACTTTTAATTGAAGTTAGCCAATTTCTCTGAAAACTGTTTTGAAAATTCTTTTCTGTCTTCTTCCAGTTTTTCCTGTGTAGAAGGTAGAATATAATTAAAAAGGATCTTGTCTTCATGGTCTAAAAAGATAATTTCCTTTTCATTTCCATCAATCATCTGTGAGAAAATCTCCCACATCGGAGTGTCTTTTAATTTTAATAATTCAAAAAACTGTTCTGCTTTGATTTCGATTTTCTGCATGTTCTTTTTTATATAGTATCGTTGAATATTTCTGAATTCTGATTCAAAAATAAAGATTTTGTATGGTAAAGCGTATTAAAACTCAAGAAACTTCAGCTTAAACTGAATGGCGAAGTTTTCTTTGAAATGGGGCGTTGCATAATAACCCACTCTGTAAAATACCCCAAGATTAAAATAGCTGGAAAGGAAATTGTTCCATTCCACACCGACTTCCTGATACAGGTGATCCAGTTTTCTGAATTTAAACTGGTGGTATTCCGGATGTTTCATATCTCCGATAGTTCCTCGTAAGACAAAATCAAAGCTGGAAACATTGTGTCCGAAACTTTTCAGATACCATGGAAGTTTATGCGTAAAGTAATACGCTATGAATCTGTCATTATAGTATTTTCCGCCTTCCAGTGTGGCAAACCCAAGGTAAGATGTAAGGTTAAAATTGAAGTCTTTACCAGGAGAGGCAAGTCCGTTCATCGTAAAGTTTTTCCAGATAGGCGCTCCGCCCAGCACAAGACCTCCGTACAATCTGAAGCCGGTAGTCCCGATCGGTGTTTTGAAATTGTGAACAAACAAAGCATCAAAACGGGAATAATTAAAATTCCCCTGCAGTATTTTGTAGCTCTGCTCATAATTAAAATACAGTTCAGGATATTTCTGATCAATCAGGGATTTTCCCTGAGGTGTCATAATATTGGTAGAATTCGGAGAATATTTCAGGGTGAAAAGGGTATTGAAGTTTCTGTAAGATGTTCCCCGGTCTCTGAACTGATAATCGAATTCAGCTTCTTCTGTATTTCTTCTTACAGCAAGAGCAACGGTAAGTCCGTTGGTGACATCGTTCAGGTAAGATAATGACATTCCTTTAAAGTGGAAATACCGGTCATTGTTCAGATTATTCCCGAAATTCATCATTCTCATCTTGAAATTCCACATTTTTCGGTTGAATTCTCCGGATGCTGTCACATCATCATACACTTCAAATCTGAAAAAGGAATTCTTTTCCAGTGTGGTTTTCATATCAAGCCCCATCCCGTACTTCCATTTTCGGTCTTTCACACCATATGCAAAATAGTAGTCCGGTGAAAAATAAGGGTTGAAATTTTCATTCAGCTTGGCTTTTAAACCTAATCTGAAACCTTCATAGGAGTTATAATTGACAATTTCATCCACAGCAAAGTCTACAGAACCGACTCTGATCTGTCCGTTCAGTAAACCTGATAAAATCTGTGCTTTGCTGTCGATTTTATATTTTTTACCTAAACTGTCGATGGTTTTATAGGTATTTTGTTCCCTTTCGGTAAGAGGATCTGTCCTGTAGCGGTCCAGAGATTGGCCGTCAATATTTTTTACCGAGAAAGTATAGCCTTTGAAATCCTTTGGATCTTCTTCAATAGGAGATTCGAAATCAAAATACTTTGAGGTAAGGAAAGCATAGGTTCCGAAGCTTTTTTTGTCTTTCTTATCATCAGCATGCACTTTGTCATCCATGGCCATTTTACCCATTTTAAGCTTGGCTTTTTCATGGGCAAGGAACCATTTATTATTGTAGAATACCCAGGTACTGGTAATAATTCCTTCGTTTTTATTTTTACTGAAATTTTCGATTTTTTTTATTCCGTACGTTTCGGTGTCTACATAAATAGCACCGTTATACTTTCGTTTTCTGTCCGGCTTTTTGTAATTTACCTCACGGAAGCGGATCACAAAGTTTTTCCTTCCGTCAAGGGTAACAGTATCTGAAAGAAAAAATCTGTACAGCCCTCTGTTTTCGGGTTTTATCTGTTCGGGAACAACATCCCTGTTACTTTGCTGCAGCGCGATCATTTCGTAAATAGGCTGCTTCAGACCGGAGATTCTGTTGTCCAGAATATTGATCTTTTCACCATACTTTTTGGAGTACAAAAACTCCTGAGCTCTTTCCCAAAGGAAGAGTTTACTTTTTGAAAATATTTTTCTTGCGTTGATATTATTCAGCGAGTCTTTTTCCCTTTTTTTCTTGAAAATGTTTAAATCATTAAAATACTGATTAAACTGCGAAAGACTGTCCTCATCAATATCCAGAGAGATTTTTTCGTAGGATTTGTAAGAATAGGACCCTAAACTTTTGGGTGAGTTTTCTTTGAATAATTTATTGACTTTTTTAAGAATTTCCAGAGCCCTGGGATCACTTTTGTCTTCAATAACAACCGCTTCAATGTTGGTTGTCTTTGATGTTTTTTTAAGAAGGGAAACTTCCATGCTGCTCTCAACTGTGATACTTTCTCTCTGATAAGAATCTGCATCTATATCAATGTTTTTGCATCCGGTTTTAAACTCCAGAATACCCTGTTCATTCGTATATCCGATAACTGCATTGTCACAGGATACCTTTGCTTTATAGACAGGCTTTTGGCTGGCGTCATCCACAACCTTAATTTTTGATTGTGAATACCCCAAAAAGCAGATCAGAAAAAATAATAACAGTAAACCCCTTTTCATGTAAAAAAACTACGTCAAAAATAATGATATTTATTGTTGTAAAAAAGTTTTTAACAGAGTATAACATTGATTTAATCTAATGTTTTCATGGACTTTCCAAAGGTAAAATCAAACAAAGAAATGAGCCGCATAGTCTTTCTGTTTTACCTGAATTTCTAAATAAAAAACTCCTTTGCAGTTAAAGCCCAGGAGTTTTAATGGTTTTTCGTTGTTTTGTGTTTTAGAATCGTATTTATTGATCATCCAGCGCTTTCATAAATTCAATAATATCATCAATTTCCTGATCGGTAAGCTGTAACGGTGCGTCGGAAAGTGTCTGATTTTCCAGTTTAAATCCAAAAGCTTTTCCTCCGCCTTTGTTATAGAAATTCATCACTTCTTTCAGGGTTTTATACCCGCCGTTGTGCATATAAGGAGCTGTTTTGTTAATATTTCTAAGTGTGGGTGTTTTAAAGGAATGCTGCAGGGAAGAAACTGTCTCATGGAATTTTCCCCGTCCCGGATCTGTGTCAAATGTTTTATTTTCTCCGTTCATTGCTGTTCCCAGGACTTCCTGTTCAGTTTTTTTGAAATTCGGAGGAACCGTTCCATTAAATAAGGGAAGGAAATGACAGATGGCACATTGGGCTTTTCCCACAAAAAGATTGAAACCGCGCTTTTGATTGTCTGTCATCGCTGATTTATTTCCTCTCATATATTCATCAAAATCAGAATTGAATTTTGCCAGAGAGCGGATATAGCTCGCCAATACATTCTGAAGCTGCCAGACCTCGGTTTTTTGTGAATGATAGATCTTTTTAAATGCGGCCTGATAGTTTTTATCCTGATTGATTTTGGCAAGAATAACATTCAGATCACCGTGCATTTCTTCTTTATTGGAGATTACATCAGAGCTCTGTCCTTCCAGGTCATCCTTTCTCATATCCCAGAACTGGCCATGCTGATAGCCTGCATAGTTGAGCGAAGGAGTATTTCTTGCCAGTTCCGAATTTTCAAGGGACATTGCTTTGCTCAGTCCGTCTGTAAAAGCTTTCTCAGGAATATGACAGGTGGCACAGCTCCGGTTGTTATTATTCGACAAAATTTTATCATTAAAGAGTTGGTGCCCAAGAGCCGCTTTTTCTTCCGAATAGGTATATTCTTTTCCAGGAGTGAAAGCATTAGGATTAAAAGCATTTTTAGAAAAAAAAGTAGCTGCATTTTTGTTTAAAGCGGTCGTTACGTCAACATCGGGAATGTTCTCCTGCTTTTTAAAATCAAGCATCAAAGTTGTGATTCTATTCAGATGATCCGGAATGAAATTCACGTAATCAAATGTGTTTTTGTCTGTATTTTTCTTCAGTACGGTAATGGTTGAACTGATCTCTGCCACGATACTTTTTAAGGCTTTATTTTTCGAACGATCAGTGGAGATCTGTTCCAAAGTTTCTTTTATTCCTTGCAGAGAAAATGGCATTTCCTGTAAAAATGTTCCCGAAAGCGGAGTGTCAAAACCTGAAATTCCCAGGCTGGAAATTCTGAAAGTCTCCTGTCTTAATGCATCAAAAACCTGGTCTTTACTGATGGTGATGACCTGAAAATTGGTATCAATGGTATTGCTTTTATTGATGAGCTTATTAAGCATCCGGGTTACTTCTTCTTTATTCGCTTTTTCGTAAGGGTAGAACATCTCTTCCAGCACCTGTAAGCCTTCAGGTTCTATTTCAGTATGTTCATCCATTTCTATTTCGGGAAGGGCCGGGCCATTGATAAACCTTGCAGAGTGGGGAAGGAAGTATTCTACAGCCCATTCCATTTTTTTGTAGGTTTTTCGGATATCCTGGAATTTCTCCTGAAGAAGTTTTTCATCAGCATCTTTAGCAACAAGAGCCTTCAGTTCATTGATCTGTTTTTCAAAATCAGCATTGGTTTTGATGATCCTGTTTTTTACAGAACCAAGATCTTCGTATACGGGCTGCTGCTTATCATTTTTGCAATGGTAAAGCGTAAAAAGTGCTGCTGCACAGTATAAGAAAAGGAGTATCGGGTATTTTGAAAGTTTACTCATAAGTATGAAAAAGTATCAACAGAGGTTTTCTATTGATACTTTAATTGAATTTGATATGAAGGAATTAAAACTATTTTTCTACGTTTCTGATGATAACAATCTGTCCGCCTTCTTTGTTGGCGTTGATTCCGGAACCGTCAGGATTTTTGAATTTATCCAGCTGCCAGGTATGAGAATGGATATTCAACGAGAAGGTATTCGGAATTCCGATAATGTCTGAAATATCAACCATTGCCCCGAATTCCCATGCCCCGAATTTCTGAAGGTCTCCGGATTGGTTGTAAGCAGTCTGCCATGCAGAGTCACCTCTGTTGTGCCTCATGTTCAGCCATGGTTTGTATTGTTTGGTGGCAATATTCAGCTGCCAGATATAAGAATCGTGTTTTGCATTTTTGTAATAAGAATCTCCGTCTTCCTGGATGTATACAAAGTTTTCAGTTACACATAAGTTGTCAGGATTGATCAGATTATTTCCCGGATTAGAGTCTCCTTCAGCCACCACTTCCAGTTTTCCTGTCAGCATATTATTGGCGTTCAGAACAAGTTTGTAAACTCTTCCCCACATGGTTAATCCGGCTTTGGGATTGATCCCGTCGGAAGATTCACCGGTAGCAGTAAAGTAGATTTCTCTTCCTTTTCCAGCTCCTTTTCTGTAATCTACATCTTCCACTCTTGAAAAGCGGATCGCATTATTGTCAATATTTTTCTGGTTGATCTGAGCTCCGGTAAGGTTTTTAGCGTTCGGAATTTCCACGAATTCTACATCATAGCTGCTTCCTTTCGTCATATCTGTTTCCGTATAGTTGCTGTTGGTTCTTTTTAAAGAATACAATTTACCGTTATCAAGATCTCCCTGTGTATCGGCTACATACATGATCAGCTGTCCTGCAGACTGGTGAGAAGAAGAATAAGACTGGTCTTCACCAATAATGATATAGGTTTTTCCGTTGGAAACATCTTTAGGAAGCGGAACCGCATTTTCCATAGAAGCCTTTCCTAATGCCGGTTTTACCCTTGTTTTATCAGTTGCCTGAGACACGGGTGCCAAAGGGTTTAAAGCATGTACCATACTTTCTTCACCTGATTCTCCTGCGGTAAGGAATGCACTGAAACCATGAGTTTCCGGAGTTGCCAGCGTAGCGGAGCATAATCTTGTCATTCCTCCGGTTCCGTTTAAGATATATTCTCCTTTTACAGGCTTAAAAGTTTTGTCTAAATAGACTCTTGATACCGATTGCTTGATCTCATGGTTGGTAATCATCAGGTAACCGTCAGAGTTTGGATCTTTCATAAGTCCCATTCCGTCCGGCTGTCCTCCGAAAACGAAATCCGGTGAACCTGGAAGCACATCGGAACTGGAAATAAGGGTGGTTATGTTTAAATTTTCAAAACCCTGCATTCCATAAACGAAAGCGGGTTCTTTAGAAAAGTTTTCAAGTTTGATTTTATCATTGACAGGAGTGTCCGAGTTACTGTTGTTGTCATCATTGCAGCCTTGAAATACAAGAGAAGCAAAGACCAGAGCTCCAATAGTTTTGTTAATTTTCATAATTACATTTTTTGAATTTCGATTATGGCAAAACTAAAGGTCTTGTATTAACTGAGTTTTAAAAAGATAAAACAAATAGTTTAAGATTAAGTAATGGTTTGTTAAGATAAGATCAATAATTAGAACGGGTATAAATAAAAAAGACTGTGATGAAATCTTAGGAATAAAGAATAGTATGGTATAGCGCAGAGTACGCAAAAGTTCTATTTCCTGCTTTTTTCGATCGCAAAGGCATTCCATTTAGCAAAAAACGCAATCATTTCATAGCTGAGTGTAACGCCTTTGCGAACGTAAATATTGATGATAGCATGAGCGTTTCTTTGTGATCCTTGGCGTTAAATAAAACCTATATCCGGCTTGTGTAACCTTTTCCTAAATTATTTTATTTTAATCTCCCACGGATTTCACGGATGACACAGATGTTTATGGGAAATTTGCTTTATCTGATGGAAGTATAATTATTACTCACGCTTAGTCAGAATCAATGAAGTTGATTCCCTTCTTTGCTCCCTTCAATACGAAGTGCTATACGAAAAACTTTGCGTTAAGAATATAATGGTAAAACAACTCCGGCTGTCTCAATTTTGAGACAGCCGGAGTTAAAATTTATAATAGAGGTTTCTATTTTAGATATTCAATGCTTTTTGGTAAGCGTTTTCTAACCCTTCAAGGTTTTTACCACCAGCAGTAGCGAAACCTGGGTTTCCACCACCACCACCTTGGATTTCTTTAGCAAGGTCTTTTACGATAGCTCCAGCCTGGTAATCTGCAGCCAGATCATCAGAAACTCCAACAGTAATCATTGGTTTTCCGTCTGCATCAGAAAGAATAATCGTTACTGAAGTCGGGATTTCTCTCTTCAACTGGAAAACGATGTCTTTTACAGAACCTGCATCCAGAGAAGTTTTCTTCACAAGAAGCTGCTTGTTGCCTTTCTGCTCATAAGCATTCTTCCATTCTCCGATTTCTCCTTTTGCTTTTTCCTTTTTAAGAGCATCTACTTCAGCCTTCAATGAAGTGTTTTCTTCGATCAGTTTTTCGATCGATCTTACCACATCTTTAGACTTTAATAGCTGGGAAAGCTCAGTAATCTGTTTTTCAAGATTGTTGAAATACTCTTCGGATTTATCTCCCGAAATAGCCTCAATCCTTCTGATTCCTGCAGCAGCAGAACCTTCGGAAGTGATTTTAAAGTGACCGATTTCGCTGGTGTTTTTTACGTGAGTTCCTCCGCAAAGTTCTTTTGAACTTCCAAACTGGATCATTCTCACACTGTCACCATATTTTTCACCAAACAAAGCCATTGCTCCCTTATCCAGAGCTTCCTGAATCGGAATATTTCTGAATTCCTGTAAAGCAATACTTTCTTTGATCTTTTTATTTACTTTTTCTTCAATTAATGCTAATTCTTCTTCCGTCATTTTGTTGAAATGAGAGAAGTCGAAACGAAGATAATCAGGACCTACATAAGAACCTTTCTGTTCTACGTGAGTTCCTAACACCTCTCTTAAAGCCTCGTGCAGAAGGTGAGTTACAGAGTGGTTAGCCTGAGAATTTTTTCTTTCGGAAGCGTTTACTTTAGCATAGAAAACAGCACCGGCATCTTTAGGAAGACCGTTGATCAATGAAATGATCAGTCCGTTCTCTTTTTTCGTTTCCAGTACTTCAAAGCTTTCAACAGCGTTTTCAAGAACACCTTTGTCTCCAACCTGTCCACCACCTTCAGGATAGAAAGGAGAACTGCTTAATACCACCTGGTAAAATTCTCCGTCTTTATTTTCTACCTTTCTGTATCTTGTAATATAGGTTTCAGATTCAAGCTGATCATATCCTACAAAGTTTTCATCTCTTTCCTCCAAAGTAACCCAGTCGTAAACTTTCTGGGCAGAATCTGCTTTTGAACGAAGCTTCTGTTTCTCCATTTCAGCTTTGAAACCTGCTTCATCAATTGTTAATCCTTTTTCTTCTGCAATAATTCTTGTTAAATCATCAGGGAAACCATAAGTATCATACAGTTCAAAAACTTCTTCACTTGGTAATACTTTCTGGTTATTGCCAATGGTCTGCTGGATCAGTTTTTCAACTCTGATCAGGCCATTTTCAATAGTTTTTAAGAAAGAATCTTCTTCACTTTTGATCACTTCAGCAACAAGTTTTCCCTGTTTTTCGATTTCCGGGAAGAAGGTTCCCATCTGCTCCTGCAGTACAGCCACCAGTTTGTAAAGGAAAGGCTCTTTCATATCCAGGAATCGGTAAGAATAAGAAATTCCTCTTCTTAAAATTCTTCGGATAACATATCCCGCACCTCCGTTGGAAGGCAATTGTCCGTCTGCAATAGCAAAAGAAACCGCTCTGATGTGGTCTACCACAACACGGATCGCAATATCCTTTTCGTCTTGTAAAATTCCGGTATATTTTTTACCTGAAAGTTCCTCAACTTTAGCAATAAGCGGAGTGAAAACATCGGTATCATAGTTGGAAGACTTCCCTTGAAGTGCCATACAAAGACGCTCAAAGCCCATTCCCGTATCTACGTGCTGAGCAGGAAGCTTCTCTAAAGATTTATCTGCCTTTCTGTTGAATTCCATGAAAACCAGGTTCCATACTTCCACAACCTGCGGGTGGTCCTGATTCACAAGGGAAATTCCCGGAACTGCTGCTTTTTCTTCAGGAGTTCTCAGGTCAACATGGATTTCCGAACACGGTCCGCACGGTCCGCTTTCACCCATTTCCCAGAAGTTATCTTTTTTATTTCCGTTGATGATTCTATCCTCTGAAATGTGAGATTTCCAGAAGTCATAAGCATCCTGGTCTCTGTCCAGATTTTCTGAAGCATCCCCTTCAAAAATCGTTACGTATAAATTTTCTTTTGGAATTCCGTATACTTCAGTCAGTAATTCCCAGGCAAAAGCAATAGCCTCTTTTTTGAAGTAATCCCCGAAAGACCAGTTTCCTAACATCTCAAACATGGTGTGATGGTAAGTATCTCTACCTACATCATCCAGGTCATTGTGTTTCCCTGAAACTCTCAGACACTTCTGTGTATCGGCAATTCTAGGGGCGGTAGGGGTTTTGTAGCCAAGGAAAAAATCCTTGAACTGCGTCATTCCGGAGTTGGAAAACATAAGGGTAGGATCGTCTTTCAGCACAATAGGAGCTGAAGGAACGATCAAGTGCTCCTTACTTTTAAAATAATCTAAAAATTTTTGACGTATCTCTTGTGATGTCATAGTATTGCTTTTGCTTTTTTAAATATCAAATTTTTGATAAGATGCAAATTTAAGATTTTTAAGCGATTTGTAATAATTTTATGCTATGTTTTGAATGATAACGAGTTTGGGTATTGGATGGGTGGTAAACCTTACAGGCTTTCAAAACCTGTAAGGTTTAGATGGCAAGTTTGTAATGACTGTAATCAATAATAATCGATCTCATTTTGCAATTTTCCATTTAACTTCCTACCTTCGTTGCGATCTGAAAAAAGACAAAAAATCCTTCCAATGACAAAAGATGAAGAACTGAAAAGCTGGATAGAACAATATTCAGGGCCGCTTTTGAAGCGGGCACTGTACGTACTTTCAAATAAAGAAGATGCACAGGATGTTGTTCAGGAAGTTTTTCTTGCTGCTTACTCAGCTTATGATTCTTTTGAAGGGAAAAGCAATGCGCTTACATGGCTGATGGCTATTCTGAATAGAAAAGTGGCCGATTTTTATCGTAAAAAATACAAATCTGAACCCAATATCCGACTCGATCATTTTTTTGATGAAACAGGATCATGGAAACACAATGATGTTTTAAATGACTGGAATGTATCAGGAGAAGGGGATGAGCTTTTAGACAACAAGGATTTTAATAAAACACTCGAGGAATGTATTGAGGAATTGCCTTCCAAATGGAAGATTCTCTTGAAAATGTATTATATTGAAGAAAAAAAAGCACCGGAAGTCAGTCAGGAATTGAATGTTTCCACGACTAATCTATGGAAGATTTTGCAGAGAAGCCGTATGCAGCTCAGAGAATGTCTGGAGTTCAACTGGTTTTCAAAATCATAAGAAATCATGATACGAAGAATACTACATAAATTATTTTTACCATGCAGTGAAGCTACTTTACTGATGGAAAAGAGGAATGCCCAATCCATATCTGCCAGAGAAAACAGGATGCTGAGCATTCACCTGATGATCTGTAAATGGTGCAGAATGTACAATGAAAAACTGGCACTTCTGGATAAAGCTTTTAAAAAGACTTTTTCTGAAAAAGAAACTGAAATTAATGATTCTGAAATTCAGGATTTTAAAAATAAAATGATCGATAAATTGAATTTCTGATAAAATTTCTGTCAGGATTGTAAAAAAGCTCCGACTATACTTTTGAAAACGATAAAGTATTAACTAAAATCTTAAAATATGGTCGGAACAATACAGGAATCAAAAAAACAATCAGCCCGAACCGGGTATTATATCTCCCTTTTTGGAGCAGCTCTTATTTTGCTGTGGATTGGCATCTTCAAATTTACGCCTACGGAGGCTGCAGCAATAAAACCTTTGGTGGAAAACCATTTCTTAACTTTTTTCGTATATAAGATTATGAGTGTCCAGGCAGTGTCAAATCTTATCGGAGTGATAGAAATTATCATTGCCTTACTCCTGATATTTAGTGCGAAATTTGCTGTACTGAAAAAGTATGCAGGGGTAGGAATGATGGTGACTTTTCTGGTAACATTAAGCTATTTATTGACAACACCGGGAATGTGGAAAATAGTGGACGGGGTGCCTGTGACGGATTTCTTTATTCTGAAAGACCTTATGTTTTTAGGATTTGGAGTAATGATCATTCAAAATAATAAGTAATGAATAAAAAAGTAAAAATGAAGAATATATTAATTGCACTCGGAATCATTCTGGGTATAGCAGTATTTGCTGCGGAATCAGGACTTTTCAGAAAAACAAAGTCCAATGTAGTGGAAATAAAAAAAGAAAATGAGGAAATTATGGATAACAAGAACGTTAAAGAGATTTATTTTGCAGGTGGATGTTTCTGGGGAACAGAACACTTTTTTCAACAGATTCGTGGCGTGGTAGGAACAGAAGTTGGTTATGCCAACGGTAATACCAAAAATCCTACTTATGAAGAAGTCGTAAGCCATACAACAGGTTTCGCAGAAACCGTAAAAGTAAAATATGATCCTGAGCAGGTAGATCTGAAACTATTGATTGATCTGTATTTTAAAACCATTGATCCTACAAGCAAAGATCAGCAGGGAAATGACAGAGGAAACCAGTACAGAACAGGAATCTATTTCACTGATAAAACAGATGAAGCGGTGGTAAAAGCGGAAGTTCAGAAGCTGGCAAAGAATTATCATAAACCAGTAGTCGTAGAAACTATTCCATTGAAAAATTTCTACAGGGCTGAAGACTATCATCAGGATTATCTGGATAAAAATCCAGGCGGTTACTGTCATATTGAACCGGGACTTTTTGAAATGGCCAAAAAAGCCAACCCGCTTCCAAAACCGGCTTACCAAAAGCAGGATAAAAAAGTTTTAAAAGAAAAACTGACTGCAGAACAATATAATGTTACCCAGGAAAACGGTACCGAAAGACCTTTCCAGAATGAGTACTGGAATGAAACCCGTGAAGGAATTTATGTAGATATTACAACAGGGGAACCTTTGTTTGTCTCTACCGATAAATTTGAATCCGGATGCGGATGGCCAAGTTTCTCAAAACCGATTACCAAAGGTTTGATTGAGGAAAAACTGGATCGTTCGATTGGTATGGACAGAGTGGAAGTAAGAAGTAAAACGGGGGATGCCCACTTGGGACACGTTTTCACAGACGGGCCGCAGGATAAAGGTGGACTTCGTTACTGTATCAACAGTGCTTCGCTGAAATTTATTCCAAAAGCGGAAATGGAAAGCAAAGGATACGGAAAATATCTTCCGTTGTTAGATAAAAAGTAATATGAAAAGAAGGCTGCCGTTGGGCAGCCTTTTTATATTGAATTAATGATGTAGTTGAAATCTTTCTTTGATGCTGAACATGGAGATATTCAGAAATAGGAGAAATCCGAAAACGAACCACTTAAAAATAATCTTTAAATATTTTAATTTTTTAAATCTTTAAATCCTAAATATAGCCATCTACCAATCCCTTTTTCTCAGAATCCAGTACGAACCGAATATAAAAATAGCACACCATACCAGACAGGCGATAAGACTTTCCGTAGGGTAGTGGAACTCATATTTTAAGCCCATCATTTTAGCCATATTTAATCTCATCATTGGGTTAGGAATAAGGCTTGACATGCTTTCAAGCGGTAAAAGGTGCGAGATAAAAAAATCATTCTGAAGAACCTCATTTCTTTGCGGTCCCTGCATTCCCTTTACTTTTGAATACGTTTCAAGAGCAGTTAAAATTCCTTCGCCAATCCAGAAAACGAAAAGGGCAAGAAAAACAAAAACAGATTTTCTCAGTAAAATGGAAAGGAACATTAAGAAGCAAAAGAACGTAAATAGCTTCACAAAATAATTTCCAATAAAGAACATTTCAGCAAAAGCCTTGGTAGAGTCCGTTGTATTCGAATATTGATAGCCCAGAAACAACGTAATTCCCAACACAATGGCTGTCGAAACAATAGTGAAAATGCTTATCGTCAGCAATTTTGAAGTGATGAATTCCTTTCTGCTCAGTCCGTCAATCGTGTTTTGCTTGAACATTCTGTTGCTGAACTCCTGGGAAATAGAGAAAACAATGATCAGTCCCAGGAAAATTTTCAGCAAAGCAACAATCCATGTGGTGAAATTCCAGATTTCCGGGAAATTATAAATTCCCTGTTCTTTTAAATTGATCGTTCCTCCAAAAATATCAAAGTCAACCAATCCAATGAAAAGTAAAGCAATAAGAATGGCGAAATAAAGTGTCGTGAAAACTCTGAACGGTTTATAGTTCAGGTTTTTGTAATATTCAAGTTTTAATAATTTGATCATGATTAATTGGTGTTTTTTACAAGTTCAAGGAACTGAGATTCTAGAGACAGTTTTTTCTTTGTTAAATGAGAAAGATAGATTCCTTTTTCAGCCAGTTTCTGATTCATTGCCGAAGCTGAAATAGAAGCGTCATCACGGATCTGAGCTTTGATAAGATCACCTTCCTGATTGATGGACGAGAACCACTGAAGTTCGTTCAACGCATTTAAAAGTAAGGTGTTATTATCAGCTTTCAGCTCAAAATATCCGTTGTTGGAAGTCATTTCATCCACTCTTCCGCAGTAAATGGAATTTCCTTCCTTCAAGACAATGACATGGCTGCAGATTTTTTCAATTTCATCCAGAAGATGGCTTGCAATGATAATGGTGATTCCCTGCTTGGCAATATCACTGATAATTTCTCTGATCTGAATAATTCCTTCAGGATCCAGTCCGTTGGTCGGTTCATCCAAAATTAATACTTCCGGATTGTTCAGCATGGCAGAAGCAATCGCCAGACGCTGTTTCATTCCTAAAGAGAAAGTCTTGAAAGTATCTTTTCTTCTTTCATACAGATTAACCGTTTTCAGAACTTCGTCAATCCTTGAGTAGGGTGTTTGCTTAATTTCAGCGACAATCTTAAGATTGGTTTCTGCACTTAGATAAGGATAAAAATTAGGCTGTTCAATAATCGCTCCGATCTTTTTTAAGGTGTCAGGATCAGTTCCTTTCTTGCCAAACCAGAACCAATCTCCGCTGGTGGGATTGATGGTTGAAAGCAGCATCCCGAAAGTAGTGGATTTTCCGCTTCCGTTCGGTCCCAAAAGGCCATAAACATTTCCTCTTTCGACATCAAAAGAAATATTGTTGACCACAACTCTTTTGAATTTTTTCGTCAAATTTTTTACTGATAAAATCTTTTCCATGTAATTTGTTTTACATAGTAGTAGTCTATATAAATTAGAGAATGTTACAGAATTATCATAAATCAACATTAATTTATGGACAAATACATTAAATTTGATAGAATTAATCAACAGTTATGAAGCTAATTGAACTGGCAGAAGAATTAAATGTATCTGCAGAAGCCATAAAACAGTTTATCCAGGATTTTGATCTTGAACTGGTAGATTGTATCAGTACCAATTTTGAGGTAAAAAAAGATTTTGAAAAATTTGCCCGCGAAAATGTAGATTTTTTAAGACTTTATGAAAAAGATCTTGATAAGAATAAAACCCTGGAGCAGATTGCCGAAGTCATTAAGCAGCCAAAAGACAAGGTTGAAAAGGTGATCAAAGACAATAATCTCAATATTTTCGATAATGGTTTTTACAAATCCTCCATATCAAGCTATGGAATTGATAATAAACTGGGAGGGAATTATCAGTTTGTCTACGATTATTTTGGGCATAAAACCAGCCTTCAGCAAAGAGATTTTATCGGATACAGAGACCTGTTTTTTTATACATCCACTGTTCTGGAACCCTTCCTGAATCCGCAGCAGATCAAAGACTGGGGCATCAACAAGCCTGCAGGGATTATTCTGTACGGACCTCCCGGAAGCGGTAAGATATTCTGGGCCAACAAAATTGCTGAAATTATCGGATATCAGTTTAAGGAAGTCAAAAAACATTATTTGGGAACTTCGCTGATTGATGGAAATGAGATTAATTTCAGTGATTTCCTGGTGAGTATGATGAAGGAAAACAAAATGCTTCTTTTTATGGATGATTTTGATGAAATTATGATGCAGAGAAGGGCGGAAACAGACATTGCTTCCTGCAATCTTGAGGCTCAGGAACTGATTCTTCACTATATCGGAAAGTTTGAAAAAGAAGGTGTTTTAATGGTAGGTTCAGCTAATTCTGTGGCTGAAATTGATGAGGAAATTCTGGCACCCGGAAGATTTGATGTGCTGATTCCTATTTTTCCACCCAATGCTGCTGAGCGCTCGGAAATCATTCTTTATGCCATGACCAGAGGATTGGAAGAAGATTCTTTACTCTATAAAATACTTAAAAATAACAAGGCTGATAAAGTTCCATTCTGGCATGAAATTTCTTCAAAGATGAAAGCATTTAGTAATACCATGCTGATTGACTTTACGCAAAGCCTAAAGAAAAGAATCAAAAACCTGTATCAAAGGACCAGAAACGAAAAGCTGAAAATTGATCAGAAAATTTTAGACAGCGCATTAAGGGATGCAGGATCAAAACTTACTGAAGAATACCTTGATCAGGTAGCACGATTTCTTGCGGATGCCATTATCAATAATTTTGATGACTTCAGGTTTAGGATTCAGGCTCTGAAAAATGAACTGGAAACCTACAGAGTTGTCGAAGAGCCGCAAAGAGCAATAGGATTCCAGCATAATGAAGAAGGAGATAAAGGATAAACCGTTTAAAGTTTAAAGTTTAAAGTTTAAGACTTTATAAAAATTACTCATTACCTATTTATTACTCATTATTTATGAACAGTATTTGGGAACTGGATACTTTCTACAGAAAAAGAGACATCATCATTATTGGTGCGGGGTTTTCCGGGCTTTGGACAGCCATATCCATAAAGGAGAAGTATCCTGAAAAATCTGTTCTGATTATTGAGCGGAATAGCATTCCATTGGGAGCTTCCACAAGAAATGCCGGATTTGCCTGCTTTGGAAGTCTTACCGAAGTCATTGCCGATTCTGAGAAAATGGGCTGGGAAAAAACACTGGAGCTTGTTACAATGAGATTTAACGGACTTCAGAAAATCCAGCATTATTTTAAACATGATGAAATTGATTTTGAATTGAATGGAGGTTATGAAATTATAAATAATGAAGACCCTTTATCTCATATTGAAGTAGTCAATGAAAAACTGAAAACAATAACCGGACGGGCTCAGACTTATGCTTTGAATCAAAATAAAATACAGGAATTCGGACTTGGAAAATCTGAATTCCTGATAGAAAATCCCTGTGAAGGAAGTCTGCATTCAGGAAAATTATTACAAAAGCTTTTAGAAAAGTGTCACGAACTGAAAATTGAGTTTCTATTTGGAACGGAAGTTCAAAATATTGAAGAAACGGACAAAGTTGAGGTGCAGTTTTCAACAGATCTTTCTGTAATCGCCGAGCAGCTTATTTATTGTACCAATGCATTCACTTCAAAGTTTCTGAAAGAAGAAACTATCGTTCCTGCCCGCGGACAGGTTCTCCTGACTGAGCCAGTAGATGAATTGAAACTTAAAGGAACATTTCATTATGACGAAGGGTATTATTATTTCAGAAATGTAGGAAACCGGATATTACTAGGTGGCGGGCGAAATAAGGATTTTAAAACAGAAGAAACAACGGCTTTTGAAACAACAGAGTTTCTGCAGAATCACCTGGAAAACTTTTTAAGAGAGATCATTCTTCCTCATAAAGACTTTAAAATTGCCCTTCGCTGGTCGGGAATAATGGCTATGGGTGAAGAAAAATCGCCCATTGTAAAACAACTTTCAGAAAGACAGTTTTGCGCGGTAAGACTTTCAGGAATGGGGGTGGCCCTGGCTCCAAAAATTGGAGAGATAATAGCAGAAATGATATAAATATCAAGTTGATACCCATGAAATACTTACCATTTGAACGTATTACTTACAAAACAAATTTGTCTGAAAAGGAAGTATTAACAAGACTTTCTGGTTTTGTAGAACCTAAAAAATTTGGTTTGGGAAAGAATTATATAAAAGATTATGAAGGATCTGTGGATAATAATAGCTTTGAAATAAGCAGAGTGATACAATACAGAAACTCATTTCTTCCTCAGATCAATGGTAAAATTCAAAATGGAAATAATGGAACCCAAATACAGGTGACCATGTCATTAAATGCTTTTGTCTTCTTTTTCTTAATAGTCTGGTGCTCATTTGCCCTGATTTTCTTCATAGGTGTCTCTATAAAAGCTATAAGGGAAAAAGAAATAGCAGTAGAACTTTTTCTTCCTCTGGGTATGCTCTTGTTTGTCTACGCTTTAACTATGGTAGGATTCAAATCGGAAAGTAAACAAGCAAAAGAATATCTTAGAAGAAGCTTTGACGCTGAAATTGTTAAGGAATAGTTCTCCTAAATCAGATCCTGAACCTCTATTAAATTTCCAAAAAAAATCAAGTATTCGAAAAACTCGAATCCCGAACCCCGAAAACTAAAACCCCGCACCTCTCCACTCTAAAAGAATTCCTTATTTTTGCAAAAAAGAAAAACTCGTGATTAACAACGACCAGATAAAAGAAGTTCAATCCAGGATTGAAGACTTACACAGATACCTTCAGATTGAAAAAAAGAAGATTGAAATTGCCAATGATGATGAAAAAACTGCAGCACCGGAATTTTGGGACAATCCCAAAACAGCTGAAGCTTTTTTAAAGCAGCTTCGTTCCAAGAAAAAATGGGTAGAAAGCTATGACGAAATTCAGACACAGTTTGAAGATCTGCAGGTTTTGGCTGATTTTGCTAAAGAAGATCCGGATTCTGAAAAAGAACTGGATGAAACATTCCCGCAATTGGTGGAAAAAATTGAAGACCTGGAATTCAAAAATATGCTTTCCAATGAAGGTGATGAACTTTCTGCAGTCCTTCAGATTACAGCAGGAGCAGGAGGAACAGAAAGTTGTGACTGGGCAGCTATGCTGATGAGAATGTATACCATGTGGGCAGAAAAACAAGGCTATAAGATCCGTGAACTGAACTTCCAGGAAGGGGATGTGGCCGGAGTGAAGACTGTTACCCTTGAAATTGAAGGTGAATTTGCTTTCGGATATTTAAGAGGTGAAAATGGGGTGCACAGATTGGTGAGAATTTCCCCGTTTGACAGTAATGCGAAACGCCATACCAGTTTTGTTTCGGTATATGTTTATCCTTTGGTGGATGATACCATTGAAATCAACATCAATCCTGCCGATATCAGCTTTGAAACGATGAGAGCTTCCGGAGCAGGAGGACAGAACGTAAACAAGGTAGAAACCGCTGTACGTCTTCGCCACGCTCCTACAGGAATTATTATTGAAAACTCAGAATCCCGTTCTCAGCTTCAGAATAAAGAAAAGGCAATGCAGCTCCTTCGTTCAAGACTCTACGAAATGGAATTGGAAGAGCGTATGAAAGCCAGAAACGAGATTGAAGCCAACAAGATGAAGATCGAGTGGGGAAGCCAGATCAGAAACTACGTCATGCATCCTTACAAGCTGGTAAAAGATGTACGTTCAGGTCATGAAACGTCAGATGTAGATGCCGTAATGAATGGTAATATCACTCCTTTCCTGAAAGCATTCTTAATGGCCGATGGAACCGCAGTTTCCGATGATGATCTCGACTTATAAAAATCATGTTTGAATTTTAGTTAAAATCTTATAATTAATTTTTGTTTCAGACATTTTAGACTTACTTTTGTTGTTCATCGATATTTATGGAAGATTTCAATAGCTGGAAGGATTTATTAAACCCGGAGTTTTATATAAAAATGGGAGGGTTTTGGCTGATTTTATTTATTGTTTTTGCTGAAACGGGTCTTTTTGTAGGATTTTTTCTACCTGGAGATTCTCTACTTTTCGTTTCAGGAATTTATGCCGTTGAAATCATCAAAGAGACTTTTGGCTCTACAGGGAGCGATTTTTTAGATACCACCTTATTGGCTTCAGGAGTAGCTCTTGCCGCTATTATTGGAAATGAAGTAGGATATTACTTCGGAAGAAAAGCAGGACCAGCTTTGTATAAGAGACCGGATTCAATGCTATTTAAGAAAAAATACCTTTACCAGGCACACGATTTCTTTGAAAAACACGGAGCTTTAGCCGTTATTATGGCAAGATTCTTACCGGTTGTAAGAACTTTTACTCCTATTGTAGCAGGTATCGTAAAGATGGATAAAAAAGAGTTTTTAAGAGATAATATTATTGGTGCTGTATTATGGTCTTTCATTCTGATCTTTGCAGGACATTATCTTGACAAGCTTTTTATGGAGCAGTTTGGCATCAACCTGAAAGAAAAACTGGAATACATCATTATTGTAATCGTATTGGTAACAACACTTCCGGTAATCATTAAATTTGTTTTCGGGAAAAAAGAAGATCTTTCCAAATATGAAGATCAGGACTTTGAATAAATAAGAAATTCAATCAAAAATATAGAGCCGTTTCATTGTTGAGATGGCTTTTTTGTTTATATAAGTATTTTTACCACGCAAAGCTCGCAAGGTTTATTATTATGATCTGTTACTTTTCGTTCGCAGAGGCATTTCATTTAGCTAAGTAACTCACCTCGCTGAACGAAGTGCCTTTGCGACCACAGAATATAAGCCTTACAATTTCTTTGCGGACATAGCGTTTTAAATATATCCACCAAACAAAAATTATTTTTTATGCTGGATATTAAAAAAAATTCTATGAACGGATTGTTTAAAATAGGAGTTTAATTATATGTTCTGTGAATTAAATAGGTAACTATTCTTTAATCCATTCCAGAATATTAGGATAGATAATGCTGTCTCTTTTTCTTTTACTGAAGAATCTGGGGGCATGCCCGGCTCCTTTCATGAAAATGAATTTATGCGGAATATTCATTTGGGTAAGCGCTGAATCCATGGCGATTCCCTGATGCTGGTTGACCAGTACATCATTGTTTCCCTGAAACAACAATGTGGGAACATTGGTAATATTAGCAATAGGACTGGCTTCTTTGAAGGCTTCAGACATATTTTTCCGGTCAAACTTAGTCCCTACTACTTTTTGAAAAGTAGGAGAAGTATATTTTGAATAAAATGATTTAAGATATTCTGAGCTGTAAAAATCTGTTGGCCCGCTTAAAGAGATGATTTTTTTGATCTGCTCGGGATGCTGATAACCGTAAAGTAAGGCGAGATGTCCGCCGGCACTTTCTCCCAGAAGAATGTAATTATTGGGCTGAAGCTCTGCTTTTTCCGCTAGAGAATTGAATTTTTCAATGGCAAGGGCAATATCTTCAAGCTGTTGTTTATAAGTGATTTTTTCCTTTGGAGAAACCAGCCTGTAATTCATATTGATGCTTGGAATTCTATTTTCAAAAAGCATCTTCTGAACCTGGATCATATGTTCTTTTTTACCCAAAGTCCAGGCGCCGCCATGAACGATAAGGACTACAGGGGAATTTTCAGCATAATCTTTGGGAAGAAAGATATCCATTTTCTGTCTTTTATGCTCACCATATTTCAGATTGTAAATCTTCTGCTGGCCTCCGGGACCTACCCAAACCCTGAATTTCGTATTACAGGACTGCAGCACGAAGCCAACACATCCCATAGCGAAAAAATGATACCGGAGAATGAGCTTTTTCATAAAGTAAAAATAAAAAAAATATTATTACAATTCATTATGCAGACCCTTGGCATAATTGTAAACAGACCGGTTGTATCTTGGCAGATGGTGGGAAAGTGCCTTTAAAGTTAATGATAATGCTTCCTCATATTTCCCGGCTGAAGAAAGGGACAACGCTAAAAAAGAATCTACTGCATCATTTAGCTCATCAGAATAATGAGCTTTTTCTTCCCTTAAAATATGAATGCTTTCTTCTGTTTTTCCATTATTTCTTAAGGTACTTGCCAGTTGGATTCTTGCTCTTCTTCTTCGTAAGCCGGTTAATCCGTGATCCAATGCCGATCTGTACAAAGGCTCTGCTTCCTTTTCATGTCCGGTGGAATCAAAAGCGCAGGCTCTTTCAAAATCGGCAACAGCCTGGGAATTGTTATCTGTAAGTAATTCTACATGATTTTTAATGTGCTGAATAAATGCTTCATTGCTTATCGTTCCCAGTTGTAGCCATAAACTTTGTAATTGGTCTTCCCAGTTTTTATCCATTGAATAGGTTTTAAACAAAGATATAAAATATTGAAAGTGAAGGATTGCTTAATGATTCTCATAATTTTGAAAATTATTGTCATATTATGAATCCAAAAACGGAATTAAATAATTATTTTTGCTGGACTTAACAAAGATTAAAAAATTATTAAAATATGGCATCAGGCTTTTTTGCTATTTTGGATGATATTGCAGCATTGATGGATGATGTAGCAGTTACCAGTAAGATTGCTACACAAAAGACAGCAGGAATTTTAGGGGACGACCTGGCTGTAAATGCAGAAAAAGCCACCGGCTTTCTTTCCTCCAGAGAACTTCCGGTTCTGTGGGCTATTACCAAAGGATCATTTATCAATAAACTGATCATTCTTCCTATTGCCTTTCTTCTCAACTGGCTGTACAAACCGGCTATTGAAATGATTCTTATTTTAGGGGGAATATATCTTGCCTTTGAAGGAGTAGAGAAAATTATAGAATTCCTGTTTCACCGTTCCAAAAAAGGGCACGAAGTCATCAAAGAAAGTGACGAAGAAGAAAATTCTGAAGTTTCTGAAAAAGCAAAAATAAACTCAGCGATCAGAACAGATTTTATCCTTTCTATTGAAATTGTAATTATTGCATTGGGAACGGTTATCCAGCAGGAACATCCGCTTCTTACACAGATTTTAACGGTAACTTTTGTATCATTTATTGCAACAGTAGGAGTGTATGGAATTGTTGCATTGATCGTAAGAATGGATGATGCAGGTTTCAGTTTGATTAAAAAGAGTCATGACAAAGGATTCTTCTCCAAGCTTGGTCACTTATTGGTAAAGGCATTGCCAGTTATCATCAAACTTTTAGGAGTTGTAGGAACAATTGCTTTGATCCTGGTTTCAGGAGGAATTTTTGCTCATAATATTCATTATTTACACGAGCTGCTTCCAACGTGGCCGTCTATGCTGAAAGAGTTTACTTTCGGTCTTGTAGGGGGAATTGCTGCAGTATTGGTTTTCACTTTAGGAAAAGGAATCTATTCCCTGACAACAAAAAAATAAAACAGAATTAAAATTAAATAATCAAAAAGTCCTGTATTCGAGAGAGTACAGGATTTTTTATTTATAGAACTGTTTAATATTACTGAAATTTGATATTTACTATATTAAAATCTATGTTTTTAACGCAAAGTCTTAATCTTACTATTTTTTATTAACAGGAAGCAAAGATGAAATCAATAAATTGATTTTTAATGAGCAGACGGTTTTATCCACAAAGCTTTCTCAGCGACAAAGTCGCTATCCTTTGCCTTCTTTAATAAAACATGTGAACTAGTTTTTCTTTGCGTTAAAACTAGGTGTTTGTTTAAAGCAAAAAAGAGACTTTTTACAAGTCTCTTTTTTATATTAATTGAATAAATCTTTTACTTTATCAAAAAAAGTTTTTTCCTTTCCGGATGGTTCTGCAACCATTTCTCCGCTGGACATCTGCTTTTCAAAGAATTCCTTCTGATCTTTGGTAAGCTTTTGCGGTGTCCATACATTGATGTGGATGAACATATCTCCTTTACCATAGCTGTCGATGCTCGGAAGTCCTTTTCCTGCCAATCTTAAGATTTTTCCGGACTGAGTTCCCGGATCAACGGTAATTTTCACTTTTCCGCCAACGGTAGGAATTTCTTTCTTGGTTCCTAAAGCAGCTTCAGCAAATGAAACATATAATTCCTGGTGAAGATTATCACCTTCTCTTTTGATCGTTTGATCTACTTCCTCTTCAATAATCACCAATAAGTCTCCCGGAACACCTCCAAATGGGGCATCATTTCCTTTTCCTCTTACATTAAGCTGGATACCGTCTCTTGCACCTGCCGGAATGTTGATGGTAATTTCCTCTTCATCTTTAATAAGACCCTGTGCATTCGCCCCTGCAGGAATTTTGTCAGCAACTTTTCCAATTCCCTGACATGTACCGCAGGTAGTTTGAGTCTGCATCTGACCGAACATCGTGTTCATCACTTTTAACTGAACACCGGAACCGTTACAGGTAGGACATGTTTTTGAAGTGGCACCTTCCGCCATCTTCATTTTCTTTACTTTGATGGTTTTCTGAGTACCGTTTACCATTTCCTCAAGGTTCAGCTTGATTCTGATTCTTAAATTAGAACCTTTCACCTGCTGACGGCCTCCACCGCCACCGCCGAATCCTCCGAAACCGCCACCGAAAATATCTCCAAACTGGCTGAAAATATCCTCCATATTCATTCCGCCTCCGAAGCCTCCGCCTCCGAAACCGCCATTTCCACCCATTCCGGCATGTCCGAACTGGTCGTATCTGGCACGTTTCTGATCATCGCTCAGAACCTCATAAGCCTCAGCAGCTTCTTTAAATTTTTCCTCAGCCTCTTTATCCCCTGGATTTTTATCCGGGTGGAATTTGATGGCCATTTTACGGTATGCTTTTTTTATTTCGTCGGCTGATGCAGATTTGCTGATCTCAAGAACCTCGTAATAATCTCTTTTTGACATGACAATTTTATAATTGATTGTTGATAAATGATAAAAGATATTCTAAAGCTAATAAGTGAAACATTCAATTATCACTCATCATTTATCATTTATGAATTTTAATTTCCTGTTACTACTTTTGCAAAACGGATTACTTTATCATTTAAAGTGTACCCTGTTTCAATAACGTCTACGATTTTTCCTTTCAAATCTTCCGATGGAGCAGGGATCTGGGTAATCGCTTCATGGAAATCAACATTAAAGCTGTCACCAGCCTTTACTTCCATTGTTTGTAAGCCTTTTTCGGTAAGTTTATTCTTGAATTTCTGATAGATAAGCTCTACACCCTGAAGATCAGCCGGATTTCCGTTTTTAGCGATTTCTTTTAAAGCTCTTTCAAAATCATCCAAAACTCCTAACATTGAAACCATCATCTCCTGGTTGGCATACTGGAAGAATTCCATCTTCTCCTTGCTTGTTCTTTTTTTATAATTTTCGAATTCAGCATACAGTCTGATGTAACGGTCTTTCTCTTCTGCCAAAAGTTCCTCCGGAGAAGGTGCAGCTGTCACATTGTCCTGTGATGTTGCGTCATTCTGAACATTGTTTTCTTCCTGATTATTGATGCTTTCTTCGTTAATATCCTGGTTTTCCATAATTCAATATTTATTTACTGATTGTTTGACAAAGAGTCTGCCAAATCTAAAATCTGGACATTAAGGCAGAAAAAAGAAGTAATGGTAAATGAATACGTCAATGCGCTTCGCTTGTGAATTTATTGTGGAGTAGGGTAAAAAATTGACTTTGCAAAGCAAAAATTGACCATTAACCATTCACTTAATAATGTCCAACAGTCAATTTAAAAACTGTCATTGTACCTTTATTCTCCTGTAAATGTCTGATATAACAGATAAAGGTTTAAAACAATAATAATAATGGAAATAATCCATACACAGATTTTCAGGAATGGTTTATTGACAAATTCACCCATTTTGGCTTTATCATTGGTAAACATTACCAGTGGAACAACGGCAAAGCTCAGCTGCATGGAAAGAATTACCTGGCTTAAAACCAATAATTCAGTTGTTCCCTGTTCACCGTAAAGAATGGCAACAATAAGTGCTGGGATTACAGCGATAAGTCTGGTGATCAGTCTTCTCAGCCATGGTTTTAATCTGATATTCAGGAAACCTTCCATGACGATCTGCCCGGCAAGAGTTCCTGTTAATGTGGAGTTTTGCCCGGACGCCAATAATGCAATCGCAAATGCAATACTAGCCATAGAAGCTCCTAAAATTGGGGTTAACATTTTATAGGCATCATGAATATCCGCCACATGTTCGTTTCCTGTAGTATGGAATGTAGCAGCAGCCAGAATAAGGATTGCAGCATTGATGAAGAAAGCCAGCATTAATGAAACTGTACTGTCTATAGTGGCAAACTTTATGGCCTCTTTTTTTCCTTCAGTATTACGGGGATAATCCCTGGTCTGCACAATACTGCTGTGCAGATACAGGTTATGCGGCATGACGGTAGCTCCTAAGATCCCGATCGCAATATAAAGCATGGCAGGATTCTGAATGATTTCCTTTTGTGGAACCAAACCTCCCAGAATCTCATTGAAAGCAGGCTTTGAGATAACGATTTCATATACGAAACACGCCAGAATAATGAAGATAAGTCCTCCTACAATACTTTCGATCCATCGGAAGCCTTTTGCCTGAAGTAAAAGGATGATTAATACATCTACTGTTGTAATAACAATCCCCCAGGTCAGTGGAATATGAAATAGCAAATTTAACGCAATAGCAGAACCGATGACCTCGGCAAGATCACAGGCGGCAATGGCGATTTCACAGAATACCCATAGAATAAAATTCGTGGTAGGACTGAAGTGGTCTCTGCAGGCCTGGGCAAGATCTCTTTCTGCAACTACCCCCAGTTTAACAGATAAGTGCTGCAAAACCATGGCAAAGATATTTGAAATAAGAATTACTGAAAGGAGGGTATATCCAAACTGAGCTCCCCCTGCAATATCTGTTGCCCAGTTTCCCGGGTCCATATAACCTACAGCAATCATCAGTCCTGGTCCTGCAAATGCAAGATACTTTCTCCAGAAAGTTGCATTTTTAGGAACTTTGATTGATGAATAGACCTCTGACAGGGAATGGTTTGTTTTATCTTTTCGCCAGGCGCTTTTTATATTGAAGTTCATAAATGTTAGAAATGACTAACAAATTTAATTAAATAAATGTAAACAGAAAAATCATCGCATAAAAAAATCCCGGAAATTTGCTTTCCGGGATATAATTTTTATTGAATCTAAAGATTATTTAGCAAATCTTACAGCCATTTTTCTGTCTGCAGCTCTTTCAGCATCAGAAGCTGTAGCATCAACTTTAGCAAATTTACTTCCATAGCCCTCAGCTTCTAAAACCTGAGCACCAACTCCTGCTTTTACTAAAGCAGCCTTGATATATTCAGCTCTGGCTTTTGATAGTTTTACATTGTTGGCTTCGTTTCCGGTTTTATCCGTATAACCCCCGATTTTGATTTTTGCATCTGGGAAAGCTTTAAGGATCGCCACTAGGTTATCCAATTGCCCTTGTGAACCTGCCTCAAGTTCAGTAGCACTTCCCATTTTGAAATTTACGTGATCGAAATCGTACCACTTATCTTTCAATGCTGCATCATCAGCGGCATTTTTATAGTTTCCGGATTTCAGGAATGTAATCATCTGATCTTCCATTCCTCCTTTATAACCTTTTAACATCACTCCGTTAAGATCAATGTCTTCATCTGTTTTAGCTGTTGCCGGAGCAGGTGTTGCTGTTCCCGTTGTAGCAGCAGTATCTGTTGCTGTACTGGTTGCTGCTGAGTCAGATGTTGTGGTAGTAGTGGTAGTCGTCTGCTTTTTCTCACACTGTTTCCATAAGAAATAAGCAGCAGCTATCAATAATAAAAGCGGAAGCAACCATTTCCAGATTGAACCTCCGCCTTGATTATTGTTGTTATTATTTTCAAATCGTTCTCTTACTTCTCTTGCTCCTTCTGAAACATTTTCTCTTGCTGTAGCAACACCTTCAGCGATGTTATCTTTAGCAGTAGACGTTACTGAAGAAACCGTTTCTTTAGCCTGTCCAAACCAATTCTCAGCTCCTAATCCAAAGGATGCCAAAGAAAGACCTGCAGGCAGTAAAGAAGAAACAATGCCTTTCTGATCATGCAGTAAGCTGGAAATACCTGAAGCACCCAGATTATTGTCTGCTGCATATTTTCCAATAGTGCCTACTGTAGCTCCAGTCACCAGGTTTAACAAAGAACCTGCAGAGGTATTGCTGACACCTGAAAAACTGGCAATGGAATTCACTAACGCACCTACTTTATCTCCAAAAATGGAAGACAACAAGTTTGAAATAACAGGACTGCTGGACGAACCTCCTAATAAATTTCCTAAAATTCCACTTGAAGAGGCTTGTGTAATTGCATCCACAACGCCAGGCTTATCTGCATTATTGGCTAATCCACCTACTACAGCAGGTAATAATCCGCCAATTGCTTTAGAAATACCGGATTCACTTTCTCCAAACTGCGATGCAGCCTGTGAAACCAATGCGGGACCTAATTGTCCTTTAATTAAATCAATGACATTTAAAGACATAATAATAAATTTTTTTGATTAATGTTGAGATAAATTTAAACAAAAATCCGTCCAAATGTCACTTTTTTTTGAATATTTCTTTAAATATTAACGATTTTTTTCCAAATCATTAATATTTTTAATAGGCTTTTGCAAATAACACGCGTCTCTTAGATGGTTTTCCTGAGATCAATGAAATTCCTTCTTCTATATCATCATCCAAAGGAATACATCTGATGGTTGCCTTCGTTTCATCTTTGATCTGTTCCTCTTCTTCAGCTGTCCCATCCCAGTGTGCATAGATGAATCCACCTTTTTCTTCCAGAACTTTTTTGAATTCTTCATAAGTATCCACTTTCGTGATATTATTTTTTCTGAATTCAAATGCTTTGTTATAAATATCCTGCTGAATGGTTTTCAACAGATCTTCGATATAAGAATCAAGTCCTTCAATAGAACGAACTTCTTTAGTCAGGTTATCTCTTCTTGCGATTTCCACAGATTTATTTTCAAGGTCTCTAGGTCCCATAGCAATTCTTACAGGAACTCCTTTCAATTCATATTCTGCAAATTTCCATCCTGGTTTGTTCTGGGTGTCATTATCAAACTTCACAGAAATTCCTTTTGCTCTCAGTTTAGCCTGAATATCCAAAGCCACTTCACTGATCTGCTCCAGCTGCTCTTCTCCTTTAAAGATAGGAACAATCACGACCTGGATTGGAGCAAGGGTAGGAGGCAGTACCAATCCGAAATCATCAGAGTGGGTCATGATTAATGCTCCCATCAGACGGGTAGAAGTTCCCCATGAGGTAGCCCATGCATGTTCAATTTTTCCTTCTTTGTTGGTGAATTTTACATCAAATGCTTTTGCGAAATTCTGTCCTAAGAAGTGAGAGGTTCCAGCCTGTAAAGCTTTTCCGTCCTGCATCAATGCTTCAATACAATAAGTCTCATCGGCTCCTGCAAATCTTTCAGAAGGTGTTTTCAACCCCTGAATAACTGGAATAGCCATAAAGTTTTCTGCAAAATCAGCATATACTTTATTCATTTTCTCTGCTTCTTCCACAGCTTCATCTTTTGTAGCGTGCGCGGTGTGCCCTTCCTGCCATAAGAACTCTGCGGTTCTTAAGAAAAGACGGGTTCTCATTTCCCAACGAACAACATTCGCCCATTGGTTGATTAATATCGGCAAGTCTCTGTAAGACTGAATCCAGTTTTTATAGGTATTCCAGATAATTGCTTCTGAAGTAGGACGAACAATAAGTTCTTCTTCCAGTTTTGCATCCGGATCTACAATCAGTTTGGATGGATTGTCCGGATCGGTTTTTAACCTGTAGTGGGTAACAACAGCACATTCTTTTGCAAAACCTTCTGCATTTTTTTCCTCAGCCTCAAACAAGCTCTTGGGCACAAAAAGCGGGAAGTATGCGTTAACGTGACCTGTTTCTTTGAACTTTTTATCCATTTCATCACGCATTTTTTCCCAGATCGCATAGCCATACGGTTTGATCACCATACATCCACGCACGCCTGAGTTTTCAGCTAAATCAGCTTTTACAACCAGCTCATTATACCATTTGCTGTAATCTTCGCTTCTTGAGGTTAATTTTGCCATTATTTTTTTTAATTTTTTTAACTTTTGTACATTATTGTTATCTAAAAATAAAAATCTATTTTTGATAGATTTTTTTACCAGTATTTTGGTACATTTTTGGTACAGATTGCAAATATAATTTAAATTAAAAATTTTTACGTTATCATGAAAAGAAATATACATAAAAATTTGCTTGGTCTGCTAAGATCCAAAGGGATATTGGCTGTATCGGGCGGATTATTACTTGTGTCTTGTGGTGCTCAGATGGGAGGGTATAGCGAGACAGATGGGGTGTATTACGACCCCAATAAGGATACGCTACCTGAAGGAGTTATCATCAATGATAGCGGAAACAGAGTAGGAGAATATTATGACTACTATCAGGATTCCAATGTAATTCAGAATGCACAGACGAATTCCAGAGAGCAGCAAAACAGATATAACGACTGGAGCAATACCAATCCAGACTGGAATTCCAATGCTACAGACTCAGATTGGGGACTTTATGCAGGTTCACAAACGAACTACTATGACAACTCATGGGGATGGGGATCTCCGTGGGGATGGTATGGTGGTTACAGCCCATATTGGGGCTGGGGCTGGAACCGCGGCTGGGGCTGGGGTGCAAGTATGTCCTGGGGTTGGGGCGGATCATTCGGCTGGGGCTGGGGAGGCTCTTTCGGCTGGGGAAGTCCATACTGGGGATACGGCTATGGCGGATACTATGATCCATTCTGGGGCGGATACTACGGTAACCCATATTGGGGATACGGTGGAGGTTACTGGGGTGGTGGCTACTACAACAGACCTGTTTACAGAAGAAGTGGTGTCAGCGGAGGCGGATTCCAGAATACAGGGGTAGCCAACGCAGTTTACAGAACGAATACCAACAATTCAGGTTTCAGAAATACGAATGGTGGTTTTAGAAATACCAATAACAATGGTGGTTTCAGAGACACTAATTCCAACGGAGGTTTCAGAAACAGTAACAGTAATGGCGGATTCAGAAATGGTAACTCCGGAGGTTTCAGAAATACACAGTCTAACGGTGGATTCCGTAATTCGGCACCACAAACAAGACCCAATTACAATTATCAGCAGCCACAGCCAAGATACAACAACAATAACGGAGGTTTCAGATCTAACGACTCAGGAGGTTTCAGATCCAGTGGTGGCTTCAACTCCGGAGGTGGAGGCTTCAGAGGCGGTTCTTCAGGAGGCGGCGGAATGAGATCCGGCGGCGGAGGCAGAGGAGGCTTCAGATAATTTTCAAATTAATAAACTATTTAAAAATAATGTTAAAAAAATCTTTAGTATTAATGAGTATTTCTGCTGCATTTTATGCACAGGCTCAGGATGTTTCTGTCATAAGAAATACAGTAGAGGTTTATTCAAGTACTCCTATGGTGGGATCAGCTAAGTTTAATGCGATGGCTGGTGCTAATGGTGCGCTGGGAGGTGATGCGAATTCTTTGCTTACCAACCCTGCAGGTTTAGGAGTCGCTATTTCAGGAGAGGTTTCAGGAACTTTATCTATTTTAGGAAATAAAAACACCAGTTCTCTGGCGGGATCTTCGATTGACTACAGCAAAACCAAAGGAGATTTAGGGAATGCCGGAGGGATCATTGCTTTTCCTTTGATGACAGAAACCGGCTGGAAATTCATCAATATTGGTATTAATTTTTCTAACCAGACGCTGGATAATGTAATCCAGACGCCGGGTAATAATAATATCGTTTATGCTTTTGATAAGGATGATATTACCAAAGACGCGGCATTGGCAGGGCATATGTATGAAAGATACGGTAACCTGTCAAAGATGAGTTTCGGGGTAGGTGCCAACTATAATCATAATTTATATTTAGGAGCAGGTTTCAATTTTTTCAATGCTTCATTGGATCAGTATGATAGTTTGTTTTACCGAAATCTGACCAATAATTCCACAGAAGGATTCAGTAAGCAGGATACTCCTTATTCAGAAAGATCTTCAGGTTTTTCTGCTTCATTAGGGGTAATCGGTAAGTTAAGTCCAAATTTCAGATTGGGAGCATCTCTTGAAACGCCTACATTCTGGACAATAGACAGAAATTATTATTTCTATAACGATCCTGTGTATGGAGATGATATGGGAGCTGAAAATAGAAAGTTCACTTCACCGCTTAAAGCAACAGTGAGTGCTGCCTTTGTAGCGAGTAAAAATTTCTCATTGAACGTAGATTATACCCTTGGACTTACAAAGCCTGATTACAAGGTATATGGAGGTGCGGAAAGAGCTTTGAATGATTTCTTTAAAGAAAACTACAAGAATCTTTCTGAAGTAAGAGTAGGAGCGGAGTACAGAGTACAGCAGTTCAGATTGAGAGGTGGTTACGCCTACCAGTCAACTCCTTTTGATGCCCTTACGATCAGCAGATTTAATGATGCAGGTACTGTAGGAGATCAATCGTACAGCAATATGATGCTAAGTGACAGAAATACCCTTTCTTTTGGTATCGGGTATGACTTCAAATCATTCTATGTAGATGCATCTTATCAGAACATCTCATCTAAGTATACTAATCCTTTCATGAGAGGATATATGGATGGAAATTCTGATTCATCTTATTATTCTGCTAATAACATCTTTGAAAGTGATGCGTATGCGGCAAGTGAGGTGAAAAACAACAGAAATAATTTCTTCCTTACAGTAGGATGGAAATTCTAAGTTAAAATATCAAAATATATAAAGAGAGGCTGCCCATATTCAGGACAGCCTCTTTTTTGTTGGTTTGAAATTTTTGAATGCTGTTGGTTTCCGTATTATTCTTAATCGGGATTCTGAACAAGATTTGGCTGGATCTGGATCTGCTGTTCCGGAATATATTCTACCACTCTGTTATGGGTATAAGGTACTGTATAAAAAGCATTGCTTCCACTTAAATGAGTTCCGGGATATTGTCTGTCGAGATCCAGTTTGTTTCTGAAGACATCGTATCTTCTATGTCCTTCAAAAGCCATTTCCAACCTTCTTTCCTGTAGAACAACGTCCAGAATAGTCTGCCCTGCAGGGACTGAATTATATGCAGGTATTCCTGCTCTTGTTCTGATAATGTTTATGTCTGTGAGTGCTGAAGCAGTATTTCCTTTTTTCGCATAGGCTTCAGCTCTGTTCAGGTATAGTTCTGCCAGTCGTACAATAACCGGCGACCATAACTGAGGAACCCCTTCCTGTAATGAACATTTTAAAACATAAAATTTAGGATATCCGTTTCTTTTATCCATGTCATTATCTAGGTATACATAAGTTTTCCCACCGTTTGCGTTAACAAAATAATAGTTTGTTTTATTAGGTGCTGCTTCAGATAGTACCTGATAATTGATATTATTCATGGTAAAATAAGTATTTCCATTCTGCTGGAAGGTTTTTTGGAACTGATAGCTGTAGGTTGCGGCGCTGGATGAGCTGGTTCCTTTTTGCACCCAATAGGCTACAGGAACTGCCGGACTGCTGTATTTTGGGGAAATAAACTTCAGCCTTGCGTCCTGAGGGTTCTGATTGATAAGATCCAGATAAGAGGAAGAAGCGTACATTTCACCCCAACCTACATTCTGTATGGTGGCATACATAGAACCTATTGTATACCAGCCATCACTATAGTCTCCATCTTTGTTATATTTAAATGCAAAAATGGTCTCTGTATTGGTTTCAGGAGTCTTGGTAGCATAGGCAGGAAATTCTGCTTTGGACAAAAGCGTATACTTTCCGGAATTGATGACTTTATCTGCATATTCTATCGCTTTATCATTATTTTCCATGTACAAGTAGACTCTGGAAAGTAAGGCCTGCGCAGCTTCTTTGGACGCGTATATGTTATCTTTATCTAGTGTCATCAGTTTTTCAGCCTTTAAAAGATCACTTACCACCTGATTATATATTTCTCCTACCGTGGCTCTTGCAGGCAAATCGTTGACATCGTCAGATAGTTTTAAGGGTACTCCGGGATTACCTGTTCCCTGATTATACGGTCTTCCAAAGACGTTGACCATAGAAAAGTATACATAAGCTCTCAGGAAATAATTTTCGCCTATCAGCTGATCTGTTTCTGTGTCTTTTCCTTCAGCAACCTTTGAGATCAATCTGTTGCAACCGATGATAGCTTTATATCCGGAGTTCCAGATGATATTGGTGCGGTAATTATTTTTAATGCTTTTATAATTATAATAATAGAAGAATGAATCGCTGGTCGTTCCGCTTATATCGACATTATCACCACCATATTCACTGATCCTGTACAGATTGTTATAAAAGCCGCCACCGTCAGCATCACCTTTAAGCAATGCATAATTTCCTAAGGTGATAGTCTGCAGTCCTGTTGCGTCTGCCAGAACCACATCAGACTCTTTTGAATCATATGGCGAACGGTCTATGTTGCATGCCGTCAACGATATTATAAGAATGGGAATAAGTATTTTTTTCATAATTATTTTTTTAGAAAGTAAAGTTTAAGCCTAATGAAAATCTTCTTGGAATAGGGTAGATAGCTCCTGCATTGCCGGAATAGACACTTTGGCTATCTGCATTACCAACTTCCGGATCTACTCCGGAGAATTTGGTGATGGTGAATAAATTTTCACCCATAATATAAATATTAGCTGATTTTATTTTCATCTTTTCTGTTAGAGATGCCGGAAAATTATATCCTATTCTCAGTGATCTTAATTTGACAAAGCTGGCATCTTCAAGATAACGTGAAGACGGCTTATTTGTTAATGAATTATTGTTGTATACAGCAGCCGGATGGGTTGCGATATCTCCAGGCTTTTCCCATCTTGTCCATCCGTTTTCCAAAACCATCTGGTTGTAATATGGATAGGCACCGTCTGAATCAAATAATTCCCTGTACGAGTTATATACTTGCCCACCCTGTGAGAAATAAAGATTTGCGGCAAGGTAAAAATTTCTGATAGTAAGATTAGTACTTACAGAGCCGTAATAATCTGGTGTGGCTGCTCCTACTACCTGTACGGTAGCCAGGTTATATTTTGAGGTTGCACTTCTGCTTCCGTCCGGGTTGATTACTTCCCATTGTGCTTCACCATTGTCCGGATTTACCCCCAGCCACTTTCTCATATAGAAAGAGTTAACGTCATACCCCGGTATGGCTACATGGTAATTACTTAATACTTGTGTGCCATTATTTCGGGTCGACAGTACATTGTTTTTATAAGTACTGATATTGAATCCAAGATCCCAGCTGATATCTTTTGAGCGAATAATGGAGTAATTTACATTGAATTCCCAACCTTTGTTTTTGACATCACCAATGTTCAGATACTGTCTGTCAACCCCTGTCAGTGATGGAAGGGTAACAAGCATCAGTAAGTTTTTTGTTTTATTGTTAAAATAATCAATGTTTAAAGTCAGTCTGTTGTTAAATGCTCTGATATCTGTACCGATATTATTCTGATAGATAGATTCCCAGGTGAGTCCAGGGTTTCCGAGTTGATACCATGTTGCTCCTATCTGTCCGTTATATTTCTGTGTAAGACTGTAGAGATCCTGCCATCCATAATTGGGGCTTGGAGTATTTCCCACAAGACCCCTGCTCGCTCGTAATTTCCATTCATTAATAGGTTCTATCTTGAAAAAGTTTTCTTTATGAATATTCCATCCTACACTGTAGGCATAGAATAAGCCGTTTCTTTTATTGGCACCGAATGCAGAAGATGATTCGTTCCTTAAAGACCCTTGAACGAAATATTTTTTATTAAACACATATTCAGCGTTAAACAGAAAAGCATTATAAGCTCTATCTGATTTAGTTCCCGATGGTTTTTCACCTGTTGTGGCACCTGTGTTGAAAATATCTGTACCAGGTACTACCCCATAAACACCTGCTTTTGAGGCTTTGTAGAATCTGTCGGTATATTCATACGCAGCTAATGCATTGATATTATGATTTCCAAAATCTTTATCAAACCTCAGCATCTGGTTGAAAAATTTGCTGATATCTTTTTGATAGTTTTCTGTTAGTTCCCCCTTATTACTTGTTCCACTGATTGATCTTGGGTCGGTATAGTACATATCATCATAGTTTTTGTAGGTGACATTGTTTGTACTAATGAATTTGAGATAATCGGTAAACAGGATTTCAGCATCTATATTTCCTATTAGATCAAGCTGATTACTTTTGCCATAGTTCCATTGAAGGTCATACAGATAGCTGCTTTTATCTCTTCCATACCAATCTGTATAATCCTCATCCACCCGGATCAGATTTCCATTAGCATCTCTGGGATTGTCCCATGGCATATTAAGGTACATCTGATAAAGGGAAGCCTGAGTATCTTTTCCCGTGGTATATGATAAGCTGACTTTGGGTTTCAGTATCAACCAGGGCTTTATAGTTTGTTCATGATTAATTCTGAATGAAAGCCTGTTGTATTCATCTCCTTTTATTGTTCCGGTTTCATTATAATAATTTCCTGAAATATAGGTTTTGGAATGGTCTGACCCGCCTCTGAAATCAATAGTATAATTTTGTACAACTCCTGTCTGTGTACCGTCTTTCAGCCAGTTGTAGCCATCGTTTCTAAGAGTTTTAGGGATTTCAGGTGCTCCTTTTAATGAGGTGAAATAATCATACAGCTGCGTTCCGTTCATAAGCTTAAAGCGCCCGTTGTTAAACACATTAAAAGAATTATTAAGAGATGCACTTAATGTACCTTTTCCTGAATTTCCTGATTTGGTAAACACCTGTACAATACCATTGGCAGCTCTGGAACCATACAAGGCTGTAGAAGCAGCATCTTTCAGGATGTTGATGCTTTCTATCTGATTGGGATCCAGATTGGGAGCATAGGGCATTACTACGCCATCCACTACCCAAAGGGCAGAACTGGGACCATTGATGGTGGAAGTACCCCTGATTTTTACAGTGGCTACTGAGCCAGCAGAACCTCCACCAGGCAAAATCTGGACACCAGCAGCTTTTCCCTGCAGAAGACCGGATACGCTTGGAGTATTGGAATCCTGAAGCTTTTTGTCGGAAATAACAGAGACAGCGGCTGTAAGACTGGATTTCTTCTGTGCTTTGTAGCCAATAATTACAATGTCATCAATTTTTTTTTCTTCTAAAGAATCTGTTTTCTTTGTGGTCTGGGCTGCCATAAAACCCGTCATTAAGAAAGAACAGACTGATGTCGTTAAGTTTTTTTGTTTTTTCATACAATTTTTAGATGATGGTAGTGTGGCTAATGTACGAAAAACAATGTATCGTTGTTAATAGTTTGTTAAAAAATGTTAAACAATATATTTTGTTGTGTTTTTAAATGTAAATATTTAATTTTTATTTATTTTTTAATGTAAAATATTTTTTAAAAAACAATTTTTAACTTATTTGTCTAAAATGCTATTGAGTAAAGATCAACGGGTATGATGGGAAAAAATGAATTATTAATATCGGCTAAAATGAAAAAGCTCCGAATCCGGAGCTTTTTTATGTTTAATGAGAATGAGCAGTGGGATGTTGATGGAAAACATGCATCATCAACGCGAGTGAAACTCCTAAAACAACCAGTCCGATTTTTACCCAATCAATATTGTGATTTTTATTGCTTTCAAAAATGATCACGGATGAGATATGAAGAAAAATTCCTCCTACAATAGCCAGGAAATAAGGCTGAAGATCAGGATTGAAATAATTTCCTAATAACATTCCCATTGGAGAAGCCAGTGCGAATAAGGCTACAATGAGAATAGAAGGATAAGATGAGGAACTTTTTGATTCTCCCTTTCTGTTAAATAAAAATGCTCCCAGAATAAATGAAATGGGAAGATTGTGAAATACAATTCCCCAAAGGTAAGGCGACATCTCGTGTTGCTCGTTAGCCAAAGGAATTCCTTCAATAAAAGCATGAATGAATAATCCTACCATTAAAGCAACAGGAAGAATATTGTGTTCGCTATGATGATGAAAGTGCCCGTGTTCAAAACCTTTGGTAAGAGCTTCCAGGATCATCTGCAGCAGAACTCCTGCGATTACGAATATCCCAAGGCTGCTGCTTCCTGAAGAGGTATACACCTGAGGGAAGACTTCGTTGAGACAGATTGTAATCAAAAAACCGGCACTCAGTATCAATAGATTTTTGGCCAGCTTCTCTTTTTTACCAAAGTGTTTTCCAAGAAATACTCCTGTTACGACACTTAAAATCAGTAAAAGTACTGTTGTCATTATTTTTTCTTAAATAAATTGATGCAACGCGGGGAATTTTCTTTTTTAAATTCATTCAGCTGATAATCTCCCCAGATTTTTATTCTTTCAAACCCACATTCCGAAGCATAGGCATGAATGGCTTCCAAAGTATGGAGTTTTACTTTTTCAAAGAAATGAAACGGCTTACCGTCAGCCTCAAAACGGATATCTTTGATGACATGTCTGCCTTCGATCTTCTTTAAAATTCTGAACTCAATATCGCCTCGGGTTATTGTGGTTTCAGGAACTAAGGTATTTCTTACAAATTCTTCATTCAGATAGTCCAGAACAAAATATCCTCCTGGTTTTAAAGCATTGTAAACCGATTGGAATACTTTCTTATCATCACTTTCATTGTCAAAATACCCAAAACTTGTAAATAAATTGAATACAGCATCCATCGGATCGGCATCAATAGGGTTTCTCATATCATGAACTTCAAAAAGCAGCGTTTGATTTTCGTACTGTTTGTCCGATTCAATACTTTGTCTTGAAAGATCAAGTCCCAGAACATCATATCCTAATTTGTTAAGAAAAACAGAGTGCCTTCCCTTTCCGCAGGCAAGATCTATGATTTTCGACTGAGGCGGAAGCTGAAGATCCGCTGTGAGCTTTGTAATGAAGTTTTCAGCTTCAGTATAGTCTCTGTTGCTATAAAGCAAATGATAATAAGGGGTATCAAACCAAGATTCAAACCATTCCATAATGCAAAAATAACTAAATTTGTGCGGTTAAAAGCAAAGTATTTTACAACATTAAGAGATTGAAAAATTCAATTGGACAAGAAGTTGAATAGTTAATCTTTTAATTTTTAAAGCTTTAAATCTTTTAATTCAAACTTATGGATACAGAAAATATTAAAATACAGATAAAGACATTCTTCGGATTGGAGCAGATTCTGGCAGAAGAAATCAAAAAATTGGGCGGAAGAAATGTTGAAATTAAAAACAGAGCAGTAAACTGTGAAGGAGATCTGGGTTTTCTTTACAAGATCAATTATTCTGCAAGAACGGCATTGAAAATATTGGTGCCCATTCATGAGTTCAAGGCTTTTAATCAGCACCAGTTCTATGACAGGTTGTTCAAATTTGAATGGGAGAACTTTATGGATGTTGATCAGTCTTTCTCTATTGATGCTACGGTTAATTCTGAAACGTTCAAGCATTCTCAGTTTGTGACTTTAAAAATGAAGGATGCGATCGTGGATTATTTCCAGGAAAAATTCAAAAGACGGCCTAATGTAGAAACGAGAAATCCGGATATCAAATTCCATCTTCATATAGACCGAGAATTGGTCATGATTTCAATGGATTCTTCAGGAGATCCTTTGTTTAAAAGAGGGTACAGGAGAGAACAGGGAGAAGCGCCTATCAACGAAGTTCTTGCAAGCGGAATGCTTCAGCTGGCAGGCTGGGACGGAAAAGGTAATTTCCTTGATCCGATGTGCGGTTCAGGAACATTATTGATTGAAGCAGCAATGATTGCAATGGATCTTCCGGCTCAGATTTTCAGAAAAAGGTTCGGATTCCAGAACTGGAATAACTATGATGCAGACCTGTTTGCAAAAATTAAAGAATTCAGAATCAATAGAATCAGACAGTTTGATGGAAAAATTGTTGGATATGACATCGATGCAAGAATGCTGAATGCGGCAAGAATGAACGTGGAAGCAGCGGAAATGGAAGATGTGATTGAGATTAAAAAACAAAACTTCTTTGATTCTAAAAAAGAGCTGTTCCCTTTATTAATGGTATTCAATCCGCCATACGATGAGAGAATTTCCATCAATGATGATGATTTCTACAAGAAAATCGGAGATACCTTTAAAACGCATTATCCAAATACCTTAGCATGGCTGATCTCTTCCGATCTGGAAGCGGTGAAGAAAATCGGTTTACGTCCTTCAAGAAAGATCAAACTTTTCAACGGAAAACTGGAAACAAGATTTTTGCAGTATGAAATGTATGAAGGAACGAAAAAAGTACATAAACTGGAAGAGAATAAGTAGGATTTAAAATAATAAACTGATGTTTTTAGATCTATTAAGCATAATTTTGGACGCATTGGGGTTGCTTAGCTCGGGCTCAGGCTTGTCAAGTTCAACCTCTGACAGAAAGAGTCTTAATTATAATGAAAAACCTCTAAAAAAGGAATCAAAAAGATCTAAATATTTTACTGAGAAAGTAAGTGCTGTAGCTTTGGCGTTAGCGGCATTTGGGCTTTTTATTGTTTTTAAAGATCCTTTACCTGTACAAAACTATACACAAACCTTAATAGTAGCTTCTTTAATAGGAATTGGTATTTCGCTGTTAGTGTTTTTTATTCTCTATGTTTTGGAACTTTATTACTTTAAAACCCTGTTCAAATTACTTCTTTTCAGTTGCTCAGTAATCACTTTTTTTGTTTCGGCAGTATTATATATCTACTTTAGATCGGGATTTTTTATATAATAGGACAAAATAGTATGAAGGAACGAAGAAAGTTTATAAATTGGGAGATAATAAATAATAACCTCTGAGATTAGAAATGTCCTGGAATTTTTTTGACATATTTGATGTAATTTTTGATTTACTAGATCTGTTGGGTTCTGGATCAAAATCGTCACGTTCAAAATCACCTTCAAAACCTGAAAGAAAAGCTCTAAATCATAATATAATATATCAAAAGAAGGAATCAAAAGATCCAGGTAGTTCGCAGAAAAAATAATTCCAGTAGTAATAAAAAAAGGTTGTACCACATGAGTACAACCTTTTGTGTTTTATCGAGCCAGTGAAGGCGCAAACCCATACTGTTTTTTAAAAGCATGCGAAAAATGGGACAGATCTTCAAAACCTACTTCCAGAAAAACATCAGAAGGCTTTTTGTTCTTTTCTGATAAATGATAATAGGCCAGTTCAAGGCGTTTTTGAGTAAGCCACCGCTGTGGAGTTGTCTGAAAAATCTTTCTGAAATCCCGGTTGAAAGTAGATAAACTTCTTCCTGTCAGATATCCGAACCGCTCCAAAGGCATATTGAACATATAATTTTTTTCCATAAAATTGATCAGATCTACTTTTCCCGGCTCATCAAAATCGGCGAGTATGTAATCTATATCCGGATCAATTTCCCTTACAATACTGATAGCTTCAGTGATTTTTAAATGGGCAATATTCTCAGGAAGCGGACCTTCCATTTCAAAATAAGGTATGAGCGACGCAAGACAGCTGTTCAGAAGCGGATGACTGCTGAAACTATGAATGCTGGCTTTGTGATTTCCTGTTTTCCTCTGCTCATCAACAGAACTGTAAAAATTCTTCAGACGTTCTGTGGTAAGATGCATAACTACTGCTTTATGCGGAAGCCCGTCTTTAGGATAATTGATAATCGTGGCAAGATGGTTTCTTGGAATCAGGAAAATATCTCCAGCTTTGAAAACATAGGTTTTATCTGCCTGAATAATTTTCGTTTCTCCTGATATGAACCAAACGAGCATATGGTATTCAAAAACTGTTTCCGTTTTGAAGAGCTTGTCATCATAACTGGAAAGCTTGATATCCGGCGTGAGGTATTGTATCTGGAAATCCATTGTCAAAAGTTTTTCATTACAAATGTATTTAATATAATTTTACGCTTTGCCATTGACGAAGTCGAATCTTCGATTTCTGATGAAGGAAGAATCTCATGTATAGCTTAGATTCTTCATTTCACTACGTTACATACAGAATGAGCGTTATAATAATAAGATAGCAGGATTTGTAAAATTGTATATAATTGCCTAAAAACAGTTATTGGGTATCAAAGCTGAATCCCAGCATTTCTTCACTTAATTTCCATAAACGGGCAGCATTGTTTTTGTCGATGGAATAAGGTTGTACCCCACGAATTGTAGCCGGTTCATCAAATCTGTGCTCAATTTGCCCTCTGTCTACCTCTGCAATATCACAGTTTTCACAATACACTCCGCCAATTCCGTTAAGTTGAGGCGTCACAGCACACCAGACTGTAGTAGCAGCCCCTTGTGGAATGGTTTTTAATCGTGCTTCAACTTCAGGTTTTATATTTCCGTTTTCGTCATGCGTTCCAAGCTGTTTAAAAAGCTCAACAGGTTCTTCTCTGCCCAGATCAGTACCATATACAGAACCGGGATGGAGAGAATAGGCTCTGATATTGAATTCTTTTCCTTTTTCATCGAGTTCTACGGCAAACAGATTACAAGCTGTTTTGGATTGTCCGTATCCGGAAAGGGTATCGTAATCTCTTTCCTCAAAGTTGGGGTCTTCAAAGTTAAAAGGAGCCATCTGATGTCCATACGAAGAAACACTGATTACCCTTGCTCCATTTGCTTTTTTCAGAGCCGGCCATAATTTTGAGGTGAGATGGAACTGTCCAAGATAATTGGTCGCCAGTTGAGATTCAAAACCTCTGCTGTCCCTGCGGAGCGGTACCCACATAATCCCGGCATTATTAATAAGAAGATCCAGTTTTCTGCCTGATGAGACAAATCTTTCTGCAAAGGCATCAATGGATGCCGGATCCATCAGATCCATTTTTTCAAGTTCGATATTTTCAATTCCTGTAAGATTTTTTCCTGCCTTTTCAATATCTCTTGCAGGAATAATGACATGGGCTCCGGCTGAAGTAAGTACTTTTGTAGTTTCAAGACCGATTCCTGCATAGCCACCGGTAATGATCACTGTTTTTCCGGTAAGATCAATTCCCTGAATAACTTCCTGTGCTGTTGAATAAGCATTAAAGCCTGACTGAATGGGTTGCTGTAATGTGCTGATAATGGGTTCCATTTTTTGTTGGTTTAAATTTCTATAGCAAAATTAGGAGGGATTCCGGACGTTTATTTTGTTTAAAATGCCAAATTACTTGGTTCAGAATTTCATTGGTAAAATGCATACAGTGAGAAGAATACAAGGTAACTTCGTTAATTTCTCTGAATAAGCTGTTAAACTGTTTGTAGGTTGTTCTGCGAATAAGTAATTTTGAAAAATTTTCAATTTGAAGCCTACTATTTCTATTGTCGTTGCCATTTACAACCGGAAAGATGAACTTTTTGAGTTGCTGACTTCTCTTACTCAACAGACAGATAAGGAGTTTGAGATCATCATCGTGGATGACGGTTCTCTGATCGATCTGAAACCTACTATCAAAAACTTTGAACAGGGATTGGATATTAAATATTTCAGAAAAGATAATTCAGGACCGGGACTGACAAGAAATTACGGAGCAGCAAGAGCCGCTAACGAATGGCTGGTATTTGTAGACAGTGATGTCATTGTTGAAAAAGATTATATTGAGCATATTAAAAATGATATTCTGACCATTCCCTGTGATGCATTTGGCGGGGCCGATAAAGCGCATAAAGGATTTAATCTGATGCAGAAAGCTATTTCGTATTCCATGACGTCTGTATTTACTACCGGAGGAATAAGGGGAAGTAAGAAAGCGGTTTCGAAATTTCAGCCCAGAAGTTTTAATATGGGGGTGAAAAAAGAAGTCTTTAAAAAAGTAGGCGGATTTTCCGAAATGAGAATTGGTGAAGATCCGGATCTTTCCATGACCCTATGGGAAAATGGTTTTACTACTGCTTTTTTTGATGATATCGCTGTATATCATAAACGTAGGGTTGATTTTGGAAAATTCTCCAAACAGGTCTATCAGTTTGGCTGTGCAAGACCGATTCTTAATCAGAGACACCCGAATTATGTAAAGATTTCCTTTGCTTTTCCTACTTTATTTATGCTGGGATATGTGATGGGCTTTCTGGAGTATTTTATTATGGGAAGAGGAATCATCCTTGCCTTTTATGGATTGTACACCTTTCTGGTGTTGTTTCACGCTTTATTGCTGACAAAAAATATCAGTATTGCCGGAATGGCAGTTATTTCCACTTATATTCAGATGTTTTCTTACGGATACGGATTCTTAAAGTCCTGGATTTTGCTGAATGTTTTCAGAATGAAGCCCGAGGATGCTTTTCCACATCATTATTATAAGAAATAGCAGGGATCATTACCTGTAAAGGAAATTCAATAGGAATGGGCTTTAGCGCATTCATCAAATAAATACATCTTAGATTGATAAATAAAAAAGGCTGTTTCTCACAAATGAAACAGCCTTTTTACAATAAATTTAGGAAATGGAAATGTTTTCATGGTGGTTAAGAACTCCAACTTTCAGCATGCATTCCTTCATTTTTTGGTAAGTTCTTTTGATATCATGGTCAAGACCGATGGAGAACCTGATCAGTCCGTCTGAAATTCCTATAGATGCTCTTTCTTCTTCAGGGATTTCAGATGAGGTAGATTTTCCTGAGCATGAGAATAAGGTCTTATAGAACCCTAAGCTCACAGCAAGATACCCCAGGTTTTCTGTCTGCATCAGTTCCATCAGTTCGTTTGCTTTTTCTGTTGTTCCGGCATCCAGGGTCAGTAATCCTCCGTATCCGTATTCTTCATGAATCATACTTTTCATTAATTCATGGTTTTTGTGGCATGGTAAACCCGGATAAGATACTTTTAAACCATCTTTTTCAAATCTTTCAGCCAGATACATGGCATTGTGGCTGTGCTGTTTGATTCTGATGTGTAATGTTCTCAGATTTTTTAAGATACTTGAAGATCGTAAGCTGTCCATGGTTGGGCCAAGAAGCATACAAGCTCCGGAATTGACATTTTTGGTATCATCAATAAATGCCTGAGTGGCGCAATATACTCCTCCTACCGTATCACTGCTTCCGTTGATGAACTTTGTGAGGCTGTGAATCACGACGTCTGCCCCAAATAATGTCGGAGAAATTGAAAGAGGGGAGAAGGTATTATCTACAATCAGTTTCAGGTTGTGTTTCTTACAGATTTCAGAAAGCTTTCTAAGGTCTGCTACTTCAAGCAGCGGATTGCTCACACTTTCACAATAAATGACTTTAGTATCGGCAGTAATAGCTTTTTCTATAGATTCAAAATTATTGATATCTACAAAAGTGGTCGCTACATTGAACTGAGGGAAGAAATTTTTTAGAAAAGCATAGGTTCCCCCGTAGATAGTCCGGCTTGAAATAATATGGTCTCCACTTTTGCACACCTGCATCAAAACAGAAGTTATTGCTCCCATTCCGGATGCTGTAACGTTGGCAGATTCTGTGTTCTCCATCTTGGCAAGAGCCTGGGCCAGATAAAGATTCATCGGTGATGAATGTCTGGAGTACAGATAGCATCCTTCCGCATTGCCTTCGAAAGTATCAAACATTGTCTTTGCAGAAAGGAAGGTATAGGTGGAGCTGTCAGAGATAGAAGGATTCACTCCCCCGAATTCACCAAAATACTGAAGATCCTGGATCTCATTGGCTGCGTTAAAGTTTTCCATAAATATTGTTTTTATTTTATGGTTCTAATTTGCATTAAATTGTTAATTATTACAACATAAATTTGAATTTATAGAATATAAAACTGTAAAATATTGTTTATTTAGAAAAAATATTTAGTATCTTCGATAGTATTAAATTTTTACCAAAAAATTATCTATGGAACTTGACGAAACTGATAAGAAACTTTTGTCTTTTTTACAGGAAGACTGTAAACAAACCACCAAAGAACTGTCCGCTAAGCTTGGATTGTCCGTTACAGCAATTTATGAGCGTGTAAAAAAGCTTGAAAATGCTGGGGTTATTTCAAAATATGTAGCCTTGCTGGACAAGAGTAAAGTTAAGAAAAATTTTATCGTTTTGTGTCATGTGAAACTAAGCCAGCATAAAAAAGAATTTGTCCTTCAGTTTGAAAAAGAGGTAATGGACCTTCAGGAAGTTACGGAATGTTTCCATGTAAGCGGAGATTATGATTATATCCTTAAAATAGGAGTGAAAGACATTGAAGATTACCGCAGTTTTATGCTGACGAAACTTACAACGCTTCAACACATTGCAAGTACGCACAGCTCATTTATGATTTCCGAAGTTAAAAATACGACGGCGATTGTATTGTAAGCTTATCACAGGTTTTTTGATTTAAACTGTATGGAAGATCAATGTTTATAAATATCTTCTTTGGTCATTTTGTCGATAAAATAGTGAAGTCTTTTAATCTCACTTCTGCCTCTGTTTTTGTCATTCAGAAAGCAGGTCGTCACGATAACCATTTTTAAATCAGGAATGATGCAGATAAGCTGTCCGCCATATCCGGTAGCCACAAAAGCCTGATGTCCGTTGGTTTTTCTACGCCACCAGTAATAGCCGTATCCATTGGCACCCGGCATCACATCCCAGGAATCCAGTTTGACATGCTCAGCTGTCGATTCCTGAATCCATTTTGAGGAAACAATCTGTCTGCCTCCCAATTTTCCGTTATTCAGAATCATCAAACCAAATTTCAGCATATCTTCAGGTTTCATAAACATTTCCGAACCTGCAATATTCCTGTTCATGGAATCTGTATCCCATCGGGGAACATTGATCTTTAGTGGTTTAAAAAGGTTTTCTGCTGCAAATTGTTTCAGATTGGTTTTCACAATTTTTGCCAGTGCTGCTCCGAAAAGGTGGGTTTCACCGCTGTTATAATTAAATACGGTTCCCGGATACTCTTCAAAAGGAAGATCCAGTACAAATTTTACAGGATCACCGGAAAATGACATGGCTGTTGATATTTTTGAATTTTCAATCCAATCGAAACCACCTTGCATGGTCAGCAGATTTCTTAACGTTAACGTATTTCTGATCGAATCATGAGCTACCTTTCCTTCAATATTGGAAATGTTTTTGAAACTGCTTCTCGATATATTGTATTCCGGAAGAATTTTTAAAACCGGTGTATTGAGATTGGGAAGTATGTTTTTATCTTGCGCAATGCCTGCCAGAACAGAGACGATACTCTTGGTAACGGACTTTATACTGAAGATGGTTTCTTTGTTGGCTCCGTGGGAATAATGCTCATAAATCAGTTTGTCATTTTGGGAAACAATGAACGATCCCAAAGAAGGAATACTGTCGTTGATCTCCTGGGTGAAGTGATCTGTAAATTCTTTTGGTAACTCTTTATTGAAAGCTGCCTGCGACTTCACATTAGGGCAGAATAGGGTAAGGCACAGCATTGTGATAGCCTGCAGAAGTTGCCTGGATCTCATTGTTTACAAAGAAGGGATAAATTATTAGCTGATCGAAAAAGTAACAATTATACTGATCCGGATGAATTAATATAGCTGATGCTTTCAAAGCTCTAAATTATGAAAAACAATGAACTTTTAAAATATATTTTGCCTTTTATTACAGTTTTGTTTTAATAAATGATCCTCAGGAATTATACTAATACTCCGTTTTTGGAAGCTATAGGATCCGGAAGATCTGTTTCTCCGCTCATCTGAAGAAGGTCTATTTCAATCGTTCTGCAGATAGACAGCATAGGGACGTCAAACATTAATCCAGCAAAAGGATTTTCAGAATAATCTCCTACCAGTTCCATGATGATATAAATCCATCCAATGATGATACAGAAAGGAATAGAAGTCCATATTCCCCAATCTCCCAATTTGGCAAACTCGTTCACTAATCCCAGTGGAAGAAGCATGATGAACAATATATTAAAAACAAAAGCTGTACTGGCAAACTGTCTTGGAGAAGGAAACTTTTTGATTCTCTCTGCCTGTCCCTGGAAATTGTAGAATTCATTCAGGCTGTTTTGAAGCTGAGTCTGATTGAAATCTGTAATGGCATTCATATTTTTCAGCTCGTTGATGTCTTTTGCCTGCTGGGCTATCAGATAGGTAGCAAAATTTTTATAATCATTTTTAAGATCATATTCTTCTTCTGACAGATATTTGTGCAGGAAAATAGGCGCTCTTCCGTAGTCAGGAAAACCGGCTTTTATTAACCTGTTTCTTCTCAGGTTGATATTCCCGAATTTATTATTTTCTGTACTGATATGCTCCCATTCTGTAGGAATCAAAAGCTGTTCCCGGAAAGTATATAACCATGCTATATGACGGTAAACGATTCTTCTTTTACGGTCTTCAAGATCAAAAACACCAATTTCTTCGTTTTTAGTATCGAAGGCATACACCATAGAGGCAAATGAACGGCTGGAATTCACAATTCCACCCCAGATTTTTCTGGCTTCCCAAAGTCTGTCATAAGCCTGATTGTTTTTAAAACCTACAAGGAATGCTTCTGCCGTACCAATCAAAGCTACAGGAACCCATGGAATCGTCATCCACTGCCAATTGAAAAAATAGAATAGGACAGCGATCAGCGTACACCAGATTGAAATCAGTATAAGATGAAAACCTGATAAATTGAGAACCTGCTTATAATTGACATATTTAGTAGTGATCATAAAGAAGTATGGAATTTTTGGTGCATATCAACAAAATAGATACCAAAATGAGGCATCTGTTCTGTTGATTAAAATTAATAAAAAAAACCTCTGATTTTTCAGAGGTTTCAATTATTTAATATTTCAGCATTTCTTCGATCTTACTGCTGAGCTTTTCAGCATTTGGAAGCATTTCTTTTTCCAGAACAAGGTTGATAGGAACAGCAGGCACATCCAGTGATCCCATTGTTTCTACCGGTGCGTCAAGATACCTGAAGCAATTTTTGGAAATACGGTGTGCAAAAGCTTCTGCAAAAGAGTTGTTTAGCTGTTCCTCTGTCAGAACGATGCATTTTCCATGCGCTTTCACTCTTTCGAAAACAAGTTCTTCATCAAGAGGAATCAATGTTCTTAAATCGATCACTTCAACTCTTCCGTTGAAACTCTTAGCTGCTTCTTTGGCCCAGTAAACTCCCATTCCATAAGTAACTATCAATAAAGTTCTGCCTTTTTCGGTTTCATTCTTATCTGCTTCAATAATTACTTTACCTTTTCCAAATGGAAGAACATAATCTTCAGCAGGCTCTATCGTTTTGGCATCTTCAGTTCCCGGAACTTTACTCCAGTACAATCCTTTATGCTCCAGCATCACTACCGGGTTCGGATCATAATAAGCTGCTTTTAGCAAACCTTTAAAATCTGCCGCATTACTTGGGTATGCTATTTTGATTCCTTTGATATTGGCTAAGATACTTTCCACACTTCCACTATGGTAAGGACCGCCGCCGCCATAGGCTCCGATAGGAACACGGATGATATTGCTTACCGGGAATTTTCCGCCGCTTAAATAACTTGATTTTGAAATTTCCGTAATCAACTGGTTGATTCCCGGATAAATATAATCAGCAAACTGAACCTCAACAATTGGCTTCAGTCCAACTGCACTCATTCCCGCTGTAGATCCAATGATATAAGCTTCCTGAATGGCTGTGTTGAATACTCTTTTGCTTCCGAATTTTTTTCCTAAAGTAACCGTTTCACGGAAAACGCCACCGATTCTTTCCCCTACATCCTGCCCGTAAAGAAGTGCTTCAGGGTGTTTCCACATCAGTTCCTGGATGGCATGGATGGCAGCATCTACCATTACAATTTTTTCTCCGTTCGCAGGTTCACGTGTTCCTGTCTCCTCAGTAATAGGAGTTGGAGCAAAAACGTGCTGCATTACGGTTTCAGGCTTTGGATCCTCTGCATTTTTAGCTTTTTCAAAAGCTTCTTCTGCTTCAAGACGCGCCTTTTTAGTGATTTGCTTTAAAAGATCTTCATCAACACCTGTTTCCAGTAAATGTTTTCTGAGGATCTCTCCCGGATCTTTGGCCCTATGTTTTGTTAAATCTTCTTCGTCCCTATAGAATTCTCTTCTTACTCCAGAAGTGTGATGACCGATCAATACCGTTTTTGCACAGACAACAAGAGGCTTTCTTTCTGTTCTTACAAAATCTACGGCTTTTTTCATGGCTTCAAAACTTTCCACAAAATCAGTTCCGTCTACTCTCATTCTGCTTAGCCCAGTGAATCCTGCTACAAAATCGTATGCATCACAGGTTCTTGCTTCGTCTTTCGTTACGGAAATTCCCCATTCGTTATCCTGAACAAGGAAGATGATCGGAAGCTGATGCAGAGCAGCAAACTGTAAAGCTTCACTCACTTCACCTTCTGTAACGGAATTGTCTCCAAGACTGCAAACCACAACAGGATTGTTTTCAAATTGCTGAAGATTGAAATCCTGAATGTACTTGATTCCCTGTGCAACTCCTGTCGTTGGGATAGTCTGCATTCCTGTAGCGGAACTCTGGTGAACGATTTTTGGTTTGTTTTCATCCCTGCTTGAAGGGTGGGAGTAATAAGATCTTCCTCCCGAAAAAGGATCATCAGCTTTTGCCAGTAGTTGAAGCATTAGTTGATAAGGTTCAAAACCGATTCCTAAAAGAATGCTTTCGTCTCTGTAATAGGGAGAAACCCAGTCTTCTTTTTTAAGCTGATAGGCTGTCGCAAGCTGGATGGCTTCGTGACCTCTGGAAGTACTGTGAACGTATTTGCATACATTTCTGTTTTCTTCGTAAATGTCAGCCATTGCCTTGGCCAGCATCATATGATTATACGCTTTGAGTAATATATCCTGAGAAACTTTTTCGTGAAGTGCATTTTCCATAGGAAGCAAATATACATAAAAAAACAAAATACTAACAACTGTTAGTATTTTGTGAAAAATCTTTGTTGATATAGGTTATTCCTTGATCACTTTTTTAGAAATAACATCTTTGTCTGTTTTTATTTCAATGATGTAAATTCCCTTGGTGTAAGTGGATAAATCTATTGGTTCTTTGTCATTGTTAATGATTCCGGTCTGTAATTTTTTACCTGAAAGATCATAGATCGTAAAAGTAGACTTTCTAGGCGCTCTTAATATATTGGTAAAGTCTTTTACAACAGTTGGAGCTACGGTTAAAGCATCCGTTGCAGATGCTGTTCCTTTAGTTCCCAGTACTTCGGTAAATCCTGTTACGAGCACGGAGTAGTTTTGAGGAGAAGTAACACTCGGAGAAGCGTTGTTTTTTAATGTTCCTTTATGAGAAATCTCAATTCTATAAACAGCTCCTGGTGTCGGGTTATCAATAACTACCTGTTCTACATTGTCTACGGTGTTGTCTCCTTTTGTAGCAGGGGTCATTGGATCTAGTGCATTTAATTTCCAAGGCTGATAAATGATGCCTGTTCCGGTATCTATAATTCGTACATCCAAATCGTTTATCAATCTGGAAGTTCTGTTATTATAGGCTTCTGTCCATGTTATGCTGGCAGGGACCACATATTCCGGGTCAACCCAGGATAAGGTTACTTTTAAGGGCTCAGATCCGGATGCTTTTACTGTTTGGGTATTAACTGACCCGTTATTTAAGGTTTCATCATTAAATAGTACGGTATTATTGGATTTTCCTACAAGAAGTTCAGCTCCTTTTTTTGCATTGATGTATCCCCAGCCATTCCATGGATCCGGGCCGACAGTTCCTGCTTCAGATGCGGAGTGGATCATTAAGGTTTTTGCAGAGGCTGCATTAAGTTCAAGAGCAGGATATAGCTGCTTATAAATCTGCATCCATACTCCTATGATTCCGGTAACAATAGGCCCAGAAAAAGAAGTTCCACTGCCTATGCTAGCTGAACTGCTGCCCGTTGTATTTTCGGCTGTGGATGCATAGGCTACATTCGTTCCTGTAGTAATGATATCCGGTTTTATGGCACCATCATCTCTTGGACCTGCGCTGCTGTAGCTTGATTTTATCACATCAGTAGCAGAGGAGTATCTTTTGTCACTAGTAGTCAGAATATCAGAAGCTCCTACTACGATAATATTTTTTGCCAAAGAACCAACACCAATACAGTCATATCCTAAAGCGCAGTTGTTTTGTGGTAGTGTGTCTGTAGCTGCAAATTGTACATAACTTCCCGCGCTGTTTTTATAATATTTAGCTAAGGTGTTTCCTGTTGGCCCCATTCCATATGAATTTCCTGCTGATTTCACGATAACATAGGTGGGATTATTATACACGATATTGTCATAAGTCTGGTCGCTATCAAGATAGGTTCCCTGTAGATCAGCAGTGGTTCCAGGGCTTGTGAACTGCCCTCCCCATACCCAGGCAACTCCATAAAGGCTACTCCAACCAGGGTTTGTGCCGTATGAATGATTGGATATTTTGGGCTGTGCGAGGACTATTTTTTCAAATACTGTACTGGGAGCAGAAGCTCCGGCTAATGTTGTAGTGGCAAATGCATAATTGTCAAAAGTTGAATTTTGTGCTATTCCTCTGAAATTAACATCCCGTGTTGTTCCATTGGTAAATGTAAATGTATAAGAATAGTCTTTGGCGCCGATAAATCCGGTAACACCGGTGGAGTGCGAACTGTAGTTCATGGTGCTGGCTTCTTTATTATTAACCCTGCCTGCTGCGTTGTTAAACAGTTCATGCCCTTCAAATGCTCTTCCACCGTCGAAGATGGTATATTTAATATTTTCGCCGTTGAATGAACCTGTCAGCCCTGTAATGTTGCCATCCTGTAAAAAGTCTGCATTGGAGTTTTTTATCTGATCCAAATCATGAGATTGATAGAAATACGGTTTTCCATCCGGATCAAATCCCGCCAGGTTTTTTCGCTGTTCCTCAAGTTCGTTAAGAGACTCGGGGTTTTTACCAGCTGCCAGGTATTTTGAGAGATAAAGATCAAATTTTTTGTTGTTTTCTATTCTTTGACGTTCTAAATCTCTTTTTAAAATTTCATTACTGTTTTGAGCATTTATGACAATAGTTGTCAGCATACTGATCGAAATAAAGATTTTTTTCATTGTGATGTTTTTTTAGGTTTTGTGTTGATAAATATATAAACAAAACGCTTTTATTTTTAATTATAGTCATTGAAAGTGCTTTTTTATTAATGTTTTTAATTTTTTCTGTCTTACTTCATGAATAATTTGATACTCCTGTTTATAGTTGTAGTTTTTATTTTATGTCATTTACAGGTATAATGTCACTATTTTGTGAGAAAATAGCCGAAAAAAATCTCGAACCAGCCACCTGTCTCATCAAAGTTTTAATTTTTTCTTGGAAGAGTGTTTGATTAGAAAAGTAAAATCCTGGTGCAGTAAATGAAATGAAGACCCTATAATTAAAAAAAGCCGGACATTTATATAGTAAAACAAGAGTGCTGATTAGAAAAAAATGAAGTAACTTTACATTCTCTTTTTATAAAAAAGTTAGAACATTATATGTATTTAATTTTTGACACAGAAACAACCGGTTTACCAAAAAATTTCAACGCTCCGCTTTCAGACTCGGATAACTGGCCCAGAATGGTCCAGATTGCATGGCAGGTGCACGATGATGATGGAAACTTGATTGAAAACCAGGATTATATAATAAAACCTGAAGGGTATGATATTCCCTTCAACGCAGCACGTATTCACGGAATTACAACCAAAATTGCCAATGAAGAAGGCCGTGATCTTCAGGAGGTTCTTGAGGAATTCTCTACCGTTCTTGAAAAAATCAGGGTGGTTTCCGGACATAATGTGGAATTCGATTACAATATCGTAGGAGCAGAATTTTACAGAAAAAACCTGAAAGATAACCTTCAGGAAAAGCCTAAAGCGGATACCATGATTTTGGGAACCGACTTCTGCCAGCTGGGCGGGGGCCGGGGAGGCCGTTTTAAACCTCCGAAACTTGAAGAATTATATGAAAAGCTTTATGGGAACAAATTTGATGAAGCCCATAATGCTGCAGCCGACGTTAATGCGACGGCCAGAGCTTTCTTTGAAATGGTAAGAATTGGCGTAGTTCCTGCTGAAACGTTAAAGATTTCAGAAGATCAGCTCGCATATTTCAGAAGTCTTTATCCGGACCCGATCAAGCCTTTCAATATTGTCATCAGAAGACAGGTTGCTGATTTTCATAATAAGAAAAAGCAGCAGGATTTCGGAAGCATTGATGAAATTGATTTAGGTAAATATTTCAATTTTGATAACCATAGTGTTTTCTCTACACTTACGGCTACCTCAAGCATTAATGACCTCATTAAAAAAGCCTCTGAAGAAAATTTCCCAGCTGTCGGAATGGTGGATCTTGGAAATATGATGGGAGCTTTCAAATTCGTCTCGGCAGTAGAAGGAGCTAATGCAGACAGAGCGAAAAAGCATAAAGAATATCTGGCAAAAAAGCAGGAAGCAGAAGAAAACGGAACAGAATTTACTGAAGAAGAGCCTGTTTCAGAACCGCTTATTCCTGTAGTGGGTTGTGAGTTTTATATTTCAGACCGGTACGAACAAAAGCAGTTTACCAAAGATGATCCGGACAGAAGAACACAGGTTGTGCTTTTGGCGAAAGATTTTAATGGATATAAAAACCTGGCAAAACTCTCCAGTATAGGATTCCTGAAAGGGTTCTATTTTGGAGTTCCCAGGGTGAGCAGGGAGTTGATTGCTCAATATAAAGAAGGAGTCATAGCTTTAACATCCGGAATTATGGGAGATATTCCCGATGCGATCTTAAATACGGGTGAGCAGAAAGGAGAGGAGCTTTTCAAATGGTGGAAAGACACCTTTGAAGATGATTTTTATGTGCAGATTCAGAATCACAAACTGCCTGAAGAAGAACATTTAAATGAAGTTCTTTTGTATCTGGCAGATAAATATAATGTGAAAATTTTAGCTCAGAACGAAACCTTTTACACCAATAAAGATGATTCTAATATTCAGGACATTGTAAGCTGTATCAAAGATGGTGAAAAGCTTACTACGCCTATTGGAAAAGGATTCGGTAAAAGAAGAGGGCTGACGACAGGCGAATATTACATCAAAAATTCTGATGAAATAAAAGAAGCCTTTTTAGCCTATCCGGATGCTTTTGATGCATATGAAGAATTTACAGCAAAATTTAAACCTTATACCTTAAAAAGAGACGTACTTCTTCCTAAATTTGATATCCCTGCGGAATTTATCCATGCAGAAGATGAGGTAGATGGCGGGAAAAGAGGGGAGATGGCTTACCTTACCTATCTTACCTATGAAGGTGCTAAGAAAAGATATGGAGAGGACGGTATTACCGACGATATCAAAGAACGTCTTGACTTTGAGCTTGAGGTAATTGCCAATACCGGTTATCCGGGGTACTTCCTTATCGTTCAGGACTTCTGTAATGAAGCCCGTAATATGGGCGTTTGGGTAGGCCCGGGAAGGGGTTCTGCTGCAGGATCTGCTGTGGCGTACTGTATCGGAATTACCAATGTGGACCCCATTAAATATGATCTCCTTTTTGAGAGATTCCTGAACCCGGAAAGGGTTTCCATGCCCGATATTGATATTGACTTTGATGATGAAGGGCGGGATAAAATTATCAAATGGGTGGTTGAAAAATATGGAAAAACTCAGGTAGCACAAATTATTACCTATTCGGTGTTGGGAGGAAAATCTGCCATTAAAGATGCCGGAAGGGTTTTGGATGTGCCTATTCCTGATACCAATAATATTGCCAAGCTGATTCCTCCAAGTCCCGGGATGAATATTGCAAAAGCTTTAGCGAAGTATGATAAATTAAAACCGGAAGAACAGATGCTCGTTGATGAGATGAGATATGTTCTTGAAAGTCCTGATGATGCACGACACGGAGTTTTAGCAAGTGCTAAAAAAATGGAAGGCTGTATCAGAAACACCGGAATTCATGCCTGCGGGGTGATTATTACGCCGGAAGATGTGAGTAATCTTGTTCCGGTTACCATTGCAGCGAAAGATGCTGATATCTTGGTGTCGCAGTTTGATAACTCTGTTGCGGAAAGTGCCGGTCTTCTGAAGATGGACTTTCTGGGGCTGAGAACGCTGACTATCATTAAAGATGCATTGAAGCTTGTTAAAGCAAGATATGGAGTGGATATTGATCCGGATCTTATTCCGCTGGATGATGCCAAAACCTATCAGCTGTTTAAAGAAGGAAGGACAGTCGGGATTTTCCAGTATGAAAGTCCGGGGATGCAAAAATACATGAGAGAGCTTAAACCGACGGTTTTTGCCGATCTTATCGCCATGAATGCCTTGTACCGTCCTGGTCCGATTAAATATATCCCGAACTTCATCAACAGAAAGCACGGAATTGAAGAGATCGTCTACGACTTACCGGAAACAGAAGAATATTTAAAAGAAACATACGGAATTACCGTTTATCAGGAGCAGGTAATGCTTTTGTCCCAGAAACTGGCCAACTTTACCAAAGGTGAAGCCGATACGTTAAGAAAAGCAATGGGTAAAAAGCAGATTGATGTTCTTAATAAAATGTACCCGAAATTTATTGAAGGAGGTAGAAAAAACAACCTTAATGAAGAAAGGCTGGAGAAGATCTGGAACGACTGGAAAGCCTTTGCAGAATATGCCTTCAATAAGTCCCACTCAACGTGTTATGCATTCATCGCTTATCAGACCGCCTATTTAAAAGCTAATTATCCGGCAGAATACATGGCGAGTGTAATGAGTAATAACATTAACAATACGGATTCAATCACTATGTTCATGGAAGACTGTAAAAGTATGGGCGTGGATGTTCTGGGACCGGACGTGAATGAATCTCAATACAAATTCTCCGTAAACGAAAAAGGACAGATCCGCTTTGGGTTGGGGGCAATAAAAGGAATTGGGGAAGGACCGAGTGAAGCAATTACAAGAGAGAGAGAAAACGGAAGGTTCAAAAATATTTATGATTTCTTCGAAAGAATACTGCCTTCACAGATGAACAAAAGGGTAGCGGAGAGTTTGGTGCTTGCAGGTGCTTTTGATGAATTGGATACTTTCCATAGAGGGCAGTATTTTGATATTGACATGGCAGGAAAGACCAATCTTGAAAGACTGATCAGATACGGGCAGAGTTTCCAGGAAAGCAAAAACGAGATGGAGCACTCTTTATTTGCGGATTTTGCAGAAGAAGTTCAGATTGAACAGCCGAAACTGGCTCCATGTCCGGAATGGCCTAATATGCATAAGCTTAATAAAGAAAAAGAGATCATTGGCTTCTATCTTTCTGCTCACCCGCTGGACGAATTTAAATATCAGTTCCAGTTTATGCAGGGGCAGCTTTCTAAAAAAGCGGTTCTTGAGAAAAATGAAGAAGACAAGGCAGTTACCGATGAAGCGCCTGTTTTGGAGCAGGATGCCCTGGAAGATGCTGTGGATCTTACGGAAATTGTTTCAGATGATGTAGTAGCAGGAGAAGAGGAAGTGGTAGAAGAAGTTACTAAGAAGGCAGAGCCAAAAGGGAATTTCTTATTCCTGAATCTGGATGAGGTGGATGCTTACAAAGAACAGGCTTTCTCTAATAAACAGGAAGAGTTGTTTGAAGAGAAAAAGAAAGACTGGAAAACCCTTCAGAAAGAAAGAGAAAATGGCGGTGGTGGTAAAGAATATACTGTAGCCGGTCTTATTACCGAATACAGGGTTCAGGACGGTTTCAGAAGCGGTGAGAAAGTAGCTTTTGTTACACTGGAAGATTATTCCGGATCCTATTCATTCAGGCTGGGAGACAGGGATTATATGAGATTGAAAGAAAAGCTGGAAGTTCAGAGATTTGTTATTTTTAAGATAAAATTTGCTCAGGTAAAAGATGGCAGGGTCTTCGTTAATGTAAATGATGTCATTGAACTTCAGGAAGCATTTGAAAGATTTGCAAAAAGTATATCATTGGTAATGGATGTGATGGATGTAAGACCTGAAGATCTCGACTTTTTCAGAACGGTTCTCGACAGAAACAAAGGAAACCAAAAATTGAAATTCTTTATCAAAAACCTGGAAGATGACTCCCATATTGAAGTTCAGTCTATGAAACATTCGGTGGATCTGAATGGTGATCTGATAAAAGAAATTCAACTTCTTAATAAATATGAATTTTATTTAAACTAGAAAAATACATGATAAAGAAAGGAGTGGCTTTTGCCACTCTTTTTTTTGTTTATATATTATCAGTATTGATGAAAAATTTTAAATAGTTTTTCGGTTAAAATAGAAAAATTTACTGAAGTCTATTTTGGTTATATAGTAGTTAAGTCTCTGTTATTTAATTAGTTGTTATTTTTCATCATATTGCGAAATAATTATATAATTTAAATAAATTTTTAATTATATAATGTTTTAATAGTGTTTTTTATTGTTTTTGTATAAAAATTTATGATATTTTCTAATATTTCATTTAAAATTTAAATTAATATTTATACATTTACCGCCCTAACTGTTATTATTTACTATTTTATGAAGAAATTACTACTTTCGTGTCTGGCTTCCCTGAGTATGGGAGTCTATGCGCAAACCGACGTCGCCAACTATACTTTTTCAAAAAGTACCGGGGTAGCTTATACTTCCATTACCGGAGGTACAAAATTGTTCCCTTCTGGGACTAATACTACTTATGACAATGATGTATCCGCAGCAATTCCATTGTCTTCTCCTTTTAATTTCGGTGGTGTTGCCATGACCACATGTTATGTGAGTGCCAATGGATTTATAACGTTTGGAGCAGCTCCTTCCGGGACAAACTACACTCCAATGTCAAGTCTGGGATCAACTACAGGGGCAATTTCCGCTTTTGGGCAGGATGGAGGCTTTTCATCATCAGATGCAACACAACCAGCGGGAAATCATGAAGTGAGGTATGAGGACCTGGGAACTGAATTTGTTGTACAGTGGCAGGATCATGCCAATTACTTTAACAGATCTACTGAAAAGTTAAATTTTCAGATCAGATTGGTTTATGCTACCGGTGAAATAAAGATCATTTATGGAAGCTGTACAGATCCGGGTACCAGCACTTCTGGCAGTACTCCACAGGTAGGGATAAGAGGAAACAGTACTACTTATGCGTCCAATGTAAATTCCCTGATGATCGGAAACGTGCCGTCCGGAACTACCTGCGATTGGTCTAAAGCTGTTACCGGTAATGCTGGTAGCAGTACAATGCTTTTTTCCAGCACAACCAATGCAAGTGTTAAAATCCCTGCCGGGCTGCAATATAAATGGACACCAGGCACACAGGCTCCGGTAAGGACTTTTGCAGCTGCCACTGCAATTACCAATAATGCTGCTACTGTAAACTGGACGGCTCCGACAGGTGCAACAGCTTACAATGTTCAGTATAGAGAAGTCGGAAACTGTGATTGGACAGACCTTGTTGGTAATCCGGTTTCTGCTGCAACTGCTACAATTACAGGGTTAACTCAAAATACAAGCTACCAGGTTCAGGTTCAGGCATTAAACGGATCAGTAAAATCTATCTATTCTCATATTCCAAACGCAGCCGGAACGGGGAATGGATATGCCTCATCAGGGTCTTTTACCACTACACCTAACTGTGCAAGTACGGTAACCGGTCTTTCTTCTTCTGCTCTGACTCCTGAATCCGCAACAATAAGCTGGACAGCTTCTACAATACCTCCGGGTAATGGATATGAGTATTATTATTCTACATCTTCAACAACTCCGCTTGCAACGGCTACGCCTTCAGGATCTGTAGGTGCCGGGGTAATAACAGCTGATTTATCCGGTCTGACTCCTTCAACTCAATATTATTATTGGGTAAGAGGAAACTGTAATGGAACAGATAAAGGAAATTGGTCAAGCTCTGCAAACTTTACAACACCAGGTCTTTGTCCTACCGTTACCGCTCCTGCATCCAATGCTACAGGAGTAAGTGTAACCCCTACGATTACATGGAATGCAATAAATGGCGCTGCCGGGTACAAACTGAAAGTTGGAACTACCTCAGGAGGAAATGATATTGCAGATATGGATATTGCAGGCGGAACTAATAATTCTTATACTTTCGCAGCTCCTTTAAATTTTGGTACTGCGTATTATTATTCTGTAACTGCTTATACAGCCAATATTGCAGGGCCTGCTACCGCATGTACGGTAAGATCATTCCAGACGGTATGTAATTCATCTAATTTACCTTATACTTTAGATTTTGAAAACGTTACAACACCTGCATTGCCAATTTGTACAACAGTGGTAAACAGTGGTTCCGGAAATTCATGGAAAACAGCAACTGCTCCGGCTGGATTTACAGGGAAAGTGCTTAATTATTCCTATAATAGTTCTAATGCTGCCAATACATGGTTCTTTACCCAAGGTTTAAATCTTACTGCAGGCGTTAGCTACAGAATCAAATATAAGTATGCCAATGCAACAGGAACCACCCAGTATCCTGAAAAATTAAAAGTTGCTTATGGATCTTCTGCTGCAAGTGCTTCAATGACAAATACTTTAGCTGACCACGCCAATATTACAGGTGGAACTGCTACATATGCGTTTGTAGACTTTACACCAGGTGCAACAGGAGTTTATTATTTCGGATTCCAGGCTTATTCTGCAGCTAATATGAACCAGATTTATGTTGATGATATCAATATAGATGTAACCCCTAGCTGCTCTGAACCATTGGCTGTTACTGTTTCAGGAATGACAACCAATGGAGCAAATGCTTCCTGGACTGCTCCGGCAACTGCTCCTGGAAGTGGATATGAGTATTACTATTCTACAAGCAGTACAGCTCCTACAGCGTCTACTGCAGCTTCCGGAACCAGCGCTACCACTTCGGCTCCTTTGTCCGGATTATCTCCTTCCAGTACTTACTATTTATGGGTGAGATCGGTATGTAGTTCTTCCGATAAGAGTGCGTGGAGTTCTCAGGCTGCTGTTTTCAATACACTTTGCGGAACAGCTATGGCTCCTTTTGCTCAAAACTTTGATAGTGGAGCAGCACCCAACTGTTGGAGCAGTATAAACCCTACGGCAACAGGTACCGAAGCTAATCTGTTCTGGAAGTTCTCAGGGTCTGCAGATTATGGTGCAAGTCCGGCTAATAACCAAAAAGCGGCAGGTACATATGCATGGGTAGATGCAAGTTCACCATATAATGGAGCGGGTGCCAACACGGTTCAGCTGGTTACTCCTCCTGTAAATTTAACAGGATTAACCGCACCTCTTGTTTCTTTTGACTGGTTTAAAAACCATTCTACCACTTCTTCTACTACGGTTTCACCTTCCACTTATGATAATAACAAGCTTACGGTAGAAGTAAACGATGGAAACGGATGGGTAGTTATTTTTAGTGATAATACCAACTCAAACCAATGGAGAACAGTTGCTGTTCCTTTGGCGGCTTCTTACATCGGAACTACTATCCAGGTGAGATTTACTGTAGATAAAAATGTGAATGGTAACGGATATTACTATGATGATGTTCTATTAGATAATGTTGAAATAAAACAAAATCCTAATCTGGCAACGTCTGAAACTGCAGTAAAAGAAAACAAGATTAATATATATCCTAATCCGTTTACTGATATGCTGACAATTTCTGATGTATCCAAAGTACAGTCTGTTTTAATTGTTGATGTTTCCGGAAGGTTGATTAAGACCATTGATAAACCATCTTCAGAGCTTCAGCTGAGAGATCTGAAAGAAGGGTTATATTTAGTGGTTCTGAATATGAAAGACGGATCTAAACAAACCCTTAAAGCAATTAAGAGATAAAATAGTTTCTTGAAAAACAGGAAATAGAGAGGCTGCTCAATTTGAGCGGCCTCTCCTTATATAGGTTAAATTGTCTTTTATTAAAGAAAAAGTTTAATTCATTGTGATATAATTAAATAAATATTTTTTTTATTGCTGATTTTCACTAGATTTGATTAACTAATACTGTTTTTATATGAGAAATTTTTTACTTGTTGGTTTCTTAATGGCCGGCTTTTTATCTTCTGCACAGACTTACTGTACACCTGCTTTTGCCAGTGGGTGTAGTGGAGGAGATATGATAGATTCTTTTGCAATTCCGGGTGCCGGATTTGATCATCCTAATACAGGGTGTTCTACTGATGCCTATGGAGATTATACCTCTATGACGATCAACCTGAGTGCAGGTTTGAGTTATGATTTTAGTGTTAAACATGATTACAGCGATCAGAATGTCCGTATCTGGATAGATTTCAATAACGACGGAACTTTTGATGATGCCGCTCCTGAACTTGTAGCTACGGCAAGCAGTACTCTTGTAGGAGCCAATAATATTACGGCCGGACTTATAACCATTCCTGCTACCGTTACTCCAGGTACTTACAGGATGAGAGTAGGCGACAGGTTCTCCAGTGATCCTATACCTTGTAATACGGATGGGTACGGAGAAGCACATGATTATACGGTAAACATCGGCGCGGTTCCGACCTGTTTTGCACCATCTGCTTTAACGGTATCTGCTGTTACGGCCAATTCTGCCCAGATCGGATGGACAGCTCCTTCTTCTGCGCCGGGAAGCGGTTACGAATATTATTATTCAACTTCCGGTACATATCCTACTGCTGCGACAGTTGTTTCCGGATCTATCAATGGACTGACTACAAATCTGCCATCCCTTGCACCAGCCACTACCTATCATGTATGGGTACGCTCTGTGTGCAGTACTTCGAACAAAAGTGCATGGTCCCAAATGGCAACATTTACGACATCATGTGTCGCTGTGGGGGTACCTTACGCATTGGATTTCGAAAGTATAACTCCACCTGATATGCCGAATTGTACTTCGGTAGTGAATGATGGTGCCGGAAATATGTGGGAAACAGGTGATCTGGATGCCCAGGGATTTACAGGGAATGTTCTTCAGTATTCTTACGATTATGCTAATAATGCCGATACCTGGTTTTTTACCAATGGAATCAACCTTACTGCAGGAACTACCTACAGAATTAAATATAAATATGCCAATGCAGAAGGAACTGTATACGCAGAAAAATTAAAAGTAGCCTATGGAACTTCAGCTACCAGCGCTGGAATGACCAATACACTGGCGGATCACCCGAATATTGTTACCAGTACAGCAACGAGCGCTTTTGTGAACTTTACGCCAGCAGCTACAGGTGTTTATTATTTTGGATTCCAGGCGTATTCTGATGCTAATATGAATCAATTATATGTTGATGATATTAAAATCGATGTAGCGCCGGCTTGTAGTGAACCTAATGCATTAGCTGTTTCAAACATTACTGCTGCAGGCGCTACCATTTCCTGGGCTGCAGCTACTCCCGTTCCTGCAAACGGATATGATATCTATTACAGCACAACCAATACGGCACCTACAGCAACAAGCACACCTAATTTTACAGGAGTTACAGCAACTACCTATAATATTCCAGGTTTAGCTTCTTCATCTGTGTATTATGTATGGGTGAGATCTGCATGTAGCACAACGAGCAAAAGTGCATGGAGTGATTCTGCCACATTTACAACATTATGTTCAAGTGCAAACCTTCCTTATGTTGTAGATTTTGAAAATGTTACTGTTCCGGAGCTTCCGGGTTGTACAATGAATGTTAATGCAGGGGCTGCAAATGACTGGGAAACAGCGGATCCTCCTTCTGACAGCCAGGGATTCACTACCAATGTGCTGAAATATCAGTACAACTCTTCCAATTCTGCCGATGCATGGTTCTTTACACAGGGATTGAACTTAACAGCAGGAGTACAATATACAATCAGTTATCAATATGGTAATAATTCATCAACTTATGCTGAAAAACTGAAAGTAGCATATGGTACTTCTCCTGATGCGGCCGCTATGACGGGCTCTATAGCAGATTATCCTTCAATCAGTGATGGAATTGCTCATACCGAATCTATAACATTTACAGTTCCTGCAACAGGGGTGTATTTCTTTGGATTTAATGCTTATTCAGATCCGGATCAGTATAATCTGTATATAGACGATATCAGTATTAACAATGCCAACCTGGCAACATCCGAAGTCGCTGCAGCGAAAAATAATATCCAGATTTATCCTAATCCATTTACAGATGTGTTGAATATCTCCGATGTGAAAAATGTGAAAAATGTATCTGTGACAGATGCTACGGGAAGATTAGTGAAAACTATTGGTACTCCTGAATCTACGATCCATTTAAGGGATGTAACGCAGGGAGTTTATCTGATAACGCTTGAAATGAAAGACGGATCTAAACAAACGATCAAAGCCATTAAAAAATAATTCATCATTTAAATAAAAAAAGGAAGACGGGTCATATTTGATCCGTCTTTTTTATTGAGATTAAATAGTATTTGAAAATCTTGATAAAAAAAGATGAGTGAAATGTTCAGCTCATCTTTTTATTTTATCCGGGTTCGCGATGATTGTAAATTGTTTATCGTCGACAATTGCACATCACTCATCATTTATCGGGTACTGGCTGTATATCGCCTGTATTCATAAGATCAAAAACAGCAGGGAAGAACATTACTAATATAAAATAAATGATGACCATCAGTACAATCAGTGCAAAAAGAATAATTACTAAGCTATTGGGTCTGTTTTTCTTTTTTGGTTCCATGATTTTGTGGTGTTTGATTAATGAATTTTACTTATATCAAATATTAAGCTAATTTCTTGCCACATTTCTTACAATACCTCGCGTCATCATCAATATCGTCGTTTCCGCAGCGTTCGCATACCATTTCCAGGTTTTGTCTTTTGTTTCTCATTTCTGCGGTTACAATACCGGTAGGGACTGCGATAATAGAATAACCGGCCAGCATAAGAATAACCGCAAAAAACTTGCCTAAGGGCGTAATAGGAGATACATCACCATATCCTACAGTAGTTACCGTAACAACGGCCCAGTAGATAGATTGCGGTATCGTTTCAAATCCAGGTCTTCCACCTTCTACCATAAACATAAGTGAGCCTACAATGACTGAGAAAATGATCAGGAACAGAAGGAAAATGTAAATTTTTCTCGAACTGTTCTTTAAAGCCCTTACAATGAAATACCCGTCATTCATAAAATCCAGTAAATTGAAAATCCTGAATATTCTCAACATTCTCAACATTCTGAAAATCAGAAAATACTTGGTAATCGGAAAGAAAAAACTGAGAAAAAAGGGAACCAGAGCCAGAAAATCTATAATTCCGAAAAAACTGAATATATAGTTCCGCTTATTTTTTACCACTGCAATCCGCATAGAATATTCCATTGTAAAGAAAATGGAGATGATCCATTCAAGAATCAGAAAGGTATAATGGAATCTCTTATCAAGCTTAGGTACACTTTCCATCATGATAATAGCTGTACTTGCAAGAATTAAAGACAATAATATGATATCGAACAGTTTTCCAAGCTTCGTATCAGAGCGATAAATTATCCGGTAAAGGAATCTTTTCCAGAGAGTGTCCTCAGGAATAAGATTATGTTCTCTTTCCATTTAGATAGGGGTATTTCACAGCGAAGTTAATAATTTATATAAAGAATAGGGTAAATATATGATTGTTAAAAGAATCTTGCAAATGTTAAAATGAAATTCATCATTAAAAAGTGAATTATTGTATGTTAATTGGATGATTTTCAATATTTTATAATTAACAAAATACGGATAAAATATGACATATAAAAATGTTTTTTTTAACATTTTTATCGTTCAAGTTTGTAATTTTATTCTACAAAAGCTTTATATCATGAGAAAAATTTTAACCTTTTTAATGCTGTTTTTAATAAACAGTATTACGTATGCTCAGGTTGGGATTAATACTGTTACACCAAATAGTGCTTCAGTACTGGATATAGTTTCCAACCAGAAAGGAATTCTCATTCCTCGTCTTACTGATACTGACCGGGATACCAACCTGGCTGATAATGACGTTTCCACAGTGCCTCCTGCAGGTGTAGTAAACGCTAATCTTACTGCAGGAACTCTTATTTATAATACGACAACGAATAACTTCCAGTATTGGGATGGTACCCTCTGGAGACAGCTTTTTGTTCCCACATCTTCTCAGGCTGGTAACGACGGTGTCGTTAAAATCAATTCTGGAAACGCAAATGTAAAACCCTCATTCAATTTAACGGCATCAGGAAGCGGCTATGGCCCGAGACAACAGGTGCTTTATGCCACACCGCTGGTTTTTGCCGCAAGCCCTACTACAAGTTGGCCGGAAACTACCGTTCCATTTCCGGGAGTTACGAGCAATATCTATATTGCGGCTACCGGTAAATGGAGAGAAAATGAAATTAACGGGCAGGTTCATTTTTGGAGAGCAATCGCTACAATTACTCCAGGTTCCAACTCTTCAGGATCCATAAAAGCTACTTTTAAAAATCCCGATTCCGGTTTTGAAATCAATTCTATCCAGCTGGTTCCAAGCGGCTCCAGTGGAACAGGTAATATCCTTACCTTTTATTTCTATACCATTGCGGACCCTGCGAGTCTTGATCCGGGAAGAGGGTATCAGCTTTTTATGGAATCTGATATCAACTGTGGCGTAGTAGTAGATTCTTTTACAAGAGTATCGCTTTTCAAAGATTAATAGTCTTATTGAGTTCTTTTTTTATATCAAAGCAAAACCGGTTGAAGAAAGCCGGTTTTTTATTGTAAATTTTTCCGGGTTTTTGGTAAAATTAATATCTTCGCTGTAACCGTAAAATATAAATTAATGAAGCTAAAAACTGTAATTGCAAAGATTGAAGAAGAAATAAGCATCAGGCAGGCAGAAGATTTTGATAATGTAGGATTGCTGTGTGGTGTTTATGATCGTGATGTGTCGGGAATTCTGGTTTGTCATGATGCGCTGGAAAATGTAGTAGATGAAGCGATTGAGAGAAATTGTAATCTGATTGTATGTTTTCATCCCATTATATTTTCCGGGTTAAAATCTTTGACAGGGAAGAATTATGTAGAGCGGGCTGTTTTAAAAGCTATTGAAAATAAAGTGGCGATCTATGCTATCCACACTGCATTTGACAATGATTTCTTTGGAGTGAACCATGGTATATGCAGTCAGTTAGGATTAAAGAATATGAAGATTCTTCAGCCCAAAGAAAATAATTTAAAGCAGTTAACGGTTTTTGTTCCTAAAGAGTATTCGGAAAAAGTAAAAGAAGCCATGTTCTCAGCCGGAGCAGGAAATATAGGATTCTATGATGAATGCAGTTTTACAGTGAATGGTAATGGAACATTCAGACCTGTGGAAGGCTCAAATCCGTTTTCGGGACAGCAGGGCATTCGTGAAAATGCAGATGAAGATATGATTTCTGTAATTTTTGAAGGCTTTAAACAAGGGCAGATTGTAGGCGCTATGAGGTCAGCACACCCTTATGAAGAAGTAGCCTATCAGGTTTATAGTCTGGATAATAAAAATCATCATGCCGGATTGGGAATGTACGGTGATCTGGAAGAGGAAATGGATGAAAAAGATTTCCTTGGGTTTGTAAAAGAAAAATTTGGACTGGAGGTGATCAAACATTCTTCTTTTAACAATAAAAAAATCAAAAGAGTAGGGGTTCTGGGAGGCTCGGGGGCAAGCGGGATAAGATCTGCAGCGGCCAGAAAATGCGATGCTTACCTTACAGGAGATCTTAAATATCACGATTATTTTTTAGCAGAGTCTAAAATGCTGATCTGTGATATAGGACATTATGAGTCCGAACAATTTGTTGCTCAACAATTATTTGAAATTTTATCACAAAAATTTAGTACATTTGCAATTTCAAAATCTATTGAAAAAACAAACCCAGTAAATTATTTCATTTAAATATGGCAAAAACCAACGATATTTCAGTTGAAGAAAAATTAAGAGCTTTATACGATTTACAGATCATTGATTCAAGATTGGATGAAATCCGAAATACTAGAGGAGAATTGCCAATTGAAGTTGAAGATCTTGAAATCGAGATTGAAGGTCTTGAAAAAAGAGCTGAAAAATTTCATGCTGATATCAAAGATCAGGAAGATCAGATCAAAACAAAGCATGAAGTAATTAACCATGCTAAAACTTTAATTGAGAAATACAAATCTCAGCAGGATAATGTAAGAAACAATAAAGAGTTTGAAGCATTAGGAAAGGAAATGGAATTCCAGGAGCTGGAAATTCAGCTTGCTGAAAAAAGAATTAAAGAATTCGGAGCTAAAATTGCTCACAAAAACGAAACTTTAGCTGAACTGAATGCAAAGATCGACGATTTGAAAAGCCACTTGAAATTCAAGAAAGAAGAATTGGATGGTTTGATCTCTGAAACTCAGAAAGAAGAAGAATATCTTTTAGAGCAGTCTAAAGAATTTGCAGCTAAAATTGATGAGAGATTATTGGCTTCTTACAACAGAATCAGAACAAACTCTATCAACGGTCTTGCTGTTGTAGGATTAGAAAGAGGAGCTCCAAAAGGATCTTTCTTCACGATTCCTCCTCAGAAGCAAATGGAAATTGCTCAGAGAAAGAAAATCATCATTGATGAGCACTCTGGAAAAATCCTTGTGGATGATGAGTTGGTAATGGAAGAAAACGAAAAAATGAAATCTGTAATTAAATTCTAGTTATTGATTTTTAAGTCATACGAAAGCTGTTTCAGAAATGAGACAGCTTTTTTTATGGCATATAGTGTACAGTATTTTGATACTGGTTGGCAAAAGAGAAAATAATACTTATTTTTCCTATTTTTTATTAATTATTTTAATTTTAATTAATAATATTAAATTATTGCCAACATAATGTTTTTATATGTATATTTACTGTAATCAAAAGGCATGATGATTAAATAACTTACAGAGCTTCAGCAGGAGATATAGGAGGTAAGGCTTTATGGTTACAATAAAAGCAGACACATCCATTAACTATAGCTTTTGACCCGTTCAAAATGAATTTTTATAAATGATATCGTTTGGATATTCTGCTATTCAATTTAAGCACAACAAGAAAAATTATATATCATGAAAAAATTATTTATGGGGTTTTTATCTCTTTTAAGTTATTGCTTGCTAGGGCAATTTGGAAATGTTGGTATTAATACAGTCACTCCTGGAAGTACTTTGGAAATTAACGGAAGTCTTGCCGCACAGTACCGGCTGGTATCAGCGGATTACAATATGAGTATTACAGATTATTATGTAGCCTATAATAGCAGTTCAGTCGGTACCATAACACTGCCGGGAGCTATTGCCGCTTATCCTGCACAGGGACATATCAAGGGACGCGTATATTATATTAAAAATACAGGAAGTTTCAATGTCAATATAACAGCCAATGGAAGTGAGCTGATAGATAATCAGCCGGGTGCTGCCGTATCATCTATAGGGCTTGGGCAGGGATGGGCAGCGATACTGATTAGCAATGGCAATGCTGGTTCCGGGGTAACCTGGGAAGCTGTAGTGATCAATCCTAATAATGCCATCAATACCATTATTGGTATGTCATCAAGCTCAACGTATAGTTTACCTTCTACGGCAAACTTTAATTCGGGTATTCCGCAGGTGCTGCCTTTTACAGCCGCTGAAGTACAGGTTAACCAGGGTTCAACTGCTTCGTGGGATGCTGCAAACAACCGTTTTGTTATTAATGAAACGGGTGTCTATGAACTGGATGCTTTGTCCTATTTCGGAGCCGGAGGGACTACAGGGTCAAGCAATTATATTGGTGTTAATCTGGGTATTACAAAAAATGGAACGGCTGCTGCCAACCTTATTGCCGGTACCCGCTCAAATATAGGGCAGCTTATTGCGGGGGCCGGGAATACACCTATTTCATTCCATTGTCTTGTCAATTTAGTTGCTGGTGATATTATTTATTTAACGATGTATAGAGGTGCTTTTGACAATGCTACAGGAACAGTGCAGTCGCAGGCACCTGCGGGTGTTTCTGAGGCCCGTCATTTCAGTCTGAAGAAATTATAAGGATGAAGAAAAATATGTTCTTGTCAATAAAAAAACCGCTTCAATAATGAAGCGGTTTCTGTTTTTTATTCATGATGATCATACATCTTATTGTATAAAGCGATAAATTTTTCTTTTACGGCTTTTCTCTTCAGTTTTAACGTTGGAGTAAGCAGTCCGCTTTCGATGCTCCATACTTCAGGAGTAAGCTCAATTTTTTTGATTTTCTCCCAGTTTCCAAGGTGTTCATTGATGCCTTCGATTTCCTTTTCAATTCTTTGCTTCAATTCAGGGCTTTTTGCAATTTCTTCAGGAGTTGAGCCTAAATTCAGGTTATTTCTCATAGCCCAGCTTTTTGCAAATTCAAAATCAGGCTGTACTAAAGCGCATGGCATTTTTTCACCATCACCTACCACCATAATCTGCTCAATAAATTTTGAAGCTTTTGCCAGGTTTTCAATAGTCTGGGGAGCAATATACTTTCCACCGGAAGTCTTGAACATTTCTTTCTTACGGTCTGTGATCTGTAAAAATCCGTCACTATCGATATGTCCGATATCCCCGGTCTTGAAGAAACCATCCTCTGTGAAAGCTTCTTTTGTCATTTCCTCATTCCGGAAATATCCTTTGAATACAGAGGGCCCTTTTACTGTAATTTCACCATCTTCCTGAATTTTAACCTTTAAATTGTCTAATGGAATTCCTACGGTTCCCACTTTCATCTTATCAAAACTGTTCACAGAGATTACAGGTGATGTTTCTGTTAAGCCATAACCTTCCAGAATTGGAATTCCGGCATTCTGGAACATTAAATTAAGTCTTGCAGATAAGGCAGCAGATCCTGAAACCAAAGTCACGATTTCACCACCTAAACCTTCTCTCCATTTAGAAAATACAAGCTTGTCTGCAATGATTTCCTGAAGTCCGGATGGCTTTGAAATGGTTTTCTTTTTGGTGATCAGATTCAATGCCCAGAAGAATATTTTGGATTTTAATCCTCCGGCTGAAGAACCTGTATTATAGATTTTGTCATATACTTTTTCTACCAGTCTCGGAACTACGGTCATGTAATGAGGTTTCACTTCTTTTACGTTTTCACCCATTTTCTCGATACTTTCTGCGAAATAAAGAGAAAAACCATTGTACTGATAAAGATAGAACAGCATTCTTTCAAAAATATGACAGATAGGAAGGAAGCTTAATGCTCTGGCATCTTTGTAATCAAAGCCTCTCTTTTTTGGAATTCTTGGAATAGATCCCAATATGTTTGAAACAATATTGTTATGGGTAAGCATTACTCCTTTAGGTCTTCCGGTGGTTCCGGAAGTATAAATGATCGTTGCCAGATCTTCTGTATTGATCGCATTAGAAAGATCATCCACTTCAATTTGTGTAGATTCATCCTTGCCCAGATCAAGAATTTCTCTCCAGTTGGCAGCCCCGCTGATACTGTCAAAAGTAAAAATTCCCTGCAAACTCGGGATATTATGTTTTACTTTCATTACTTTATTCAACAGTTCTTTATCAGAAACAAAACAATACTGGATTTCAGCATTATTGAAGATGAATTCATAATCTTCAGGAGAAATACTAGGATAAACCGGTACTGAAACAACCCCGATCTGAGAAAGCCCGAAATCCATAATAGCCCATTCTGTGCGGGAATTGGTTGTAATCAAAGCAATTTTATCACCTGGTTTTATCCCAAGCTTCAATAATCCTCTGGATATCTTATTTCCCTCATTAATAAACTCCTGTGTAGAAGTTTTTTTCCACTCCCCATGATATTTGGTTACAAACATATCCGTTTTAGGATATTTTTCTAAAGCATAGTGTGGAATATCGAATAATCTCTTGATCGTCATGATTTTTTACGTAATTTATAAAGAAATTTAAATATAAGCATTTTTTTTAATTGAAACTATCCGAAGGTAATAATTAGAAATTAGTTAAATGCTTACCATAATAGTTTGAATCAAAAAGGAGACCGGAAGCCCTGCAGTAGGGATTTTATATTTTCAATGATTCTTTTATAGTGGTTTATTTTTCTCCAGGTTTTTTATATTGTCTTTTTAACCCATGATCTCGGATCCCGAAACGCATATCCATTATCATAAAATCTCCCCAAACCTGCCTTTTTCCCGCTTTTAATTTATTTTTTCAGATTTGCTTAAAAAGTGTAAATTTACGGCTATCTAATTATTTTTTTTATGGACTTTAATTTATCGGAAGAACAGCTGATGATTCAGCAGGCAGCAAGAGACTTTGCACAGAACGAACTTTTACCAGGAGTGATTGAAAGAGACCGTGACCAGAAATTCCCTGCTGAACAGGTGAAGAAAATGGGAGAAATGGGACTTTTAGGAATGATGGTAGATCCAAAATACGGCGGTGCAGGTATGGACAGCGTTTCTTACGTGCTTGCTATGGAAGAAATTGCAAAAGTGGATGCTTCTGCAGCTGTTGTAATGTCTGTAAACAACTCATTGGTTTGTGCCGGTCTTGAAAAATTCGCTTCTGAAGAGCAAAAAGTAAAATATCTTACTCCACTGGCCAGCGGACAGGTAATCGGAGCATTTGCATTATCTGAGCCGGAAGCTGGTTCTGATGCTACTTCTCAGAAAACTACTGCGGAAGACAAAGGAGATTACTATCTTTTAAATGGTATCAAAAACTGGATCACGAACGGTGGAACAGCTACTTATTATATCGTAATTGCACAGACAGATCCTGAGAAAAAACACAAAGGAATCAATGCTTTTATCGTTGAAAGAGGATGGGAAGGATTTGAAATCGGACCTAAAGAAGACAAATTAGGAATCAGAGGAAGTGATACTCACTCTTTGATCTTTAATAACGTAAAAGTTCCAAAAGAGAACAGAATCGGTGAAGACGGGTTCGGATTCAACTTTGCTATGGCAGTGTTGAACGGAGGAAGAATCGGTATTGCTTCTCAGGCGTTGGGTATTGCTTCAGGGGCTTACGAACTGGCATTGAAATATGCTAAAACAAGAAAAGCTTTCAAAACTGAAATCATCAACCACCAGGCGATTGCATTCAAATTGGCTGATATGGCTACTCAGATCACTGCTGCAAGAATGCTGTGCTTCAAAGCTGCGTGTGAAAAAGATGCAGGAAAAGATATCTCTGAAAGCGGAGCGATGGCAAAATTATACTCTTCTCAGGTGGCAATGGATACTACTATTGAAGCAGTACAGATCCACGGAGGATATGGATACGTGAAAGAATACCACGTAGAAAGATTAATGAGAGATGCGAAAATCACTCAGATCTATGAAGGAACTTCTGAAATTCAGAAAATCGTGATTTCAAGAAGCATCGCAAAATAACATTTATAAAACACACTACCTATGAAAAAATCTTTGTGGATCACCCTCGGTGTCGTACTGCTGTTACTGGGCGTATTTGTATGGTATAAGTACTATTTCGTTTTCGGAGAAGGAGTAAAGTCCGGATACCTGAACTATGCGATGAAAAAAGGTTATGTTTTCAAAACCTATGAAGGTAAGCTGATTCAGGAAGGTTTCGGGAGAGGAAAAACAGGAACTATTACAAGCTATGAGTTTGAATTTTCCGTAGATGATCCTGAAGTTTTCAAACAACTGGAAACCAACAGCGGTAAAACTTTTGATCTGCATTACAAAGAGTACAACGGGGCTCTTCCGTGGAGAGGAAACACAAAATTTATCGTAGATAAGGTAGTGAATATGAAATAAAACAAATAAGGCTCTCAATATGAGGGCCTTATTTTACACCAAATCACAAAATATTAATATATGAAATAAAATTTCCAAATTTATTTGAACCTCGTCCGATCGGAGATTCATTGCATTTTGCTTATACTTAAAGTTAAGAGTTATTTTTCTAATAAACAACACTTCTGTTGAATATTTGGTAAAATTAAACATAAGAATCGAACACCAATTCCAAACCTCATTAAAAAAAAATTAAAAAATCTAATGAGAATCACGATCAGCGGCGTTCCTGTTCTTCTTTTTATAGAAATAATATCCAATGCCGGCAATAAGAAATAAAGGCCACAGCGGCAGGATAAACAGGAATATAGAAGTAATAACATTCCAGCCGGATTCAATGGCTGCCAGGGATTTTCCACTGAAGGTTTCAGGTTCTGTTTCTGTTTTAGCTTTCTCACTGATATTTACATTGATCGTACAGATTGCACTGTCCGTATAGTTTCGCCCTGAAACCTGAATATCTTTTGTATCAATATCTCCAATATTGCTATTTATGGCATCCATTAGCTCATCAAAATGCTGCATAGGAACTTTGATATTCAGACTGTATACTTTTTGATTTTCCCCATGAAGATAAGCGGATTCCACATAAGACAGATTTTCACTTTTGATATACCCGTTATTTCTGTTCGCTTCTTCCCGGATAATTTCCTTTACCGTTTCCACATTCTCCGCTGTTATAGAAAGATATCCTGATTTTACCATTTTATCTTGTGGCATATTCAGTTCATAACTGTCGTTCTTAGGCTTTTCTTTATAAATGATTTTGGTTTCTTTAATAACCTTAGGGGCCGGAGTTTTTACTGCAATCTTTTCAGTCTTCTTTTCTACCGAATCCTTTTTATCTATTTTGGACTCCAGTTTTGTATTCGCAATTTTATCCGATAAAGAATCTACCATCTTGGAAGTGTTTTCTATCTTTTGACGGATGTCGTTTTTCGAATTTTCAAAATCTTTTATTTTAATACTGGCCGAGTCAATGACTTTATCTGCCGTTTTACTGACATGATCTATGGTTTCTGTAGCAACAGTGGCAGCACTGTCCGCCGAATGGATGGCTTCATTGATTCTATCCTGGGTAGCTTCTGCTTTTTTGCACATAATGAAAGTGCTTGCTACAGCAGTGAGTAATATGAACTTTTTCATAAGATTAATTTTTTTGATGAAGTAAAATTAGAAGGGAAGCTCTTGTAAAGATTGTAAATGAAATGTATTATGCTGGTAAAATACTAACTCTTATATTCTCAGGGTTTTGTATTTGTTTTACAAAAGATTTACAAAGCGTTTTTCTGAGTTTAGGGTATTGAAATGATTCGAAAGCTTTGTCGTTTTACCAAATATGAGTTGGGAGATCTAAAAATTCCCATCCTCCGGAGGGGTGGCAAAAATTCAAAGAATTTTTGACGGGGTGGTTTCATAAGATATATTATAAAAAAATCCGCAGAAATTTCTGCGGATCTATATTGTAAACAATTTCGGTTTGCCTGATTGTTTCTTAGTTTTCTCTGAATTCACTGATAAAATGCAGTTTCACATTCGGGAATTTCTCCTGCGTCATATGAATGGTGAATGAAGAATCCGCCAGGAATACCAATTGATTGTATTTATCTCTCGCCAGGAATCTCTGCTTCAATCTTGCAAATTCTTTGAACTCTTCAGACTTTTCATCAGCTTCTACCCAGCAAGCTTTGTGCATAGATAGAGGTTCATAAGTACATTTTGCACCATATTCGTGTTCAAGACGGTACTGAATAACTTCATACTGAAGGGCTCCTACTGTTCCAATGATCTTTCTTCCGTTCATTTCAAGGGTAAACAGCTGTGCAACCCCTTCATCCATCAGCTGGTCAATACCTTTCGCCAATTGCTTGGCTTTTAACGGATCGTTGTTATTGATATAACGGAAATGCTCAGGAGAGAAGCTTGGAATTCCTTTGAAGCTTAATTTTTCTCCACCAGTCAATGTATCTCCGATTCTGAAACTTCCCGTATCATGTAGACCAACGATGTCACCAGGGAAACTTTCTTCCACCACTTCTTTTTTATCGGCAAAGAATGCGTTAGGAGAGGAGAATTTCATTTTTTTACCTTCTCTTACAAGCAAATAGTTTTCGTTTCTCTTGAAAGTTCCTGAAACAATCTTTACGAAAGCAAGTCGGTCTCTGTGCTTAGGATCCATATTCGCATGGATTTTGAAAACAAATCCTGTGAAAGTACTTTCCTCAGGTTTTACCAGACGGGTATCACTTTCTTTAGGCTGCGGCATCGGAGCAATATCAATGAAAGCATCCAATAGTTCGCGTACTCCAAAATTATTTAAAGCAGAACCGAAAAATACCGGCTGAAGATCACCTTTCATATAATCGTCACGATTAAATTCAGGATAAACAGACTGGATCAGATCAAGCTCTTCCCTTAAATTTTTGGCCGCTTTTTCACCAATAACATCATCAATTGAAGTATCATTGATATCATCAAACTTAATAGAATCTCCAACTTTCTGTTTTTTCTCTTCCAGAAATAACTGAATATTGTTTTCCCAGATGTTATAAATTCCCTGGAAGTCACTTCCCATTCCAATCGGTAAAGAAAGCGGACAAACGGTTAGTCCTAATTTTTGTTCTACTTCATCCAGCAGATCGAAAGCATCCTTACCTTCACGGTCCAGTTTATTAATGAAGACCAGCATCGGAATGTTTCTCATTCTACACACCTGAACCAGTTTTTCCGTCTGTTCCTCAACCCCTTTTGCAACGTCGATGACAACGATTACAGAGTCTACGGCTGTTAATGTTCTGTAGGTGTCCTCAGCAAAGTCTTTGTGACCCGGAGTATCCAGAATGTTGATTTTATGATCTCTATATTCAAATGCCAATACGGAAGTCGCTACAGAGATTCCTCTCTGTCTTTCAATTTCCATAAAGTCGGAGGTAGCTCCTTTTTTTATTTTGTTGGATTTTACCGCACCCGCTTCCTGAATTGCTCCCCCGAAAAGAAGTAACTTTTCTGTAAGAGTTGTTTTTCCGGCATCCGGGTGGGAAATGATCCCGAAGGTCTTTCTTTTTTGTATTTCTTTGATTAAGTCTGACATATCGTATTTTGAAGTTGCAAAAATCGTGATTTTTTACGAGGTTTTCAAATTTAAATGAAGACAATATTCATTACGCAGAAGAATAGAAGGATAACCGCATTTGAGAATGAAAGATATGGCTATAAACTCATCCGTAATTGGCTTTGCGTCAACATTACTTATCAGACAAACATTTTAATCAGCAATATAAAGACATAAACCAATCCGGCAGCAAACAGTATAAAAACTGCAGACATGATGTATTCAAATATTCCAAATTCTGTTTTTTGTGGTTCTGAACTAAGATTGTACTGATCAATCGCTTGCTGACTTATTTTCAGATCCGGACGAAAGTGTTGAATGCCTTTAAGAAAATGACGGTATAGCTGATATTGGTTGCGTAGAATTACTAAGTTAAAATTAAAGTCTACCGTTGAAGGCATAATTTCCCCAGCTTTATTTTTCAGGTAAACCTGCAATGTCGTTTTGCCGTATTTTACGGTCTGGGTGTTGAAAACATGTACATCGGTGGATGAGTGCTGAGCTGGCTGAAGTTCATGATATAATATGGTTTCAATAATTGCATTACGGTGGTTGTAGAATGTTACTCCTTTTTCATCTACAATGGCTTTTCGGATCTTTTGTTTTTTTCTGTAAGTTAAAGCCACGATCAAAGCGATACAGCAGAACATAAGAAGAAGCAGGGCAATAAGAATCGTGAAAAAGATACCAAGGTCATTTTCTATAAATGGTTTGAAATTATTATAAATAAGATTGAAAACAACCCCGATTACCACCATAATCAGAATAACAGCGATCCACAGAATTCCCGTGAGAAAGTAAGTAATGGGTATATTGATTTTGGATTCTATGGTCTGGAATTTTTCAATCATATTAATTCTTAGCTTAAGTTAACAAAAATACAAGCCCGCATATAAATGACGTAATTATGAGTGCTGCCAGTATGACAAGCCAGCCTCCCAGAGAAATCCCTTTGCGGTTCACTTTCCAGGTTTCTGTATCAATAGAATAGCTTCGGAAAACGAGAGGATCTACCTTCAAATCACGTCGAAAAGTGACGATGCCGTGTAGGAAACGGGCATACAAAATAGATTTGTTTTTTACCACTTTTAAAGGAAGATTCATATCAATACGTCTTGAAGTTTGTTCTTTTTTATCTGATAAGATTGTTACTTCCAGTAAAGGGGCGATTCCTGATCCTACCGGATTTACCGTGTAAATATCAAAATCCTGTGTTGAAGGCCGGAGATCTGTATAGAGGATCTGATCCACAATTTCATTTCCTGAATTATAAAATAAAAGTCCGGTTTCATCAACCACAATTGTATGGGCCAGTTTTTTTCTTTTAATAATATAATAACGGATTGCAGGAATCAAAATCAACAATGAAAGTCCCCAGCCGATCAGGGCAGGGTACAGCATGGCTTCAAATCCTCTTTTGTAAATTCCATAAGCAGGGCCTAAAACGAAAATCAAAGCGAAGGAAATAAAGATCACAAAGAAAAGAGCATTCAGGACAATGGTCATCCATCTGTTGGTGGTAGACTCAATTTTTTGGAATGGAAATTCTGTATGCATTTTGTGATGTTCATGGATAAAGGAACGAAAATAAGAAAATCCTTTTTTAGTTGCCTGTAGCAGTCAAAAAAATTATCTTTGTTTTTCATAAACTTTTTACAGAGAAAGGATGGAAAATAGCAAATATCCGAAGTTTACGTTTACATGGTTGGGCGGTGTTGTCTTGGTGGTTGGATTATTCGTAGGAACAATGGCCGTTTCTTTATTCAGTACTTTTTGGAAAGTGGTTTTCAGGGAAAATATTGAATTGAAAGACTGGTTTCTGATGGTAGCGAATTCTGTAGGATTCCTTACTGCTATTGCCTTTTTTGACTTTTTTATCGTAAGGCGTACCACACAGAAAAAGCTTAATTTCAACTTGTCATCAGTTAATTTTTCAACCTATCTCCTCATCTTTCCAATGATGGCGGGAATGATGTTTATTTCTGAATTTGTAGCCGCTCAGATCCCAACTACAGGGCCTTTTTTCGGAGATTTTTATGAATATTTTACAAGGCTGATGAGCCAATTGACAGACAATCCGGTGATAATGATTATCATGACGGTTATTATGGCTCCCGTTTTTGAGGAAATTATTTTCAGAGGAATTATTCAGAAAGGATTGATCAATAAAGGAGTAGAACCCTGGAAAGCGATTCTGTATGCTTCCATTATTTTTGGAATAGTTCACGGAAATCCATGGCAGTTTATCAGTGCAGTGATGCTGGGCTGTGTGCTTGGATTGGTGTATTATAAAACAAAATCTTTACTGATGCCGATATTACTGCATGCCTTTAATAACTTAACACTGTCGTTGTTGGTTCTGTATGGTAAAGATGAGAGTTTTGCAAAAGTTCTTCATATTTCAGAATGGCTTGTATTAGCCGTAGGAATTGTACTTTTTTCCTTATTCTATTACCTGTTTATGAAAAAGTATAAAGTACATTATGCTGAAATGTAAGTAACCCGATTTAAAAAGTAAAATTGAAAATGAATATAGAAATGGAATTATTAGTAGCTACACACAATGGACATAAAAAAGAAGAAATCCAACAGATCCTGGGAAGTGACTGCGTGGTGAAAAGTCTTACCGATTATAATATTCACGAAGAAATTGTAGAAGACGGAGATTCATTTCATGCCAATGCCCTGATCAAGGCTAAATATTGCTTTGAAAAAACAGGTGTTCCAAGTTTGGGAGATGACAGCGGTTTGGTTGTAGAATCTTTGGATGGAAGACCTGGGATTTTCTCAGCCCGCTATGCCGGAGACCACGATTTCGCAAAAAATATCGAAAAGGTATTAGAAGAAATGCAGGACGTTGAAAACAGAAAGGCTTATTTTGTAACGGTTCTGTGCTATTATGATGAAAACGGGGCTCAATATTTTGAAGGCAGGGTTCATGGAAATTTACTGACAGAAAATAAAGGTTTCAAAGGTTTCGGATATGATCCGATTTTTGTTCCTGAAGGATATGAAAGAACCTTTGCAGAAATGGATCCTGAAGACAAAAATAAAATCAGTCACCGCAAACAGGCATTAGACCTGTTTATGGATTTTTTAAAAGTAACCGATTAAGTTTACATATCAGGGCGAAATCCCCATTTAGTTTTTCTGTTGTACATTTGTCATCATAAATTATTGATTTGAGTACTTATTTAACAATATTAGGTTTTAACTCTGCGATTCCGACCATCAACACGTCACCCACAGCACAGCTGCTGGAAATGGAAGAAAGACTCTTCCTGATCGATTGTGGAGAAGGTACACAGGTTCAGCTGAGAAAAGCAAAAGCAAGATTTTCAAAAATCAATCATATTTTTATCTCTCATCTTCATGGAGATCATTGTTTTGGGCTGCCGGGGCTTATAGCTTCTTTCCGTCTCTTAGGAAGAGATATGCCATTGCATGTTTATGGGCCGAAAGGTATTAAGAAAATGCTGGAAACTATTTTTCAGATCACGGAAACCCACCGTGGTTTTGAAGTGATTTATCATGAACTGGATAAAGATTATTCTGAAAAAATATATGAGGACAACAGGGTAGAAGTATATACTATCCCGCTGGACCACAGAATCTACTGTAACGGTTATCTTTTTAAAGAAAAACCGAAAGACAGACATCTTAATATGAAAGAGATTGCGAAATACAGCGAAATTGAAACCTGCGATTATCACAATATCAAAGCAGGGAAGGACTTTGTACTGAGTGATGGCTATGTTCTTAAAAATGAAATTCTGACTGTTGATCCTGCTCCGTCGGTATCCTATGCATTTTGCAGTGATACCCGTTATCTTGAAAGTGTCATCCCGATTATTAAAAATGTAACGGTTCTGTATCATGAATCCACATTCTTACATGATCTGAAGGAAATGGCAGATTATACAGGTCATACCACAGCTTTGGAAGCAGCTACGATAGCTCAGAAAGCTCAGGTTGGAAAGTTGATTTTAGGCCACTTTTCCAACAGATATGGAGATCTGACCGTATTTACTGATGAGGCGAGAGAAATATTTCCCAATACATTTTTACCAAAAGCATTGGAGAGTGTAAAGATTTAGAATGAATATGCTGAAATTTGAAGAACTCAGAGATTTTCTCAACGAAAAAGCAGATCAGTATAACGCTCCTGATTTTATTGAAAATGATCCGATACAGATTCCTCATCGTTTTTCTTTAAAACAGGACATTGAAATTGCAGGATTTCTGGCAGCTACGATTTCCTGGGGAAACAGAAAGTCGATCATTAATTCTGCGGATAAAATGCTTGATATTATGGGAAATTCTCCCTATGATTTTGTAATGAATTATTCTGAAAAAGATCTGGAAAGTATTCAGGATAAAAGCATTCACAGAACTTTCAACGGACAAGATTTCTCTTATTTTATCAAACAGTTCAACAGAATTTATAATGAAAATGAAAGCCTGGAAAGTTTATTTAAAGTAAAAAAAACAGAAAATAACTTTCTGCATGCCATAGAAAGATTCAGAAGTGGTTTCCTGGAAACAGAAAAGCACAGAAGCCATAAACACATCAGTTCACCTTATAAGAATTCCTCTGCCAAAAGGATTATTATGTTTTTAAGATGGATGGTGCGTAAAGACAAAAGAGGGGTAGACTTTGGAATCTGGGAGAATATAGATCAGAAAAATCTTTCCATTCCTCTGGATGTGCATACCGGGAACATTTCCAGAAAACTGGGATTGGTTTCAAGGACACAAAATGATTGGAAAACAGTGGAAGAGCTGGATATTGCCATCAGAAAATTTGATGAAAAAGACCCTGCAAAATATGATTTTGCATTGTTTGGATTAGGAGTAACAAAAGAACTGTTGTAAAAATAGAAAGGATGAAAAAATATAACGAAAAAACAGAAGTTCTTGAGAAAATTGCAGACAGCATTACCTCATGGATCGGATCTATTCAGTCCCTGATTGTTCATACCCTGCTGTTCCTTACCTCGTTTTTGCTTCCGATGCTGAATATCGTGGATTTTGATAAAATGCTTCTGATTCTTACGACCGTACTTTCCCTGGAAGCTATTTATCTGGCAATCTTCATTCAGATGTCTGTGAATAAAAGCCACGAGAAAATTGAAGATATCCAGGAAGATATTGAGGAGATCAGCGAAGATATCGAAGACATTCAGGAAGATCTTGAAGAAATCAGCGAAGACATTGAAGAGATCAATGAGGATATAGAAGATATCCAGGAAGACATTGAGGAAATCAGCGAGGATATTGAAGAGATCAACGAAGAAGAGGATGAGGAAGATCACAATGAAAGAGCGAAAAATGTAATGCTCAAGAGCAATGTAAGCTCCAACAAAAATGAAATAAAAGCTTTAAAGGATATTATCTCGCAATTGCAGAATGAAATAGACCAATTGAAAAAAGATGATAAATTGCCGGAATAAGTTTATTAAAAATAGAAACAGACTAAACCTCTTAGTCTGTTTTTTTATGTCTGAATTGTTGGGTTTAATGATTTATGGAAAATGTAATGATAAGAAAAATTTATTGTGAATGTACACGATGAATTATAAAAATAGTAGTGGTTAAGGGGGGATTAGTATAATTATTTTTGCTACATTTGAACAAATGAAAACAAAATGTTAATTTATAGACTAAAAAACTATTTTTTCCTTTTTTCTTTTTTATTGATTTCTGTTTCTGCATTTTCTCAAACGAGACCTGTCAGGAAGTCTGAAAAAATAAAACCTTCTGCGGCCAGTCTCAGAGCTGGAGCATTCATTGATGTGAATGTGCCTCCATATACACCTTCCAATTATACACCGGAGCAGTTGGTAAAGAATATTCTGATCAATGGCGGTACCAACTGTACAACAGCCAATGTGACCAACGTTACCGTATCTCCTAATCATGATGTGACCAACAGCAACAGATTCTGGGGCTATTTTCATAAAGGAACTACCAACTTTCCTTTTACCGATGGTATTGTCCTTACTACAGGATACGCTTCAGAAGCTGGTAATAACTATGTAGCAGCTGTCGGGCAATCCGTAGGAACAGGAAGTGATGCGGATCTTGTAGCCGCTACCGGAGCCAATGTCAGTTTAACGGATGCAGTAGCTCTTGAATTTGATTTCGTCCCGAATTCCAATCAGGTAAAATTTAATTATATATTTGTTTCTGATGAATATACTTCCAATTATCCCTGTACAGGTTATTCCGATGCCTTTGCATTATTGCTGAAAAAGGTGGGTGACCCTACCTATACCAATCTTGCCGTATTACCGGGAGGAGCGGGACCTGTAAGTGCAACCAATATTGTTCCTGCAGGAAATGGATTCAGCTGCGGACCGATCAATGCCAGCTATTTTGGAGCACTGGAAAACCCACACCTGGTTACAAACTATTTTGGAAGAACAACTCCCTTAACAGCTATTGCAGATGTAATTCCGGGACAGACTTATCACTTCAAAATGGTATTGGCAGATGCCAAAGACCCTTCTCATGACTCTGCGGTCTTCCTGGAAGGAGGATCTTTTGACGTGGGAATTAAAATTGTAGATGAAGCAGGAGTAGTGTTACCGGGCAGTATCAATATGTGTGATAATACTCCAAAACAGTTGAAAGCACAGGTGGCAGCAATTCCGGGAATGACTTATCAGTGGTACAAAGACGGAGTGGCTATTCCGGGGGCAACCAGTGCCGTGTATGTAGCTACCCAGGCGGGAGTTTATACGGTAAAAGTAATGGTTCCCGGAAATCAGTGTCCTGGCGAAGCTACTATTACCATTATCGGAGGAACAAGTCCTACTGTACAAAATGCTGAACTTAAACTCTGCACAACCCCTGCAATTACCAGCTTTAATCTGGAAACAGCAAAACCTCTGATCAGTACAACGCAGGGAGCGGTATTCCGTTTTTATGCGAATCAGGCTGATGCACAGGCTCAAAATAACAGTTATATCACCAATCTTACCAATTATACAGGAACAGATGGACAGATTTTATATGTTCTGGTTTCCAATGGCGCTTTCTGTAGTAAAATTGCAACCTTAACGTTAAGAAAAGAAGAAACACCAACAGCATTGGTTACAGCACCGAGATTGAAAATCTGTGCCGGAGAATCCGTATTGTTAACAGCTACCGGCGGTGTAACCTATGAATGGACCGATTCTGCAGCTGCTACCGGAGGAATCAGAACGGTAAGTCCAACTCAGACGACTACCTATACAGTATATGCTATCGGAGCACAGGGATGTAAATCTCTTCAGCCGGCACGTATTACCATTGAAGTAGTACCTGCTATTGTTTCAAATTTAAAAGGCGGCCATATCTGCCAGGGAGATAAAATTATTCTGGATGCGGGTTCAGGGCCAGGATATACCTATCAGTGGAGTACTGGTGAAACGAGTCAGAGCATTACTGTAGGTACTCCTGGGGAGTATTCAGTAGTAATCAGTAACGGGGTTTGTTCAAAAGAGTTCGAAACTGAGGTGATTAAAGCTGTAATTCCGGAAGTGATCAAAGTGGATTATAATGAGAGTGGAACCATGATCGTTACAGCAAGTAATCCAAGTAACGGTATCCTGGAATATTCAGTAGATAACGGAGTTACATGGCAGTCTTCCAATGTATTTAATAATGTACCTAAAAATAAGATCATTTCGATCAGGGTAAGAGTTAAATTTACAAGCTGCGTAGGTTTCCTTGAATTCTTTACATTCGTCATGAAAAATGTAATTACTCCAAACGGGGATAATATTAATGATACGATTGATTTTAGCGGGGTAGTTAATTACAAAGATTTCAGCGGTCAGGTTTTCGACCGATATGGAAGAGAAGTTTTCAAAGCAGAGAAGACCAGACCGTATTGGGACGGGTATTTCCAGGGTAAAAAGCTTCCTACTTCAACATATTGGTATCAGGTAACCTTCGAAGATCCTGCAAGCAAGGAACTTACTGTGAAAACAGGCTGGATATTGCTTAAAAATATAGAATAATTTGAACTATAACTGAAAGACTGACTATTTTGTCAGTCTTTTTGTATTATTTTAAAATAAACAGAGTTGATATTCTAACATAAATAAATTTGCGTTAGTAATAATGTAAATTGTGTTAACTTGAATTTCAATTAAAAAAAATAGTATTTTTGTTTAAAATAATATAAAATGTTAAATAGGAGGATAGGAAATTTATTTTTAGCGTTATTTTTAGCTTTCATAGGGAACTTTATTTTGGCCCAAAATAAAGGAAGGGTAGAAATAGCATCAAAACCTACTGCTGCTTCTTTGAGGGCAGGTGCCTTTATAGATGTGAATGCACCCAGTTACCCGGAATCCGGCTATCCTATCACTCAGCTGATCAATGATGTTCTTATATCCGGAGGTTCCACCTGTACCAGCTCAACAGTAAGTAATGTAACTGTTTCCCCCAACCTGGCTGCTACCAATCAGAACCGAAGCTGGGGATATTTTAATAAATCAAATACCAATTTTCCTTTCAGCAAAGGGATTATCCTTTCTACCGGATATGCCAATAAAGCAGGGAACACTCTTCAGGGAACTTTAAGTGATGATCTTGGAACCGGAGGTGATATAGATCTTGCGAATGCGTTGGGAATCGGTAATACTAACCTCACCAATGCTACCTCTATAGAGTTTGACTTTGTAGCTGCTTCTACTGAAATTACTTTCAGGTATTTATTTGCTTCTAAAGAATACCAGCAAAACTTTCCATGTACCATCACAGATGGTTTTGCATTGCTGTTAAAAAAATCAACAGATCCTACTTATACCAATCTTGCAGTGCTTCCGGGAGGAGCGGGACCTGTAAGTGTAACGAATATCCACCCGCAATATCAAAACTGCGGACCTAAAAATGAAGCGTATTACGGAGGAACCAATACCGCTCAGATTGAAACCAATTTTAATGGACGTACTATTCCTCTGACAGCAAAAGCAACTGTCATTCCCGGGCAAACCTATCATTTTAAAATTGTGCTTGCGGATTATCAGGATCCCAACTTTGATTCAGCAGTATTTCTTGAAGCAGGATCATTTGATATCGGGGTGAAAATCCTGGATCCGGCTGGCGTGCAGCTTCCTGATTCTGTTAATATGTGTGACAATACACCACAGACTTTTACAGCTTCTGTGCAGGGACCTAATATAACGTATCAGTGGTATCAGGGTACCACTCCGATTGCAGGAGCTACCAATGCAAGTTACACGGCAACAGCACCAGGGGTATACACCGTTAAGGTTTTCATCCAGGGGAATACCTGTCCGGGAGAAGCTACTATTACAGTAGTTGGCGGAACATCTCCTACAGTACAGAATGCTACATTAACAGCCTGTTATGCTGCCGGAAACGCAACTTTTAATTTAACATCAGCACAAGCTTCTATAAGTACTACTCCGGGAGCTGTGTTTTCATATTATACTACCTTGGCGGATGCCAATGCAGGAAATGCCAATACAATCCCTAATCCAACAGCTCATCAGAGTGCAGGTGGAACGGTGTATGTAAGAGTAGCCAACGGTTTCTGTGCAAAAGTAGCACAACTCCAACTGGTAAAAGCTCCACAGATGATACCTACCATTGCCCCTCCGGCAGTGCTTACCTGTAACAATTCTCAGACCACGCTGGATGCATCAGCTTCCGTTTATCCGGCAGGAGCTACTTTCAACTGGACGACTACGGGAGGGAATATTGTTTCAGGAGCAACGACTTTAAATCCTGTGATTAATGCTGCAGGAACTTATACTTTAACCATTACAAAAGTGTATCAGCCTGGAAATATCAGCTGTACAGCGGTAGGGACTGTAACCGTGACAGGAAACAGTGCTCCGCCAGTTACCGGGCTTACAGCAAGCAAAATAAAAATCTGTAAAGGAGATTCTGTAACACTCACCGCTTCAGGCGGGGCTACCTATAACTGGGGTAATGGCCTTACAGGAAACGGAAGTACACAGGTTGTTTCACCTACTGCCACAACTACTTATACCGTAACAGCAGTAGGGGCGAATGGCTGTGTTTCTCAAAACCCTGCAACGATAATAATAGAAGTTTCAGAACCTTTTACAGCGCAAAATGCAACACTTCATAAATGTTATCAGCCGGGATTAACTTATAATCTTACGGAAGCCCAGCCGCAGATTACAACTACTGCAGGAGTTACTTTTACTTACTACGTCAATCAGGCTGATGCCAATGCTGCTAACGGAAACTTTATTGCAGCACCTACAACATATACGCCGCCGGGAGGAAGCCAGACTATTTATGTACTGGTAAGTAATGGAGGCTGCAGTTATGTAGTATCCCTGCAGTTACTAAGCACGGCTCAAACTACGCTTACCATTGCTGCACCACAAACAATTACCTGTACAACACCACAGGTTACCATCAATGCATCAGCGTCTGTTGTACCTGCTGGATCTACCATTGCATGGACAACCACCGGAGGTACTATTGTGTCCGGAGCTAATACACTTACCCCTGTTGTAAGCGCCGGCGGAACCTATACTTTAACAGTTACGAATGTATCACAACCAGGAAATCTGAGCTGTACATTTACTTCGACAGTAACAGTACAAGAAGATAAAGTACAGCCGGTTGCTGCATTAGTTTCATCACAACCCCGTATTTGTGTAGGAGAATCCGTAACATTAACGGCTTCCGGAGGGGTAACCTATAACTGGGGAAATGGTCTTACAGGAAATGGAAATACCCAGGTAGTTTCACCTACTACAACTACTGTATATACGGTATTTGCCGTTGGAGCTAACGGATGTATTTCTGCTACACCAGCGTCAGTTACTGTTCAGGTAGGTCCGCCTATAGCAGGGCTTACAGCATCTAAATTAAAAATCTGTGAAGGTGAATCTGTAACATTGACTGCCACAGGAGGAATTACATATAACTGGATAGGCCTCACAGGAAACGGAAACACTCAGGTAGTTACTCCTACAGCAACAACAGAATATTCAGTATATGCATTGGGAGGAAACGGATGCAGCTCTGTGGATCCTGCCAAAGTTAAGATTGAAGTTGTTCCTGCAATCGTTTCCACATTAAAAGATGTATTTGTCTGTGCCGGAGATAAAGGAACGCTGGATGGCGGTTCAGGACCAAACTATACTTATGTATGGAGCACGGGAGCCACTACTCAAACCATAACAACGAATATTCCCGGAACATATTCTGTGACAATCAGTAATGGGGTTTGTTCCAAAACTTTCTCAGCACAGCTTATTAATCCTGATCTGCCGCAGTTTACCAATATTGTGTATGATAATCATATTCTTACGCTTACGGCAAGTAACCCTACAGGCGGAGTTTTAGAATATTCCATCGATGGAGGATTGACATGGCACGAATCGAATGTGTTTACAGGTATTTTAAACAATACCATGTATACTGTAATGGTAAGAGTGAAAGGTGCTAAATGCGGTACTTCGCTGGATTATTTTACATTCATTATCAGCAACGCTATTACCCCTAATATGGATGGTATCAATGATACCATTGACTTCACCGGAATAAGCGGTTACAAAGACTTCGCAGCTTCTATTTTCGACAGGTACGGCGCAGAAGTATTCAAAGCCAGTAAAGGAAATGTTATCTGGACAGGCTCTTTAAAGGGAATTAATCTTCCTACTGCTACTTATTGGTACAGGGTACAATGGGAAAATCCAGCCAGTAAGAAAATGGAACAGCGTTCAGGGTGGATTCTTCTTAAAAATAGAAACTAGATTTTATAAAAATAAAAATTGATCAAAAAAATCTTTCAGTAATGGAAGATTTTTTTTGATTTGATGAATAAATATTATCGTGTTTTGTGAATTATTTAAAATAAGTGGAAAATATGTTAAAATGATTTGTAATACGATGCTGGTACAACAGGTATGATTTGTCCGAATAGGGATTGATTAATGAAAATTTACTGTAAAAGCTTCTTGTTTTGTTTTTTTATAGTAAAAAATATAAATATGTATGCGAGATATTTAAAAAAAAATTAAATTTGTTGAAACAAAAATATTATGAGAAGATATCTACCGCTTTGTTTATTTTTTTTAGTCATCTCGACTTTTTTATTTTCACAAGATCTGCCACCACGAAAACACGCCAAAGAAACACCCTCAAATCTGTCTGCCAGAGCTGGTGCTTTTATTGATGTGAATGCTCCGCAGTATCCTGAAACCGCTTATACTATTGAAAAAATGGTTAAAGATGTATTGATCTCCTCCGGGACCAATACCTGCCTTACTCCCAATGTAACCAATGTAAAAATTACTCCTAACCACGCTGCAAGTGAGGCAAACAGAGCATGGGGATATTTTCATAAGGCTGCAACCAATTTCCCTTTTAAAGACGGGCTTATTCTTTCCACAGGGTATGCAAGAAGAGCTGGTAATACTTTTGAAGGTGGTCTGAGTGATGTCAACGGTGGAGGTTCAGATGCTGATCTTGCACAGGTGATCGGGGTTGTGGAAAGCAGACTGAATGATGCCGTTCTTTTGGAGTTTGACTTCGTTCCTACAACTTCTCAGATCAAATTTAATTACCTTATTGCCTCAGAAGAATATACAGGCTCATTCCCTTGTACCTTTGCAGATGCATTTGCCATCTTATTGAGACCTACTTCAGGTGGACCTTATGTAAATATGGCTGTACTTCCGGGAGGAGCAGGACCGGTAAGTATTACCAATATCCACCCTGCAATCGGATCCAGTTGTGGTGCTGTAAACGAACAATATTTTGCAGGATATAACACCGGGAACGTTGAAACAAATTTTAACGGGAGAACGATTCCATTGACTGCCACAGCAACCGTAGTAGCAGGACAGCAATACCACTTCAAAATGGTAATTGCCGATTATAGTGACCATAGTTATGACTCTGCTGTATTCCTTGAAGGAGGATCTTTCAATATCGGGGTAGACCTTTTAGATCCTGCAGGAACCAAATTGCCTTCAGATATTAATGTATGTGATAATGTACCTCAGGTCATTACAGCTTCTGTAAATGATCCTAACCTTGTATACCAGTGGTTCTTTAATGGAGCACCAATCCCGAATGCTACAACCAATACCATTACTGCAATACAGCCCGGTACCTATACGATCGAAGTAAGTGTTCCTGGTAACCCATGTCCGGGTAAAGCTTCCATACAGATTCACGGAGGAACAACACCTCAGGCTCAGGATGCAACATTGCTGCTTTGTACCACGCCGGATATTACTACTTTCGATTTAAGTACAATTATGCCTACCATCAGCCCAACGCCTGGTGCTATCTTTAAATTCTATGAAAATCAGGCGGATGCTGTTGCACAGAATAACAACTATATTCAGACACCTTTAAATTATAATGGTAACGATGGCCAGATTCTGTATGTTCTTGTTTCCAATGGAGGATTCTGTAGTAAAATTGTAGAATTGACATTACAGAAAGAAGCAACGCCAACCGCTAAAGTGAAGGCTTCCAGAATAAAAATCTGTCCGGGAGAATCTGTAACCCTTACGGCTGAAGGAGGAGATACCTATCTTTGGAGCAATTTCATGGGAACAGGGAATATGCAGACGGTTACTCTATATCAGACTACAACATTTACAGTATATGCCATTGGGGCAAAAGGATGTAAATCTCTTAATCCGGCAACGATCAGAATTGAAGTGACACCAGAAATTACCTCTACATTAAAAGACGTTGAAATGTGTGTCGGTGATATTGTAACTCTGGATGCAGGAGCTGGTGATGGTTATAAATATCTTTGGAGTACAGGTGCTACAACACGGAAAATTAATGTAGACCAATGGGGAATCTACTCAGTAGAAATTGATAATGGTATCTGTAAGAAGGTTTTTGAAGCCAAAGTAATGGGGGCAGCAACTCCTTTTGTTACTGCATTAAATTATGAAAGCATCAAAAAGACAGTAACAATCACTGCTGAAAACCCGCCAATGAACAATACACCAAGCACTTTGGAATATTCTCTTGATGGCGGTATCACATGGCAGGCTTCAAACGTATTTACGAATCTTTTAGACAATACAAACTATACTGTTTTGGTAAGAAGAGTAGGTACACACTGTGTAGGATCTCTTGAATTCTTTACATTGCAGATCAACAATATCATTACTCCTAACGAAGACGGAATCAATGATGTATTGGATCTTAAGGCTCTTGGAGACTTTAAAAACTTTACAGGTTCTATCTATGACAGATATGGAGTGGAAATGTTCAGGTTCTCGAAAGAAAATCCTGTCTGGGACGGAACAGTAAGTGGTAAGAGACTTCCTACAGCAACATACTGGTATAAGTTCAATTTTGAATATCCGAAATCAAAAGCCCAGATGAACTGGTCAGGATGGATCATGCTGAAAAACAGAAATTAAAATTGATAATGTAATATAAAAGAAAGCCTTTCGGATTTATTCGAAAGGCTTTCTGCTTTTAACAAACAATGTATTGTAATGTATTCAGCAAAAAAGCTCCCGGTAAGGAAGCTTTATAATGATTATTTTATTGATTTTCTTTCCATAGATTGGCAAAGTGTATAAAATCTGCTACACTAAGTTCTTCGGCTCTCTTATCTAAAAATTCGTGCCCTTTCAAGGCTTCAGGAATATTGAGTGTTTTTAAAGCATTGGAAAGCTTTTTTCTTCTTTGGTTGAAACCTGTTTTCACGATCTGCTTAAACAGTACTTCATTGCCCGCAAGCCCTTCTTTAGGGTTTCTTGTAAGCCTGATGACTCCCGATTTTACCTTTGGCGGCGGATTAAAGACATTCTCATGTACCGTAAACATATAAGATACATCATAATAAGCCTGTATCAGAACAGAAAGAATACCGTAATCTTTAGTTCTCGGAACAGCCGCTGTCCTTTCCGCTACCTCTTTCTGGAACATTCCTACCATTTCCGGGATCAGCTGGTAATGATCTACAATCTGAAACAGAATCTGTGACGAAATGTTATAAGGGAAATTACCAATGATTGCAATCTGATCATCCTTGATAAAACTGAAATCCTGCTTCAGAAAATCGCCAACAAAAGTTTCTTCAGTTACTTTTGTATAGTTGTTTTTCAGATATTCTATAGATTCTGTATCTATTTCGGCAAGGTAAATATTCTGATCCTTTTCAAGAAGATATTTGGTAAGAACGCCCATTCCGGGACCTACTTCCATGATGTTGGTATAGTTCTCAAAACTAAGACCTTCTACGATTTTTCTTGCGATATTTTCATCTGTCAGGAAGTGCTGTCCAAGATGTTTTTTTGCTTTTACACTCAAAGTTTTTTATGATTTTATTAACAGTGATTTTCTTTATTTCGTCCCAAATTTCGGAAGATTTTTTCTATTTTAGCCAAAAATTTTAATATTAATGGCTAAATCTGTAGATGAATTTAATAAGAAAAGGCTTCGGTCCAGCAATATTACAGTAGTGATAAGTATTGCCTTAGTGTTATTTTTGTTAGGATTAATGGGGCTTATTCTGATTAATGCCCAGAAGTATTCTGACTATATCAAAGAACAGTTGGTAGTGAATGCCTACTTTGATGAAAACTATGACGCTAAAGATTCTGTAAAAATTGCAAAACTTGAGGAAGAAACTTTTAAAAAGGTACAGTTATTAGCTCCTGTAAAAAAAGCGACTTATATTTCAAGAGAAATGGCGGCAAAAGAAGCCAAGAAAAGTATGGGAATCGACAGTGATGCATTGTTTGAGGAAAATATTTTCCCTTCTTCAATTGAAGTGGCTTTAAAGCCGGAGTTCGTAGATCCAGCAAAAATTGATGAAGCTATTAAAGAAATCAAATCCGTTCCCGGAATTATTGATGTTAAAAATGACAGTACTCTGATGGTAGATGTCTACAATAACCTGAGCAGAATCCTGAAGTGGATCCTAGGATTTTCAGTCCTGTTCCTGATATTGGCTGTTGTATTGATCAACAACTCTATCCGTCTGAAAATATTCTCGAAGAGATTTATTATTAAAACAATGCAGCTAGTAGGGGCGAAAAGAAGATTTATCCTTAAACCTTTCATTGTGGAAGCTATTATTTTAGGAGCTATCGGTTCTGTTATAGGTCTTCTCGCTTTGGGTGGAGTGTGGTATTATTTCACAAGTCAGATTGGTTCTGCATTCGTACAGGACAATAACCAGTACTTCTGGTTAGTAATCCTGGTACTGGGTGTTGGAATTTTTATTTCTGTCTTAAGTACCATTTTCGCTACATGGAGGTTCTTGAAATCAAACGTTGACGATTTATATTACTCTTAATAATGAGCAAAAAAACAAATAAATTTTCTGCTTCAGACTACGGGCATGAAGCTGAAGTACCACAGGAAAACGCTTTCTATTTCGGACAGCAGAATTTCAAATGGATGCTGATCGGATTAGCCTTCATTGTAGTAGGATTTCTACTTATGATGGGACCTGATGCCAATACGGTAGACGGAAAATTTGATCCTAACTCATGGAATGACGGGATCTTTTCTATCAGAAGAATCAGAATAGCACCTTTGTTTGTTGTTATAGGATTTGCAATAGAAGTGTACGCGATCTTAAAAAGAAAATAAATAAAACAATTTTATTTAAGGATTAAAAAATTTAAGAATTGAAAGATGTAAGCCAATGAGCTGATTTTTTAATTCTTAAATCTTTTAATCTTTTTAATTTTTAAAAGAATATGGATTTAATCAAAGCAATTATTATTGCCATTGTAGAAGGGTTGACGGAATATCTTCCGATTTCCTCTACAGCACATATGGGATTTACTGCGAATCTTATGGGGTTGGAAGAAACAGAATTTTTAAAAATGTTTCAGGTGTCTATTCAGTTTGGAGCTATTCTATCGGTGGTAGTAGCCTATTGGAAAAAGTTTTTTGACTTAAATAATATTCAGTTTTATTTTAAACTTGCATTTGCTGTAGTTCCGGCTTTGGTGTTGGGATATTTATTCGATGATAAAATTGAAGCCGTTCTTGGGAACCAGATTGCGATTTCTTCTGTATTGGTGTTGGGTGGTGTAGTTTTATTGTTTGCAGATAAATGGTTTAAGAATCCTAAAATTGATGATGAAAAAGGAATTACCGTAAGAAATGCTGTTACCATTGGTTTCTGGCAGTGTCTTGCGATGATGCCGGGAACAAGCCGTAGTGCGGCCTCTATTATTGGAGGAATGGCACAAGGTCTTACCAGAAAGGCTGCTGCAGAATTTTCTTTTTTTCTTGCAGTCCCTACCATGCTTGCGGTAACAGTGTACTCAGTTTTTGTTAAGACCTGGGGAAAAGAAACCGCAAATCCGCAGAAAGGATATGAAATGATTATGTCTTCGCAGGATCATATTATGATCTTTGTAATTGGAAATATCGTTGCATTTATTGTGGCACTTATTGCCATTAAAGCATTTATTGGTGTGCTTAATAAATACGGATTCAAACCTTGGGGCTGGTACCGTATTTTTGTAGGAATAGCCCTGTTGATTTATTTCTATTTCTTTAAATAAGAAATCTTTTATACTCATTCATGACTGCTGAAGAACTGAAATCAGGATATATCTTTTTATTGGACAAACCTTTGGACTGGACCTCCTTCCAGGCTGTCAATAAAATGAAATATAAACTTAAAAGGGAATTTGATCTTCCCAAGAAATTTAAAATCGGACACGCCGGAACCTTAGATCCAAGAGCAACCGGGCTGCTTATTGTCTGCTGTGGAAAATTTACCAAGAAAATTCCTGAAATTCAGGATGCTCCCAAAGAATACTGGACAGAGATCAAGATCGGTGTCCAGACAGAATCCTATGATACCGAAAAACCTGAAATTCTTCATCAGGATATTTCTCATATTACTGAAGAACAGGTAAAAGAAGTTCTTGAAAAATTTGTTGGAGAAATTGAACAGAAACCACCCGTTTATTCAGCTATTAAAATTGATGGCGAAAGAGCTTACAACCTTGCCAGAGCCGGTGAAGAAGTGGAAATGAAGGCAAGGAAAACAACCATCCATTATATCAAAGATATAAAAATCGATTTTCCTTTGGTGAGTTTTATGGTAGGCTGTTCAAAAGGAACCTACATCAGAAGTCTGGCTCATGATATCGGGCAGGAACTGGGAGTAGGAGCGTATCTGACACAGCTGAGACGTACCAAAATTGGTGATTATGCCATTGAAGATGCTACAGATCAGTTCCTGAATAACGAGTACAGATTTGAAGGCCTATGAAAATAAAATTATCCATTTTCTTATTAATATTTTCTTTTTGTAAAGCATTTTCTCAGGATACAGAAACTGGAAAATCAAAAATGGATTTCTACTTCAATCCTTCTCTGAATGTAGGATTTAATATTAATAAGAAGAACCAGACCAGCAATTCGCAGTATATTGAAAACAGATCTTCACTAGGAAATCTTACTTATGGGATTACTGCTGTCGGTGGATATAATTTTCTTCCTAACTTTGCATTGGGAACAGGATTTAAATATAGCTTTATCCAGGATAATTATCATCTGATTTATTGGGTTATTCAGCCAAAGATTATTTTTTCTCCGGGCGAAAGACCTTTTTATATCGATATTAATTATGGAAAACAGCTTAATCACTCTGCTGTTTCAGATACTGAATTCTGGGGCGGGAGACTGGGAATGCAGGTTTCCTATTCAAAAAGATTGAGCCAGGAAGGAGGAATTGTTTTTGAATCACATCGGCTGAAAGACGGAGCTGACGGTTTTTTCATAGGCCTGAGCTATGGAATTACCCTTTTCAGCAATAAAAATTATACCGGTTACGGAAAAGACTAATGGAAAAGACACGTATTAATAAATATTTATCAGAAGCAGGATACTGTTCGAGAAGAGCAGCTGATAAACTTCTGGAGGAAGGCAGAATTAAGATAAACGGGAAAATTCCTGAACTGGGAACCAAAGTTTCTGATGAGGACCTCGTAGAAGTAGACGGAAAACCCATCAGAGAACCTCAGGAAAAACCTGTGTATATCGTTTTTAATAAACCGGTAGGAATCGTTTGTACTACCGATACCAAACGTGAAAAAAATAATATCGTAGATTATATCAACCACCCGAAAAGAATTTTTCCTATCGGAAGACTGGATAAACCTAGTGAAGGGCTTATTCTCTTAACGAGTGACGGTGATATTGTCAATAAAATCCTGAGAGCTCGAAATAATCACGAGAAGGAATATCTGGTTCGTGTAGATAAGCCGATCACTCCAAAATTCCTGGAGAAAATGAGAAATGGAGTTCCCATCCTGGATACTGTGACTAAAAAATGTGAGGTAGAGAAGATTAATGAAATGAATTTCAGGATTATTCTTACCCAGGGACTGAACAGACAGATCCGAAGAATGTGCGAATATCTGGGGTATGAAGTTAAAAAACTTAAGAGAATCCGTATTATGAATATCAAACTTGATCTGCCGATAGGGAAATGGAGAGATATGACTGATGAGGAACTCAATACCTTAAACTCCTTGCTGGTAGATTCCAGTAAAACATTTGATTAAAAATATCTAAGATACTTTAACGATTTTTAATTTCATGCTTCCTTGTATAACTACAGGAAGCATTATTTTTGATGTTATTTGTTGTTTTTTTTCACATATTAGTGTGTTATATTTTTATTTTCATTGGAAATGTTTTATATTTATATTACTAATAATAATAACCGCAAAACCATGAAATTAAAATTGAATTTAGTGTTCTTGTTTGTTATTTTGATAATATCTGCGAGTTGCCTGAATGAGAACCATAATCCTGATCACCCCCATAATACTTCGTTTTACATTGATTACAGAAGCCTGAAAGGGTCATCAGACGGAATAGCCGTTATAGAACTCGATCCTGAAGCTCCGAATTTTGGAAACATCAGCAGTAAGCTTGAATTGGGTAATGGAGTATTGCCTCATCATATTTATTACAATCTGGATGCAAAAAAAATGTTCACCACTGCTTTGGGAGGCAGTTATCTCTATGAAATAAAAACTGATAAGGACCAATACGGACAGCCGAAATTAATAAGCGCAACTCCTATTGATACGGGCGAAAATACAGTAGGTGAAAACTTATTTTTCACAAATGACGGTAGATATTTTATGACTTTTATGGGTGGGGAAGGAGGTCCGAAAGATGGAAGTATTGGCGTTTTTAATGCTAATAATAATCAGCTTATCAAAACGATTAAAGCTTCCATTCAGGCTAATCCCGGTAAGTTTATCATGTATCCCCATGGCATTTCCGTTAATGAGGAAAAAGGATTAATGATGGTAACTTCTACCATTCACCCTGATTTTACGACAGGAATGGGAAACACCTGTACTTTATTAGATCTGAATACCTATGAAATCAAGGAAACATACCAGGTGGCAGATTCACCAACAGATTTGTCTGCTCCGGTTGAGGTATTGTTGCTTCGAGGAAAATTTCCACAATACGCACTTGCTACAACAATGCTTGGCGGTGATATCTGGATTGCCCCATACAATACTGCGACTAAAAAGTATGATGCTTTTACCAGGATTTTTGACGGAAGTACACAAGGGTTAGGCTGGGCGCTTGAAATGTATATTGATGATATAAATAAACTTTATGTAAGTTTTGCAGATCCTGGAAAAGTACTTGTTTTTGATATAAATAACCTTCCCCAGCTAAAGCTTTTGAAGACTTTTGAAGCTGATAGAGGGGCGCATCATATGGCTTTCTTTAAAACCAAGTCAGGAAAAGATGTTGTAGCAGTACAGAATAACCTATTGGATCTTCCTAACTTAAATTCCGGTACGATCAGTATCATTGATATTAATTCCGGGAAAAAATTAGGAACAGTAGATTTAAGGAATAAATATGGAATTCTACCGGAATCCATTGAAGGAACTAACGGGCCAAGCAGTTATATGCATCACTAAAATGCAAGACATTATTTATAGTATAACTCTTCCGGAATATTATTTCGGAAGAGTTTATGTCAACTTCTTGTTGTCATGTTATTTTACATATAATTTCATTCTTTCTTCATACTCAGGTTTCAGTTTCAAAAGTTTCCATATTTTTTTATCATCTGGATTACTGGTCCGGTAGAATATGATTTTATCTGCTGAGTACTTGAAATAAGGATGATTTTTAAGCCATTCCTCCGGTGCATTTACTAATGAGTACCGGGGAACATCTGATGTATTCAACGGAGCTATTGAAATCAGTTTCTGAACCAGATCCTGATCGATGTTGTAAGTACTTAGGATTTGCTGCTTATTCATAAAACCTCCCAGTTTCTTTCTGAAACCAATGATTGAACCTGCACTTCTTTCATCCAGTCCGAATTCTATAAGCTGTTTAAACGTAATGGTATTAAGGTCTGTTTTTGAAAAGTCTGTTTTTTCCTGCTGTTTTTCCTGAAGTTTGATATAAGGTTTCATTTCCTGAAATTTCTCAGCAGAAATCACAAAACATTTCTGCAGATCGTCAAGGCTTTTAAAGCTTCCTCTTAAATTCCGGTTCCGGTAATTGAGGATTGTGATTGCTTGTTTTTCTGAGAATCCAAGTGTTTTCCAGCCCTCTAAGTCCAGTTGATCAGGATCAAAAATATGATATTGAATTCTGGATTTTACAGGATTATCCTTCGCGAAATTCCTGAAATTTTCGGGAGTTTTTGCCGGCAGCAAAAGATAAGGTTCAAGTTTGCTGTAATTCTCCGGGGAAATGATGAAGCATTCTTTAAACTTTTCCTTACTGATAAAACTTCCCCCGAGATAATTTTTATACTTTATAATAGCTTCTGCCTGCTTTTCACTGAAACCCATCTTAAGCCAGTCATGAACAGAAAACTGATCAGGATTGAATTTTCCTGAAATCATAATTCCTTTCTTCCCGTATGGAGTGAATCTTTTGGGATCTCCTTTTTCTGCTGTTTCGGGAAGTAAAATGAAAGAGGACAGTACACTGAATTTCTCATTGGAAATAGCATAACATTTTTTCAACTGCTGTTTCGAAGTAAACTTTCCTCCAACAATATCTTTATACTTCAGAATGGTTGCTGTCTGTTTCTCTGAAAATCCAAGTTTCTGCCATTGTTCTTTGTCCAGTGTATTGGGATCAAAATCTGATAGATTTGCTGGTATTGAAGCATCTGAAATAAACGTTACCTTGGGAAAAGGTTCTTTTTCACGACTGGTGTATTTCTGATAGGCTAATAAAACAGTCAGCAATGTGACCATCAATGCCAGTTTCCGGTAATAGTTTTTTCTCATCATACAGTAAACGTAATAATAAAAATAAAGCACTGCAATAGCTGGTAATGAAATGGTTAAAGATGATAAAGAGAAAGTGTTTTATGGTTTACAAGGTTGCGGGAATATTGCTTTTTTGGTGATATGATTTCGTAATTGATACTGAAATTCTTGATTGTTCTTTATATAGCATTTCTTCAAACGGCTTGGTTTTTGTAAATTTTTTATCACACCTAATTAATTGATATAAATATGAATTACACAGAAGCATTAAAATACAAGGAAGAGGCATTGAAAAAAGCCGACAGTACAGTGGCTGACAATTACCATATTGTCATAGTTCCGGCTGATACAGCTGAAAGTGCGAGGTATATTGAAGAATACACCAAAAAGCCTGAAAATTTTAAAGATGACAGCTGTAAGAAATACTGTTCAAACGGAGAATATCTGGTGGTGAGTTTTAAGAAAGAAGAATAAGTCTGGACAAAAAGCAATAATGAATCATTGTCTTTCCCATGTGTTACTATGAATAAAAACCTCCGCTGCAATTCATTGCAGCGGAGGTTTTATATTTTTAAAGCACTTAATCCTCTTCCCGTTCTCCTAAAGATTCTTTCAGCTTGATCAGTTCAGCTTTTACAAATTCCAGCCGGTCGATCAGGGTAATGGTTTCGGAAATTTTACTGTTGGTGGTCAGAGCGATACGGGCTCCATCTAAGGTATATCCTTTTTCTTTTACCAGATGGTAGATCATCTGAAGATTTTTGATGTCTTCAGGAGTGAAATACCGGTTTCCTTTTCTGTTTTTTTTAGGCTTGATAATCGGGAATTCCTGTTCCCAGTAGCGTATTAATGAAGTGTTTACATCGAATGCTTTCGCAACTTCTCCTATAGAATAATACAGCTTATCAGGTAAATTTATTTTCATTTTACAACTCCTAAACTTCAAAGATAAAAATTTTTTAAAGTTTCATCCAAAATATATTGTAAAAAGTGCGGTCAGACTTTGTTTTAAAGGAAAAATAAAGATGTAAAATCATCACAAAACAGCCATTTGGTCATCACAGAGAAGAAGAGCAGCTATTACCGGTTCTTTTTATCTAAATTTGTGTATCCTTAAGATATTTATCAATGAATCCGATCTCCGTTCTTCATATTGATCTTTTCCAGGCGGGTAAAAATACTTCAGATTTTTATTTTAACACCATGAAGAGTCATTTGGTGTTGGGGCATCGTCATATAGAGAAGCCTCACAGACATGATTTTTATGCAGCTGTTCTCTTTACCAAAGGGACAGGAGTGCATGAGATTGATTTTCAAAAATATGAAGTTTCTGAAGGAAGTCTTTTCTTCCTGTCACCGGGACAGATTCACAGCTGGGAGCTATCAGAAGATATAGACGGTTATATTTTCTTTTGTTCCCAGGAATTTTATGAAATGCATTATGTGAATCAGAAACTCAGAAATTTTCCGTTTTTCGGATCCGTATCATTCCCGCGAAAACTACAATTGAATGCTCAGGAATTGAAGAAAAACATGAGTTTATTTAAAGAACTGGGAGAAGAACATCAGACTAAGAATATTATGAAAGAAGGCTTGATTTTATCACTAATGTCTCAGATTTTTATTAATGCTGCAAGATTGTTTTCAAAAGATTTTGATACAATGGATTCTGCTGCCGGACTTTCTTATTTTAAACATTATCAGGATTTCGAAAATCTGATTGAACAAAACTTCACAAAACACAAGTCCATTACGCATTACGCCTCTTTGTTAGGTATTTCATCCAAACATCTGAACAGGATTGCCCAGACTGTTGTTCAAAAAACAGCCACTGATGTGATCACCGAAAGGGTAGTGCTGGAAGCCAAAAGGATGCTCATGTATCTCGACGAGAGTTTGGTGGAAATTGCCTTTAGACTGGGATATGAAGAATATTCCTACTTTGTAAGAGTATTCCGGAAAAGCTCCGGAATGACTCCCACGCAGTTTATGAGGAAATATAAGGCTTAATGAGTTCAAAGTTCAAAGTTTAAGGTTCACAGTTTAAAGTTTAATGGAGAGATTGTTGTAAACCACCCCGTCAAAAATTCTTTGAATTTTTGCCACCCCTCCGGAGGAGGGGAATTAGGGAAGCATCAACTACTTTTTCTGATCCAAACAACCTACCACCGATCACCTATCATCTGCCACCTAAAGAGCCAGCTTAAACGGTCCTTCAAAAGTAGTTTCAAACGAATCTACCAACTGTCCCTTTTCATCAAATACTCCGATGACCATATTCTGTTTTGAGAATTTAATTTCGTTTTCAGGAAAGGAAATGTTGATGTTTCCTTTCAGGATCTGATCCCCTTTTAAAATAATTTTTTCAGAACCAAAGTAAGTGATCTCTGCATTTGTTGGGGTAATCACTTTTATGGTAAGCATTTTTTTCTCGTTAGATTTATTCAGAAGGGTGTAAATAAAGGTGTTTGTGATTTTGCCATTTTTAACAAAGAATGTGGACCCTGCCGGTTTGATGAATTTGGCTTCCATAGAACCACGATCGTACATTAAAAATCCAAGGAATCCGATTAATAAGGCAAGGATAACGGTTGTTGCTTTCATTCTTGGCGTAAAGCGGAATTTATCCTGATTTTCAATTTCAGCTTCCGTTGCATAACGTACCAATCCTTTAGGTAAGCCAACTTTCTCCATAACTTCATCGCAGGCATCAATACAGGCCGTACAGTTTACACATTCCAGCTGCTGTCCGTTTCTGATATCGATTCCCGTAGGACATACCACAACGCATTGGTTACAGTCGATACAATCTCCTTTCCCTGCTGCTTTTCTGTCTTCATTATTTCTCCATTTTGCACGGCCTTCCCCTCTTTTAAAATCATAATATACATTGATCGTTTGCTTGTCGATCAATACACCCTGCAGCCTTCCGTAAGGACAAACCAGCGTACAAACCTGCTCACGAAGCCATGCGAAAACAAAATAGAATGTCATGGTAAAGAAGATCATAACGATAAACTTCAGTGAGTTGGCTTCAGGTCCTTCACTCATAATACGGAAAACTTCTTCGTAGCCCACAATATACATGAACATAAAGTGAGAAATAATCAATGAAATTAAAAGGAAAACAGACCATTTCGTCAGTCTTTTTCTTATTTTCTCTGCATCCCATTCCTGTCTGTCCAGCTTCATCTGTTTATTACGGTCTCCTTCGATCCAGTATTCTATTTTACGGAAGACCATTTCCATAAAAAGCGTCTGCGGGCATAGCCACCCACAGAATATTCTTCCGAAAACGACAGTAAATAACATCACAAAAATGACGGAGGTTACCGCTCCTAAAGCAAGAATAAAAAAGTCCTGCAGATAAAACGGCTGTCCGAGGATAAAGAATTTCCTGTCGATGACATTGATCAGCAGAAAAGGATTGTTATTGATCTTTACAAACGGCAGTCCGAAAAATAAAGCAAGAAGAAAATAGCTGGTGTAATTCCTGTAGTTGGTATACTTTCCTTTGGGCTTTCTGGGAAAAATCCACTTCCTTTTACCGGTTTCATCCATGGTTCCCACTGAATTTCTGAAATCTTCATTTTCAATTTCCAAAGACTTAATATTGTTGGACTCTGCGCTCATTGTTATATGCTATAAAAGTATTTTAGTACAATTTTCATCCTGACCAATCTTATTTTCAAATTGACTGTTCCATGAAAAAGTGATTGATTCTGTTACTGCAAAGCTCCGGATTATATCTTTTCATTACTAATATGATCTACTTCAAAAATAGGACAATTAGGACATTTTGTGTCTGTTGTTTTTATTGTGTCAAAATGGGAAAATATTTTGAAACCTCTGGGTCATATCGTAAATTGCAGCCTTAAAAATGAAGCATGAAGAATATACTTAAAATAGGTATGATTGGTTTGGTTTTCGCATTGGTAAACTGTCAATCAGTAAATTATAGTAAAATGTTTTATGAGGGAGTGCAGCCGGAAAAGGTTTCCGACAAGTTCAGTTTCACAGAAGGACCATCAGCAGATAAAGAAGGGAATGTTTATTTCACCGATCAGCCTAATGATAAAATTTATTATTGGGACTGGAAAACCAATCAGGTGATAGAGTTTTTGAATAAAACAGGAAGGGCAAACGGAACACACTTTGACAAAGATGGGTATTTGATTACCTGTTCAGACGATCAGGGTGAGATATGGAAGATATCCAAAGACAAAAAAGTAGAAGTTCTGCTAAAAGGTTTCGAAGGAAAAAGGCTGAACGGCCCCAATGATGTATGGAATGATGAATTTGGGGGAATGTACTTTACAGACCCTTTGTATGAAAGAGATTACTGGGTTGGTTTTAAACAGGAAATTCAACATAAAAGTCTTTATTACAGAGATAAATCAGGAAAAGTTACCAAATTAGAGACTTTCACCCAACCCAATGGTATTGTTGGGAGTGAAAAACTAAAGAAATTGTACTTATCTGATATTGATGCCGGAAAAACCTACGTTTATGATATATTGGGAGAAGGAAAATTATCTGAGAAAAAACTGTTCTGTGAGATGGGGTCAGATGGTATGACGATGGATAAACACGGAAACCTCTACCTGACAGGAAAAGGAGTACATGTTTTCAACAGTTCCGGGAAGAAGATCTATCACATCCCGATTCCTGAAGACTGGACTTCCAATGTCACTTTTGGCGGTAAAAACAATGATATTCTTTTCATTACTGCCTCCAGGTCAGTGTATACTTTCCCTCTGAGAGTGAAAGGAATTAAATAATATTATGTCATTGCGGGGAGGGCAGATTGCTTCGTCGCTGTGCTCCCCGCAATGACAATAAAGTATAGAGTGAAAGGTCTAATAAGCAATCTCCATTTTTACTTTCTTACCTTTCAGTTTTTCGTTCTGAAGCTTTCTTAAAAGGGCGTTTACTTTATTTCTGGACACGGCAACATATGATGTCGTATCTTTTACTTCGATAATTCCTACATCTTCTTTTTGAAGTTCTCCTTTCTTTAGCAGATATCCTACAATATCCACTTTGTTTACTTTATCCTTTTTTCCTGCACTGATGTAAACCGTCTGGAAAGGTGTTTTTTGCGGAACTTTAGTGAATCCGGCAACGCTTTCTTCAGGAGTATTGTTTTTAATGAACGGGAAGTTTTCCTCTTCAGTCATGATCAGGTAGACAAAACCTTTGGAATTCATTCTTGCGGTACGTCCGTTTCTGTGAATAAAAGCATCTTCTTTTGGAGGAAGTTGATAATGAACAATAGATTCTACTTCAGGAATATCAAGTCCGCGGGCAGCCAGGTCAGTTGTAATAAGAATTCTTGCAGAATCATTTCTGAATTTCAGTAAGGCACGTTCTCTTTCATCCTGTTCCATACCGCCATGGAAGGTTTCTCTGTCTATTCCCATCTGATGAAGAAGTTCAGAGATACGGTCTACAGCATCACGGTGGTTGCAGAAGATCAGGGTTCTTTTGTTTCCGATTTTACAAACCAGATTGAAAAGTGTATCCAGTTTTTCCTCCGGAATAGTCATCACTTTTCTCAGCTGGAGATCCGGTTTTACATCGTTTTCTTTTAGGAAACTGATTACTTTTTCATCTTTTAAGCCTGTAAAAGCCGGAATTTCATCCATAGCTGTGGCAGATGTTAAAATTCTTTGAGAAAGTCCTTTTAAAGAATTGGAAATAAATTCCATATCATCATGGAAACCCAATTCCAGAGCTTTGTCGAATTCATCAAGAACCAGAGTCTTAATTGTTTTCGGATCAAAATTGTTATTTCTTAAATGATAAACAACTCTTCCCGGAGTTCCGATCAATACAGCCGGAGCTTCAATCAAATTGTTAACTTCAATTTTTTTATCATGTCCTCCATAGCATACAGAAACTTTAAAATCTGTTCCCATGGATTTAAAAACCTGCTCAATCTGTAAAGCAAGCTCCCTTGCCGGAACCAGTATCAATGCCTGAACACCCTGAACATTTTTTTTCAGATTTCTGAGAACAGGAAATAAAAAGGCCAGCGTTTTCCCGGATCCTGTAGGAGAGAGTAAGACAATGTCTGTATTGTTTTCAGACGCTTTATAAGTAGATTTCTGCATCTGATTCATATCCTGAATCTGCAGTTTTTGATAGATCGGCTGTAATTCCATGCTGCAAAGGTAGTGAATTTTGGAGTTTGAGGATTTAGAGTGGAAGAGTTTGAGGGTTTGAGAGTTTGAGAAGGATAGGAAAGTGTGGGCCTTCTTTAATTCTGTGTCACTGTCATTCTGAATGAAGCGCAGCGAAATGAAGAATCTCATGAACTGCTTTCGTAAACTTTCAGTTTATGCTCAGCATTACCACTATAATACTATGCTGTTGCATTATATTGTTCAAATCATACATTGTCATGCTGAGTCCAGTCGAAGCATACTTTAATCAAGGTATTGATTTTTAAATATATAAATTAAATATCAGAGTAGTAGAATCTATTGCTTATCTCAAATAAAAATAGTATCTTTGCACCCACTTTTGTGGCGAAAAGGTTTGAAGAGTAAATTACTTAAAATTAATTACTTCCGTATTTTTTAATCTGCATTTATTCAAACCGTTAAAAAAGAAGGAATACAAATTTATTAGAAAATGTCAAAAGAGACAAATTCAGCAGAGGTTTTATTAAACCAAAACGTAGCACCAGAACAATTTGATTGGGATTCATTCGAATCAGGTCTTGATGCAGATGCGAGAAAAGAAAAAAGCGATTTAGAAGAAATCTACAACGGATCATTAAACAACTTAGACGATAACGACGTTCTAATTGGTAAAGTTGTAAGATTAACTGATAAAGAAGCTATCGTAGACATCAACTTCAAATCTGAAGGTGTTATCTCTCTAAACGAATTCCGTTACAACCAAGGCCTGAAAGTAGGTGACGAGGTAGAAGTAATGGTTGACAAGAGAGAAGACAAAACTGGACAATTACAGTTATCTCACAGAAAAGCGAGAACGCTTAAAGCTTGGGATAAAGTAAACGAACTTCACGAAACTGGAGAAATCGTTAACGGTTTTGTTAAATCAAGAACTAAAGGTGGTATGATCGTTGACGTTCACGGAATCGAAGCATTCTTACCTGGTTCTCAAATTGACGTTAAGCCAATTAAAGATTACGATCAGTTCGTAGGAAAAACTATGGAGTTCAAAGTTGTGAAAATCAACCCTGAGTTCAAAAACGTAGTGGTATCTCACAAAGCATTGATCGAAGCAGATATCGAAGGTCAGAAAAAAGAAATCATCGCTCAGCTTGAAAAAGGACAGGTTCTTGAAGGTACTGTTAAGAACATTACTTCTTACGGTGTATTCATTGACTTAGGTGGTGTAGATGGATTGATCCACATTACAGACCTTTCTTGGTCTAGAGTGAACCACCCATCTGAAATCCTTGAGGACGGACAAACTGTAAAAGTTGTAATCCTTGATTTCGATGATGAGAAAACAAGAATCCAATTAGGTATGAAGCAATTAGAAGCTCATCCTTGGGATGCTCTTTCTGCTGACTTGAAAGTAGGTGACAAAGTAAAAGGAAAAGTAGTAGTTCTTGCTGACTATGGTGCATTCGTAGAAATCGCTCCAGGTGTTGAAGGATTAATCCACGTTTCTGAAATGTCTTGGTCTACTCACTTAAGATCTGCTGGAGATTTCGTAAAAGTAGGTGATGAAGTAGAAGCTGAAGTATTAACTTTAGATAGAGAAGAAAGAAAAATTTCTCTTGGTATCAAGCAATTGTCTAAAGATCCATGGGAAAACATCGAAGCTAAGTATCCGGTAGGATCTCAGCATGTAGGAACTGTAAGAAACTTCACTAACTTTGGTGTATTCGTAGAGTTAGAAGAAGGTATCGACGGATTAATCTACATCTCTGATCTTTCTTGGACTAAGAAAATCAAGCACCCATCTGAGTTCTGTGCAGTAGGTGATAAATTAGACGTTGTAGTTCTTGAATTAGATATTCAGGCTAGAAGATTATCTCTAGGTCACAAGCAATTGACTGAAAACCCATGGGATAAATTCGAAACTAAATATGCTGAAGGAACTATCCACGCTGGTAAAGCTGTAGAAGTTCACGATAAAGGAGCTTCTGTTCAATTCGAGGATGCTGAGGTTGAAGCTTTCTGCCCTTCAAGATTATTAGAGAAAGAAGATGGATCTAAAATCAAAAAAGGTGAAGAAGCTCAGTTCAAAGTAATCGAATTCAACAAAGAATTCAAGAGAGTAGTAGTATCTCACACAGGTATCTTCAGAGACGAAGAGAAGAAAAACGTAAAAGAAGCTTCTTCTAGAAACGTAACTTCTTCTTCTAACAACGAAGAAAGATCTACTCTTGGAGACATCGATGCATTAGCAGAGTTGAAAAGAAAAATGGAAGAAGGTAAATAATCTTTGAACCATTATAATACATAAGAGCCGCTCATTTGAGCGGCTTTTTTTATGGCTGTACGGCAAAGAACATAAAAGTGTAATAAGACATTAAAAAAACAAAAACTATCGGGTAAACAGTAAAAACAGATTTCTGTGGGTCAGAAATTTATATTTATTAAAATGACTTATAAAAAGAAAATGTTTGTATGGAAAAAAATTAAACATGTGGTAAACATAATGTGGTACGCGTAAATATAATGCAGGATTCTCATGATTGAGAAATATGTAAATTGATTTCAAAGTGGTCTTTCTTTATTTGTATTGATTTATATTTAATTTTTAATATAAAAAACATTAAAGTTATGTGAATTATTTGTAGATTAGCGCCTTTAATAATGGATATGAAAAACAAAGCTTTACCTATTTTATTTGCGGTATTTTCTGCATTTCCGGCAATATTATTCGGACAGGATAATGAAAAATTGATTAAAGATTATATTTCTCAAAATAAAATCAGGGAATATAAAAAGTCTGATCTTAATAATATCATTGTTGATAATGTAGATCCGTCAAAATCATTGAATGGTAATGTTGTTAAATTTTTACAGACTTATAATGGTTTGCCAATATACAGCTCTGTAGGAACAGCATTGATTCAGGACAATAAAATTGTTTACTACACTGATAATTTTGTAAAAGATTATACTGCATCTACATCAGGTACTGCTGCTATCAGTAAAAGCACAGCGCTTCAGAAGATTGCTGAAGATCTGAAAAATCCTGAGATAGCAAACTTCACTATTCTTGAGTATCTTGAAAAAACTCAGAAGAAAGCAACTTCGGCCAATCAAAGATTGGTATACGCAAATGATGAGAGCGGAAACCTCCGTTTGGCATATGAATATACCTTAATGGAACCAAAGTCACCCAATTACTGGAATATTGTAGTAGATGCCAACAATGGAAATATCCTGTTGAAAAATAACCTTACATTATCTTGTAATTTTCATCATGATGCTTATTCATCCGATGTGGAATATACCCATGCCGATCATTTTGAAAATACCTTGGTGGGGCCTCAGAACAACATAGCACAGAATAATATTCCATTACTTCTGCCGGATAATGCATCATACAATGTGTTTCCATTACCTATTGAAGCACCAACTTTTGGTTCAAGATCCATTATTACCAATCCCTGGATCCTGAGTGCTTCTCCTGAAGGATGGCATTCTGACGGAACCAATCATTACACTATTACAAGAGGAAATAACGTTTTTGCCTATGAAGATTCAGCTGGAACAGCTTTAACTGCACCTGATTATCTTACAGGAACTCCGGCAGACGGAGGGGCAACAAGAAATTTTGATTTCCCTTTTAACATCAATGAAACGCCGTTAAATAACAGAAATGCTGCCATTACAAATTTATTTTATCTGAATAACAGAATTCATGACGTTTTCTATAAATTTGGATTTACAGAATCTGCCAGAAATTTCCAGCAGAACAATTTTGGTAACGGACCTGTTGGAGGAGATGATGATTCTGTATATGCAGAGGCACAGGATGGAAGCGGATTAAATAATGCGAATTTCTCTTCAGGGCAGGATGGTTATAATGGAAGAATGCAAATGTATCTTTGGTCCCCGGTTGGAAGAGTATTCTTCTATAATGCACCAAGTGCTGCTGTTTCCCGAACACCGGGAGCAGGAACTGCACAGTTCGGTAATCCATTACCAATGAACGGACTGACAGGAGATGTAGCACTTTCATCAGTGTTAGACGGATGTACGGCTTTACCTGCAAGCTCATTGACTAATAAAATAGGACTTGTTGAGAGAGGAACATGTGCTTTTGCAGTAAAAGTGAAAAATCTTCAGGATGCCGGAGCTAAAGCGGCCATTATATATAACAACGCAGTAAATGGTTCTACTTTAGGAAATATGGCAGGGAATGACCCTACAATTACAATCCCTTCAGTATTGATTACCAATGCAGAAGGGGAATATATCAAAACTCACCTTGCAGCAAGTACAACAGTAAATGTTACTCTAAAAGGAAACCAGACTCCTGACGGAAGTTTTGATAACGGAATCGTAACCCATGAATACGGTCATGGAATATCCAACAGAATGACCGGTACCGGATACAACTGTCTGAATTCAGGTGTGAGTAAGGAACAGATGGGAGAAGGATGGTCTGATTTCTTTGCTTTAATGCTGACAAACAAAGCAGGAGACGATGCTACAGTAGCGAGAGGTACTGGTACTTACGCAATAGGTCAGCCTATAACAGGCGGTGGTATCAGACCTGCAAAATATTCTACCAACATGACGGTTAACGGATTTACATACGGAAATACCAACGGAATGGAATACAATAACGGATCAGCAATTGTTCCGGATGTACACTCTATTGGTTTTGTCTGGGCAACGATGTTATGGGATCTTCACTGGAAATATGTTGAAAAATATGGTTATGCTTCAGATGTGCTGTCAACAACCCCTAACGGAAGCACAAAAGTACTACAGTTAGTAACAGATGCTCTTAAACTTCAGGGCTGTAATCCTAGCTTCATTGATGGAAGAAATGCAATATTGGCAGCTGAGATGGCAACTACTCAGGGACAGGATAAATGTATGATCTGGGGAGTTTTTGCAAGAAGAGGTTTAGGAGTGAATGCATCAGCAGGAGCTAAAAATAATATTAATGATCAGGTTCAGGACTTTAACGTTCCGGAAGCATGTTTATTGGCTACCAATGATGTAAAGGCAGATAAGAACAACAACATTTCTATCTATCCAAATCCAGCCAAGGACGAGTTCTATATTAAATTCCCAAGCAATACGCTTGGAAAAGTAAGCGTAGAATTGTATGATATGTCTGGTAAGCTGGTTTCTTCAGAAGATAAAATCTCACCGGATGCCAAGAAAGCAATTTCTACAAGCAACCTTGTCAACGGAACTTATATGGTTAAAATCAAAGGACTAGGTTTTGAAGCTGCTTCTAAAGTAATGGTTAAGAAATAATTTACTTTTATAATCAATCTCAAAAATCGCCACAAGCTTTGCTTGTGGCGATTTTATTTATCTATCACCATGACACCGCTGAATGATTTAATTTATATGTTGTACCTTTGCAGGCTGTTAAAAAAATTATGAAGAAGAAAAATATACTAAAAGGTGTTTTATTTGTAGGGATTGGAGCTAGTATATACGGTATGTTGGCCACTTTTGTAAAAATGGCTTATCATGATGGCTTTACAACCTCAGAAGTAACTACTTCCCAATTCGTATTAGGTTTGACAGGACTTTTGATCCTGAACTTTATTCAGACCCTAACCTCAAAACAGAAATTATCGATGCCAAGTTCTAAAGAAGTAAGAATGCTCTTGCTTGCAGGAACTTCTTTGGGCGGAACAAGTTTATTCTACTATATTGCCGTGCAATATATCAATGTTTCCATTGCTATTGTATTATTGATGCAGTCGGTGTGGTTCAGTGTGGTGGTAGAAAGTATTCTAACTAAAAAACTTCCCAACACAAGAAAAGTGGTTTCTGTGGTTATCGTTTTGCTGGGAACGGTTCTGGCAACCAATCTTATTAATATGGAAATAGAGCTGGACTGGCACGGAGTATTCTGGGGGCTGATGGCAGCTGCTTCATATACTTTAACAATGTTCACCTCTAATACGCTGGCTACTCATCTTCCGGTTTTCAGAAAGAGTATTATTATGCTGGCGGGTGGTTCTGTTGTCGTTTTTGCATTCTTATTCTTTGCCCAGATAGGGCCTATGTATTTTGATAGTCTCAAATCATTATACCTGAATTTTACTGATAATACGGAACATATCCATTCATTTAATTATTCAATATTTCTCACGTATGGATTTGTACTGGCGCTCTTTGGAACTATTATTCCGCCTATCTTATTCAATGTTGGGTTTCCCAATGCAGGATTGGGCCTTGGAAGTATCGTTTCATCGCTGGAACTTCCGGTTTCCGTAACCATGGCTTTTGTTTTGCTGGGAGAGAAAGTATTTTTCATTCAGTGGGTAGGAATTGCCTTGATTCTTTTTGCAATTGTTTTAATGAATTTACCTTCAAAACAGGAAAAAGAGGTTTCAATGGCATAATGGTTTGAAAAATATTAACTAAAAATAACAGTTAAAACCGTTCCTTTTGGGGCGGTTTTTTTAATTTTAATCTTTAAATAAATGTCTTATGAAACATTTCAGAAATATAATGACCGCTTTTGCTTTAACGGTCTCCGGTTTTATGTTTTCACAGGTAAAACCTCTGGATGCAATGCTGTCTGATTATCAATATCCTTACGAAGTACATTTTCTTAATTTCAAGTCTCAGGGTGAAGATTTGAAAATGGCTTATATGGATGTAAAGCCGCAAAAACCCAACGGAAAAACGGTCATGCTTCTCCACGGCAAAAACTTTAATGGAGCGTACTGGGAGAAAACAGCAAAAGATCTTTCTGCTAAAGGATTCCGGGTAGTGATTCCTGATCAGATAGGATTTGGAAAGTCTTCAAAGCCTCATGCTTACCAATTTTCTTTTTCACAGCTTGCAGAAAATACAAAAGCGGTTCTGAATGAACTGAAAATTGACAAAACCATCGTACTTGGACATTCAATGGGAGGAATGGTGGCCACCAGATTTACATTACTATATCCTGAGAAAGTACAGAAACTGATTCTCGAAAACCCGATCGGACTGGAAGATTATAAAACTTTTGCCGCCTACCAGACCATTGATCAGGCTTATCAGTCTGAACTTAAAAATACAGCCGAAACCTATAAAAATTATCAGCTGAAATTCTATTACGACAATAAATGGAAAGAAGAATATCAACCCTGGCTTGACTTAATTGCTGGCTGGACTCTTCATAAAGATTATCCTCAGGTTGCATGGGATGCAGCGCTTACTTCGGATATGATTTACAATCAGCCGGTATGTTATGAATTTAAAAATATAAAAGTTCCGACATTGCTTATTATTGGAACAAGAGACAGAACCGCGATAGGAAAGGACAGAGCTCCTAAAGAACTTCAACCTAAAATGGGGCAATATCAGGAATTGGGAAAGAAAACCCAACGTGAGATTGCAGGCTCAAAGCTTGTCGAGATTGAAAATGTAGGGCATCTTCCGCATATCGAAGTATATCCTAAATTTTTTCAAGCACTGTATGATTTTATACAATAAATTAATTTTAAAATATAAAATATTTGAAACATTAAGTTTTTTTACAAGTGAGTAAAAATAATAAGCTTTACAAACATTTTGCTTAATTTTTCATCTTTGATGAAACTTACCTAATCTTATCACCTTCATTAAACTTAATGTTTCAAAATCAATTCTTTTTGTTCCCAAACAGCAATAAAGTACCAACTCCAATTCCAGAAAACAGGACACACGCAATTCCCAGATTTTGTATCAGTCCAATACTCACCAATCCTAAACCTATCAGAACATAATAAATTAATCCTAATAAAGCCCCGGCGCTTCCTGTTTCATTTTTATAATAAATCAATGCAGTACTTAAAATATTGGGAATTGCAATGCTGAATGCCATCACAATAAAGAAGTAGGGAATTACAAAATAAATTCCTGTACCTGTCAGAATCCAGACAAAAACAGAAGCAGCCAATGCTGAGAATGTACTTGCTTTAACTAAATATTCAGACCGTATATTCTTCAATAACAAAAATCTGTTAAGCTTTGCTCCCACGAAGGTACCGCCAGCCAGTATGATACTGCTGTATCCGAAAACATAAGAGGAATAATGATTTTCTTTAAAGATAAACGGAGCCAGTGAATAGTATGAAAATAACAAGACATTAAAGCTCATAATCAGTAAACAGCACTTGATGATGCTCTGATCATGCAGCATCCGTTTCAACAAGTTGATCAACGTCTTCAAGTTGATGGATTTCTTTACGTGATGAGTTTCGGCGATTTTCTGTCTGGAAAGGAGTAAAAAAAGTATACTCAGGATACACAGTGTAATAAATACGCTCTGATGTCCGCCGGAGGAAGCCAGTATTGAACCTGTAACCATTCCGATTACCGGACTGATGGACAAGCCGATTCCGATCCAGGAAAATACTTTGCTGAGATTATCTTTGTCAAAAGTATCCCTTAAAATGGTTTGTGTTACGATGGAACCCACCGAAATTCCGAATGCAGAAATAATCCTGGCTCCCAGAAGAACCATAAAATCAGGAGCGAAAACAGCAGCCAACGTTCCTGCTCCATAGGTAATGAGACCATATTCCAATGATTTTTTCCTCCCGATCCTGTCGCATTGCACTCCCCAAAATACCACGCCCAGTGCAAATGCGATAAAATATAAACTGATTGTTAAGGTAACTGCTTCTTCATGTACTCCAAACTGTTCCTGTACCATTGGCAAAACAGGACTATAGATGGTTTCCACAAACTGCGGAAGCATCACAAGCAGAGTCAGCAGCCAGATAGGATTTGTCTTTCTCATTTTTTTCTGCAAAGTTTCCAAAAAATCAATGTATATTTATAATGATATAAAAACAAAAAATATCAAAAATAGGACATGGCTGTACTGGAACAAAACGACGTCTTTGATGCTGATTCAATCCCGGAAAAAGTAGTTGGAATAACTTCTGATATGGTAATGCATGACTCCGGCTTTCATTTTCATACAACGAAATCTCAGCTGTTGTATGCGCCATCAGGCTGTATGACTGTAACGACTTCCGACAGGCAGCTGGTTCTCCCTCCATTCAGAATGCTTTGGATTCCTGCCCATGAAGTTCATCGTGTGAATTTCAGAAATATTGTAGCCTACAGATCCATTTATTTTGATGAAAAATATTCCCAAAGATATATGAATCCTGATCTGAAAGTTCTTCATGTCAACGCCTTGTTAAAAGAAATTATTGAAAGAATTTGTTCCTGGGAATGGTCAGGGTTGAGGCAGGATCAAACTAATCTTTTAAAAGTATTCTGGGATGAAATGCAAAGGGCTCCGGAAGAAAAACTGGAACTTAAAATGCCGAAGGATACGCGTTTTACGAAAATAGCTGAAGAATGGACACTGCGGAAATCTATGCCTCCAATGCTGAAAGATTTTGCAGAAAAAACAGGAGCGGTGGAGAAAACGATCAGCCGTATTTTTAAAAAAGAAACGGGATTGTCGTATCAGGATTGGAGACAGCAGTGGCGGTTGCAGCGATCAATTGAACTTTTGGTGGAAGGAAATTCAATAGGAGAGGTGTCCTATATCCTGGACTTTTCATCAGACAGTGCTTTTATTGAATTTTTCAAAAAGCAGACAGGCTCAACACCTTTGCAATATCTTATGAAGAATGAATAGTCCTTTTGTACAGCTGATAAAAAGTACGATTGTTAACCTTGTCAAGGTTGCGAACCTTGACAAGGTTAATGTCATATAATATTTCTTGTCCTATGAAAAGCCTGGTTTATAGTAGATTTCATAAAATTGTACTACCAATACAATAATTTTATGAAAACAATAAATACAAATAGTGTTGAAAACTACGTACATCTACTTGAGGTCAACACCACAGCAGATAAAGTATATCAGGCTTTAACAGATGAAATTCCCCTTTGGTGGACCGAATTGTTTGAAGGTTCCTCTTCAGAGGTCGGAAATCTTTTTACCATAAGATTTGGAGATAGCATCCATAAAACAATGCGTGTGAAAGAATTAACTGCCAATACAAAAATTGTCTGGCTGGTTGAAGACTCATTGATTGCCCTTCCTGAATTAAAGAACCGGACAGAATGGATAGGAACAACAATTGTCTGGGAAATAGAGAAAAATAAAGAAGACACTCAGATAAAACTAACCCATATCGGCCTGAACCCGGATATTGAATGCTATGAGATCTGCTCCAATGGCTGGCTGCAATTTCTCGGCAGCCTGAAAAAGTTTCTGGAAACCGGAGAAGGAGCTCCCTATAAAAAGTAAAAATATTTACACAAAAAAAGAGACTGTTTATAAGTAAACAGCCTCTTTTTGTATGTATTGTTGTCTGAATTATTTCTTCTTGTAAGCAGCGTCTTTGATTCTTGCTTTCTTACCTCTAAGGTCTCTGAAGTAGTAAATTCTAGCTCTTCTAACTCTACCTCTTCTATCAACTTCAATTTTTTGAAGTGCAGGCATGTTAATAGGGAATACTCTTTCTACACCTACATCACCACTCATTTTTCTGATAGTGAAAGTTTTTGTAGAACCAGTACCTCTTAATTGGATAACTGTTCCTTTGAAGAACTGAGTTCTAGTCTTTTGTCCTTCTTTAATTTCGTAATACACAGTAATTGTATCACCTGCTTTGAATTCAGGGAATTCTTTTTTCGCAATGTACTTGTCTTGTACGTACTTTAATAAATCCATTATTAATAAAATAAAATGTTAAAGCTAAGCAACTTACACGTTCTTCGTCAGAGGTTGAATAACAGGTTGCAAATGTACAAAATAGTTTTTGAATATGCCAAATATTTAATGTACTAAAAACTATAATTTTTTCATTCCGGTTTTGCTAAAAAATTAACGGTTTCTTTAAAATCCCATCAGACAGAGTTTATATGGGAATTCTACTTTTGCCCGAAGTAAAAATCCGGATAACGGTTTTTTAAATTCCTGATTCACAACTTAAAACTATATGTTATTTTAAAACTAAAGCTATTATGAAACATTATTTCTTCTTTTTTTGTTTCGCGGTCCAGATGGCTTTCGGACAGGTTTTGTTCCCTTATTTACAAAACCCGACTCCGAATTCTATGATCGTCAATTGGAAAACAGCTTCCAATAATGAAACAACAGTAATCTACGGAGATTCTCCAACAAATTTAAATGTGACGGTAACAGGAACTACCAATATCTTCTCGGATACCGGATACAACAACAACTATTATTATCACACGGCAAAGATTACGAACCTTCAGCCGAATACCAAATATTACTATAAGATCAAAACCGGAACAAGCGAGTCGGCCGTTTATAATTTCAGAACACTTCCTTTACCGGGACAGGCGGTAACTGCCAATGGAAAGATCCGTTTCCTTATTATGGGAGACAACCAGATTAAAGCAGAGCCAAGATATGATACGCTTACATTGAATGCGTATAAAAAACTCAAGGAAAAATTTGGCGCCAATTCAGATCCGTCAGATAATATTGCGCTTACTTTTATGGTGGGCGACCAGGTAGACGTAGGTACATTGGATCACTATGAAAATGTCCACTTTAAAAAGAATATCAAATTATCACCTTATCTGCCAATTCAGACAACGGTTGGAAACCATGAAACCTACGGAACGATGGGAATGAATTCTTACTATGCCCATTTTTATATTGATGAAATCAGTTATAAAGGGATAAGCTCAGGAAATGAAAATTATTATGCCCAGCAGGCAGGAAATGTATTATTTGTGAGCTTAAGTTCCGAACATACCGGATCAGCACAACAGACATGGCTTCAGCAGATTTTAACCGCAGCCAACAATGATTCTACGGTAGACTGGATTATTTCTTTAAGCCACAGACCGTATCAGGCGGAGCAATACGTAGGAGATATTTCTACCTGGGTAAGAGAAAATGCCGTACCGCTTCTGGTAACTTCTGATAAATATTTAATGCACGTTGGAGCTCACCATCATTTATACCACAGAGGTCAGCTTAAAAACACACCGAATTACCAGATTATTTCCGGAGGAACAGCCTGGGATCAGTATTGGGGAATGTCTAATGAGCAGGATTTTGACGATGTTCAGAAAACATTGACAGACTGGACCTATCAGATTGTGGAAGTAGATGTCCCAACCGGAAAAGTAGATATCGAATGCTATTCAATCGGTGGAATTTACAACAAGAAAAACAATGTATTGGTAGATTCTTTCCACAGATATAAAAATCAGCCCAAGCCGGCAAAACCATCCATTACAAATACTTTCTCAGGGCCAATTACTTTACCATTAACATTGAATGGAAGTGCATTTTCATCTTCCAACGGAGAACTTTTAAATACAACACAGTTCCAGATCAGTAAAACCTCAAACTTTTCTGTAATTGAAAAAGAATTTTACCGTGATTTTGAAAACTGGTTCGGAAAAGACGGAAACGGAACTCCTGATAAAACCAAAAACCTGAATGATGGAGTAGACATCACCAAAGCAACATTGGCAGCGAATTCTATCCCCAACGGAATCTATTATGTAAAAACACGTTACAGAGACAGAAACCTTGAGTGGAGTGAGTGGAGTGATGTAAAACAGTTCGAAATTACAGGAAGTGTGGTTTCAAATCCTACATTTACTTTAAACAAAACTGAATACGCTCAGAATGAAGCTATCACAGCTACATTTACCGGAGGTCCCGGAAATCAGCAGGATTGGGTAGGAATCTATAAAAAAGGACAAACTCCGGCTTCTACAACTTCACAAGGGTATATTTATACGAATGGTCAGATTGCAGGAACAGTAACCTTCAATAATGGTCTGGCTGCTAAAGGACAATATTTTGCAGGATTTTTTGCCAACAACGGGTATACGGAAATCACCCCGAGAAAAAATTTCTATGTAGGACCGAAAGTGCAGCTGCAGACTACTGCTGATACGTATCCTGTAGGAGGAACCGTTACTATTAATTTTACAAACGGACCCAACTTACAGAAAGACTGGATCGGAATTTATAAAATGGGCCAGACGCCGGGGACCACAGCTTCTATCAAATGGAGCTATGTAACAACTGCATCAGGAACATTAAATTTCACAGGACTTCCAAAAGGGTATTATTATGCTCAGTATTTATTGGAAGACGGATATAACGGAATCGGGGAGAAGGTGTTCTTCAAAGTAGGAGATATCGTTACAGATCTTTGGATCAACAAACCTGTTTATACTTTAGGAGAAAATATTACGGCTTCATGGACAGATTCTCCGGGAATCATCAAAGACTGGCTGGGAATCTATCCTCAAAGTGTTCAGACACCGGATGATAATTTTGTTTCTTATACCTATTTTGACGGAATAACTCAGGGAACAAAAACTATTCAGGGAACAGCAGTACCTGCAACACCGGGAAATTACTACATGGTGATGTTTACCAATGATTCCTACACGGAAGTTTCAAACAGAGTACAGTTCCAGGTAACTTCACCCACTTTGGGAACTGAAGAAACCAGAAGTACAGAGAAAAATGTAGTATTGTATCCGAACCCAACCAAACCGGGACAGCCTACTTTTATTAAAAGTGATTACCCGATTGAAAAAATCGAGCTGGTTTCAGCTTCGGGAGAGTTACTGTATGTATCGAAAAATATCAATAACCAACGTTTCTCTTTGGTGAATGAAAATCTTCCGGCAGGCGTTTACTATGTAAAAGTACATGGAAGAAAACTGTTTACTTTAAAGCTGATCATTCAGTAAGGTAAATTACAACATAATTATAACGGAGAGGCAGTCAGCAATGATAGCCTCTTTTTTATGGATGTAAAAAAGTTTAATTTTCCAAAATCATCTGTGAAAGTCTGTGCCATCTGTGGGAAAAGACTTAACAATAAAAATCTGTGATTAAATAAAAAGCGATTCCAAAAAATGAAACCGCCTTTGATATATAGTTGTGGTAATTAGTCAAATAAATGATGCAGATCATCCTCGTTAATCATCGTAGGGGTTTCAGCAGAAGCATTTTCCTCCTGAGTATCGGCCAGCGTTTTAGTTTCCTGAATGAGCTTTCCATCCATATTATAAAGTTTTAACAAGATCCATTTCCCGCTGCGTTCAAGTTCTTTAGCTCCATCCCATGTTTTGAGTCTGATTTTTCCGCTTTGAATAACACCTGCTTTTACAGAAGACTTATTGGCAGGCTTCCCCTTTACATACTGTGTGATTTGTGCTGTAAAGGAATAATCATCCCCATCTTCACTGATCGGTTGTGTAAATGTATATAAAATAGTGCCTTTAGGGTCATAAACAGTTGCATCATAGCCTGTTTGTCTGGCATTCAGCTTTTTTTCAAAACTTAACTTCGTATTGTTACCTTCAAAAAAGCTTTTGATGTTTACAATAATACCTTCCTTATAAACTGTTTCATTAAAGCCTTCATAGGTAGTACCATTATAAGGAATACCATCTTTGTAGGTCAATGTAGATTTCAGCTTTCCATCCGGGGAATAATATTTAATTTCCTGGATAAGATCATCTTTTAAAAATTGCTCGGAGGATAACTTTCCGTCTTCATCAAAATATTTACTGGTTACCTTTGAGCCTTTTTCATAAGTATCAATAGAGGAAATCTGTGAATATTCATAAGCCAGATGATAATCATCCCCGTCCATTGGATTATAAACATCATTTTCCTTATCATATTGGTACACCAGATGGGCTATTTTTTTACCCGACTCATCATAAGTGGTTTTATAGCCATCTTTTTTATTCATTTTCTGTTCCTGTAAGATCTTTCCGCTTTTGCTATAAACAAAACCTTCTTTTACACTGCCGTCCTTTCTGTATTTTTCTATCTTAGAGATCCTCATGGGACTGGAATAGTAATCTACCATCATATTTTCACCCGAACCGGAGGTAGTGTTGCTGCCCAGATATTTTCCCTTTTCACCGTAATATTTTGTTTCAGTGTTGTTGTCCTTATCAATGATGGTTTCATTTCTGATCCCTTTAATGTCATCATCATAAACGGTTGTTTTTACTGGCGTAGAGTTTTCGTAATCCACCACAATATTAAAGTCCATTCCATCCTCAGCATCCTTATAACTGAACATCTTTCCTGAAAAACTTCCGTCAGCTTTATATACCACATCTTCTGTCAGCCTGCCATTCATATCATAAGTCTGGGCCGGACCAATCTGCTGTCCGTTGGAATAGGTGGCAAAATTCTGAACCTTTCCTTCTTCAGTATACCAGGTTACTTTTCCCTCAAAAACCTCACTGCTAGGAGTGGTGTCCGAAGCCAGTCCTTCCATCTGGAGCTTTCCGTCTTTATAGAAATCTTTGATAAGGGTAAGTTTTCCTTTAGGAGTCGTTTCACGATAATACTCCATGTTGTTTGCAGTGGTTTTTTCCCAGTTTTCATCGAAATAAGTTTTCTCCTGTGCGTATACTTTCATGCTCAGTACCAATGCAAGTAATGCTGAGGTAAATAATTTTTTCATGTTTTTATGTAAGCTTTGATATTTTTATATGATTAGTGAGATGGCAGATATCGAAAGAGACCTTCATAGAGGTCAAAAGAAGTAATGAAGACAGTAGTGATCTGCCATAAAATAATTTCTACATTAAAATTGTGTTTAAAAATAATACCCGAAAACAGCCAATGTGCCATGTTTCCTGATTTCAAGCCCCAAATATAAATCAAATTGATGAGATTCACTATGAAAAATGAACAGATCTGTTCGTTTTTATTGCTAAATGTTTGATTATTATTGATTTAAAATGGAAAAGAATAAGATGTAAAGAGTGTGAAATTGCAGGATTATTTCCATTCATCGGATATACAAGAAAATTTATTAAATTTAGCCAACAGAAAAATCTAATATTTCATGATAGATAAAAGAGTAAAAAATGCAAAGGAGGCCATCGAAGGAATTAATGATGGAATGACACTAATGCTAGGTGGATTCGGACTTTGCGGAATTCCTGAAAACTCAATCAATGCTTTGGTAGAAGGCGATGTGAAAGATCTTACTTGCATTTCAAACAATGCCGGAGTAGATGATTTCGGATTAGGATTACTGCTGCACAAAAGACAGATTAAGAAAATGATCTCTTCCTATGTAGGAGAAAACGCTGAGTTTGAAAGACAGATGCTTTCAGGTGAATTGGATGTAGAACTAACTCCTCAGGGAACTTTAGCTGAAAAATGCAGAGCTGCCCAGGCAGGAATTCCAGCTTTTTACACACCGGCAGGTTACGGAACTGAAGTTGCAGAAGGTAAAGAGGTAAAAGAATTCAAAGGAAAACCTCATATTCTGGAGCATGCATACGATGCAGACTTTTCTATCGTAAAAGCATGGAAAGGTGATCATGCAGGAAACCTTATCTTTAAAGGATCTGCAAGAAATTTCAATCATCCGATGGCGGGTGCGGCAAAGATTACCATTGCTGAAGTGGAAGAACTGGTAGAACCGGGACAATTAGATCCGAACGAAATTCATATTCCGGGAATCATGGTTCAGAGAATTTTCCAGGGAGAAAAATTTGAAAAAAGAATTGAGCAGAGAACCGTAAGAACTAAAGAATAAGTTCAAACAATATAATAAAAAGCGCTGAACATGCATTCAGCGCTTTTTTTATGCTTGAGGAGTAAGCGTTTTTCTTTCTCCGATCTGTTGTCTCCACATCGCGTAGTAGAGTCCTTTTTCGTCAATGAGATTGGCGTGAGATCCTGTTTCTACAATCTGTCCGCGTTCAAGAACATAAATTTTATCAGCATGCATAATGGTACTTAAACGGTGGGCAATCAGGACGGTGATCTGTTCCCTTTCTTTCGAAATGTCTTTGATCGTCGTAGTGATTTCTTCTTCGGTGATACTGTCCAGAGCAGAAGTGGCTTCATCAAAAATCAAAAGATGAGGTTTTCTTAAAAGAGCCCTTGCAATGGCAATTCTTTGTTTTTCACCACCACTCAGTTTCAGACCTCCTTCACCGATAACGGTTTCAATTCCTTTCTCAGCCCTTTCCAATAATGCGGTACAGCTTGATTTCTGCAATGCAACGGCCAGATCTTCTTCAGTTGCGGAAGGATTAACGAAAAGAAGGTTTTCTTTAATAGTTCCTGCAAATAACTGGGTATCCTGTGTTACAAAACCAATCTGATTTCTCAGCTCATCAAAATCAAATTCTTTTCCATTGATTCCATTGTAAAAAATATTCCCTTCCTGAGGTCTGTACAATCCAACCAATAGTTTCACCAAGGTACTTTTTCCGGAACCGCTCGGTCCTACAAAAGCAATGGTCTCACCGTTTTTAAGATCAAAAGAAATATTATTTAAAGCTTTATACTGCGCAGACTGATGCTTGAATGAAACATGTTTGAATTCCAGCTCCTCAATAGCCCCGATTTGTTTCGGGTGAAGCGGCTTTTCTTCCACTTCTTTTTTCATCAAACGGTCAAAATTCTGAAGAGAAGCTTCTGCTTCACGATAAGAAATAATAATGTTTCCAATTTCCTGCATTGGCCCGAAAATAAAGAAACCATAAAACATCAGAGATAAATACTGACCTGGTGTAACAATATTTTTAAAAATTAAATACAATAAAGTCAGAGTAATCATCTGTTGAAGAAAATTGACCATGGTTCCCTGAATAAAACTCAAAGAACGGATGCTTTTTACCTTTCTCAGTTCAAGGCCAAGAATCTTATAGGTATTGTTATTTAAACGGATTACTTCCTGATTGGTTAATCCTAAACTTTTAACAATTTCAATGTTTCTGAGACTTTCAGTGGTACTTCCGGCTAAAGCGGTGGTTTCAGTCACAATATTTTTCTGGATCACTTTGATTCTCTTGCTCAATAAATTGGTGACAATGGCAATAAAGAAAATCCCGCAGATATAAACCGGCATAATAGACCAGTGTAAACGGATCGCATACACGGAAACGAAAATAATACTCACCAGAATTCCGAAGAAGATATTAATGAAATTCGTGATAAATTTTACCGTATCTTCTCTTACTTTTGTTAAAATAGACAGCGTTTCACCGCTTCTCTGATCTTCGAATTCCTGATAAGGTAATGCCATCGAATGCTTTAAGCCATCTGTAAATATTTTCGCTCCAAACTTTTGAGTGATCACGCTTACCACATAATCCTGAAAAGCTTTGGCAATTCTGCTCACCATTGCAGTTCCGATAAGAAGCCCCAAAAAGTAAAAAGCCCCATGATATACAGAACTTCCGTATAAATATTCATTCAGGCTTCTGGGCAATAGCTTTTCTTTATCAAAAAAGTTGGGATGAGTAACCAGCTGATCAAGGATATTTCCTGTGATCGCCGGAGCAAATAAAGAAAAAACCTGATTGACAGTAGCCAAAAATAAAGAGATGATTATCAGCCACTGATAAGGTTTTAGATATCTAAAAAGTATTTTCATTCTATTAAAAAATAATAGAACAAAATTACAGATATTATTTTAACTAACAGTGTTAATTATTGAATACAACAAAGCTCTTTTGTATTCAAGTGAAAATAATTAAATTGCAGTCTAAGTTTTTATTATGCTTACAAAAGAACAAATTGCCAAAAGAATTTCAAAAGAACTGAAAGATCGTTATTATGTAAACCTGGGAATTGGAATTCCTACTTTGGTTGCCAATTATGTACCGGAAGGTATTTCCGTAGAATTCCAGAGCGAAAACGGAGTATTGGGTATGGGGCCTTTTCCTTTCGAAGGAGAAGAAGATGCGGATATCATCAATGCCGGAAAACAGACTATTACTATTCTGGAAGGAGGTTCATTTTTTGATTCAGCCTTCAGTTTCGGGATGATTCGTGGTCAGAAAGTAGACCTTACCATTCTTGGAGCAATGGAAGTTTCAGAAAACGGAGATATTGCCAACTGGAAAATTCCCGGAAAAATGGTGAAAGGAATGGGGGGAGCAATGGATCTTGTTGCTTCTGCTGAAAATATTATCGTAGCCATGATGCACGTAAACAAGGCAGGAGAAAGCAAAATCCTAAAAAAATGTACACTACCTTTAACGGGGGTAAACTGTGTGAAAAAAGTAGTTACTGAGTTAGCCGTTCTGGATGTAACTCCGGCAGGATTCAAGCTGGTAGAAAGAGCACCAGGCGTTTCAGTAGAAGATATTATTAAAGCAACAGAAGCAGATCTTATCATTGAAGGAGAAATTCCTGAAATGCAGTTCTAATTCTGAATAACAATATAAAGTTTCGGCCTCACAAAGTGAGGCCGAAACTTTATATAAACGACATCGGAACTCGGAGCTTTAAAAAAATAAA